>CALGHA010000051.1 GCA_937915835.1 uncultured Fretibacterium sp. | reverse complement strand
CTTTCCCTACACGACGCTCTTCCGATCTGGCGGGTGGGTGGGAGCATAGGTCGGCATTTTTATTCGCCAAGAACACGAAAGATTATATCACTGAGTTTAACGGCCGCTTTCGAGTGATAAGAACTCAGCTTGTGAGTAATAATTCCTCGCGCAATAATACGTAAAAGCTAATCCAAGTCCTGCCGCTCCCATTGAAGCCGCCATGAACGCGCTTAATTTCTCGTTATGGACTTTGGGGATTAAGTCGTGTTCACGAAAAATTCTCCGGCTCTCTCGTCCTAAAATTGTGTCATAATCGCTTAGAAGAAATTCAAACTCTATGGCATCTTTCAGGTTAATATATTTGGGAATTCTTGATTTGCTGCTCGGAGGTGAAGGCTGTGCGAACTTCAAGACGGGATGAGAACTTCCGGCGATTATGCAGATTTCATCTCTCATCAGGACTTGAATATTATGCTTGAGAGTTTTTGCCGGCAGAATGATTAAAGCAATGTCAATCGTTCCGTTCTTGAGCATATTTTCCAGATCCATTGAGTTAGCCTCGACAATTTCAACATGGATTGCAGGATATTCACGCCTAAATTCATTCAGAACCGGAGGAAGCAGGAAAGTTCCGCGAACTCGATGATATTCTGACAACTCACGGTAAGCATACTCAATCATTAAGCGTCCTGCTTCGGTCGGACGAACTCCCGTTGATGTGCGGACAAATAATTTGCTGTCAAGTTCACTCTCAAGACGGCTAAGAAATTGGCTCAAGCTGGATTGCGCCATGAAGAGACGTTCTGAGGCCTTAGAGACAATATGAAAAAGTCAGCGGTAATTCTTCACTTCCATATTGCTAATTTCCAGTTATGCAAGAAATATTCTAATGCTTTCGTGATACCGTCCTCATTATTGCCAGTCTTATATTGAGTAAAAAGTTTCATTGAAGGGCGTATGTGATATGCACGTTCACACTAACCCGGACTTAAAATTGCGGGCTTATAACGACTTTGAGCTTGCAGAAGCGGCAATTCGTGTTGGAGCGCGGGCAATCGTCATCAAATCTCATCAGGGCTTCACGGCTAACCGGGCTTTTCTCACGAATGAATTTGTCAGACGGGTTCACGGGGAAAATACCAGCTTTACGATGTACGGTTCAGTTACGATGAATAAGGCAATCGGCGGGATTAATCCTTCGGCTGTCGAGACCGCGTTAAAACTCGGGGCAAAAGTCGTCTGGCTTCCGACACAATCGGCGAAAAATCACATTCACAAAATGGGTAAGGACCCGTCAGGCGGAGTTGATATTGTCGTCGGCTGGAAAGTTGTCCCGGAATTAAACGAAATCTTCAAGCTCGTGAAAGATTATGACGCTGTACTCGGAACTGCTCACGTTTCACCCGAAGAAGCCTTTGTTGTAATTGAGGCGGCGAGAAATGCGGGCGTGAAAAAAATCGTCTTAACTCATCCTGAATGGTGGATTGTCGGAATGTCTCACGAAGACCAGATTAAAATTGTGAAGGATTATGATGTAATTCTTGAACGCTGCTTTGCTCAGAACATGGGCGGAGGAAAATACAAGTCAAATCTTCCTGACAACCTCGAAATCATCAAGAAAGTCGGCTACAAAAATGTAATGGTCGACACCGACGGCGGACAAACGGAAAATCCTCACTGGGAAGCAATAATTTTAGGCTACAAGACGGGAATTAACACGGGCCTGTTCTGCATGGTCTTCGCGTACATAATCGGCTGTTTCGTAATGGGATTGAAGCCGGGCCAAGTTATAGGTTTCTGGGCGATTAATACGATGTTCGTAATTTTGTCGGTATCGCTTTTCTACAACTTTGCGGCAATTAACGGGACGCTCGAAAAATTATCGGGTTCACTGCTTTATTCCTGCCGAAAATTTCCGGGCCTTCTTCCGTTTGCTTTGTTTGCTGTTGCCGTAATTCTATCAATCATGGGAGCAACTTTCTTTACAGTTATGGCATTCATGGCTCCGATTACTCTTGCGATATGTGAAGAAGCTAAAATGGACAAATTAACCGGCGGTGTTGCGATTAACGCTGGAGCATTGGCTGGAGGAAATTTCCCAACGTAGAACTTGGGCGTAATCTTTCGCGGCTTGGCTGATAACGCATACGAAGCTCATAAAGACTTACAGGCTGTCGAGAGCTTCAACATGGAGATGAAAATTTTCATTCTCGCCGTAATCTTCTCGCTGATAATTATTGCCGTCTTCAGGTTCGGACTTCCTTCAAACTGGCATATTGGAAAAGGAGTAACTTTTGCTAAACCTGAACCGTTCGACAAGAAACAGCGTCAGACGTTTACATTGATGATATTGATGATGATTGTTCTGCTCGCGTTCCCGATTTTGAAAATGATTATGCCGGCTAATAAGACAATCGCAGCGCTCAACAGCAAAATTGATGTCGGCTTAGTTGGAACACGATTATAATGATTGCCGGAGCCGGAATGTTAATCGCTGTTGCTGTCTCACTCGTCCCGATTGCGTTTAGCTTCGTTGCCGCATTCATGAGCTTCTTCTCATCGACGACCGGAGTAGTTACGCCCGCATTATTCCCGTTAATTCCAGCGTTGGCCGCATCAACTGGATTAAGCCCGGAAGCCTTGTTCGCATGCACAGTTCTTGGAGCACAGAGCAGCGCGATTAGTCCGTTTTCTTCAGGAGGCAGCTTGATTATGGCATCATGCGGAAAAGAAGACGAGCGAGTCAGCCTGTTCAACAGATTGTTATTCCTGGCTGTTCCTGTGAGCGTGATACTCTGCGCAGGATTTAATTACATCGTGAGTGTAATTCTATAAGATAAAAAATTGGTGAGCCGCCTTTCGCTCC
>CALGHA010000050.1 GCA_937915835.1 uncultured Fretibacterium sp. | reverse complement strand
ACTCTGGGAATGTTCCGCGCGGATTTAACACTTGATCATCTCGAGGAAGTCAGGGGAAAAGATTTATACAGCACGGATAAAAATCAAGAAATATATTCAGAGATGCTCAAGCTCAGGGCAAAGCATTATATTAATTTCGTTGAACGCCGTAAATTCCTAGAGACTTTCAACGTCGGCTCACTTCTCGATATTTACGCTAAAGGCAGAATCGGAACTCGTTTAGTCCTTCTTTCAAGACGAGAGAACGGGAATATCTGTTACGTCGAAATCTCAGCTATGATGACACGAAACCCAATCACAGGCAACGTCATAGCTTTCATCACCGAGCGTGAATGTAACAACTCAAAAGTTTATCAGACAATCGTCGACAAAATTTTAGCCCGTCAATTTGAAATGATAGCTTACATGGCAATTGGCCGTTATCACGTTACTGTAAGCGAGGACTTACCGGAAGGAAGCATTCTGCCGAAAAGCATGCACGATACTTTCAACGCATATATTCAAGAGGAAATTGTCCCGATTTTGCACGGAACTGATGAGCAGATTAACTCAATGGCTCATGCTCTCGCCCCAGACTCTATTGCTTTCGGAACTCAGAAGAACGCGCTTTATGAAGTCAATATTGCGTGTGAAATTGACGATAAAGTTTTCTATAAACAGTTCAATTTTTATGCTGTCAATCCCGGCTTCTATATTATTCTTGTTGCTGACACGACGAGATTACACAAGGAACAACAGGAACGAAGCGAGCAATTAGAAGAAGCATTAGAGCTGGCTAAAGCGGCAATGCAGCAGGCGAGACGAGCTAACTCGGCGAAAAGTGAATTTTTAGCGAATATGTCCCATGAGATAAGAACTCCGATTAATGCCGTTTTAGGAATGAACGAGATGATTATTCGTGAGAGCACGAGCGACAGGATTACGACTTATGCCCGAAATGTCGAAAGTGCGGGGAAAAATTTACTCTCAATAATAAATGACATTCTTGACTTCTCCAAGATTGAAGCGGGAAAAATGGAGATTGCCGAGAGTGATTATAAACTAAGCTCAGTCTTGAACGACGTTACTAATATGATAGTCTTCAAGGCAAGGCAAAAGGATTTAAAATTTGACGTTAAAGTTGACGAGGCTTTACCGGATGAATTATACGGCGATGAAGTCCGAGTTCGCCAGGTTGTTACGAACGTTCTTAATAACGCTGTGAAATACACTCATGAAGGAAGCGTTGCTCTCACAGTGTCAGGTGAAAAATATAATGACGAAACAGGCCGTGAAAATGTAAATCTCGTTTTCAGGGTCAGTGATACAGGAATAGGCATCAAAGAAGAAGACCTCCCGAAACTCTTTAAACAATTTGAGAGGATTGACCTTGTCCAGAATAATACGGTTGAAGGCACGGGCTTGGGCTTATCGATTACGCGCAATCTTTTACAGCTCATGAACGGCCGAATTGAAGTCGAAAGCGTTTACGGTGAAGGCTCAACGTTCATAATTTATTTGCCTCAACGTGTAATTTCTGATGAGCCAATCGGGAATTTCCATGATAAATTTGACCGTTATGTTCACACTATGAGGGCATATCAGGAATCGTTCAAAGCTCCTGACGCTCATATTCTCGTCGTTGATGACACTGATATGAACTTGACCGTAATTGAGGGTTTACTCAGCAAGACGGAGATTAATCTTGATACTGCAACAAGCGGAGCTGAAGCGTTGAGTTTGACACTTGGGAAGAAATATGACTTAATCTTGATGGACCAGAGAATGCCCATAATGGACGGAACTCAAACGATGAGACATATTCGAGAACAGGAAAACGGAATGAATATTGATACACCTGTAATATGTCTTACGGCTGACGCTGTTAGCGGTGCTCGCAATAAATACTTGGAAGAGGGCTTCACTGATTATCTTTCAAAGCCTGTAGAAGGGTCGACACTTGAAGCAGCTTTAATAAAGTATCTGCCTGGTGAGAAAATTGTCCTGCATGATGAAAGTGAAAGTGAAGCTGATGAAGAAATTTCGCAGGGTAAATCCGAGCTTGAGGAGTTTTACGGGAAAACTTCGGGCTTGAGCTATTCTGAGGCGATAAAAAATTGCGCGACCGAAACAATCTTAGCTAAAACACTTCAGCAATTCTACAACTCAATCAATAATAATTTGCATGACATAGAAAAATTTTTCACTGAAGAAGATATTCATAATTACACGATAAAAGTTCATGCATTAAAGAGTTCAGCGAGATTAATCGGAGCTCAGGAATTATCATCACAGGCGGCTTATCTGGAAGATTGCGGGAATGCTAACGACGTTGACAGCATAAAGGACTTAACGCCTGACCTTCTGGCCAATTACCGGAGCTATCTTGAGAAATTATCACCGCTTTACGCTCA
>CALGHA010000049.1 GCA_937915835.1 uncultured Fretibacterium sp. | reverse complement strand
TGCTTGGAGTTCTGGAAGTAATTGGCTCAAGCTATAACCCGTTTATATATTTTAACTTTTGAGGTAGGTGGATTAATCATGAAGACAAGGAAACTTTATGTAATACTTTTTTTCGGTATAATAATATTTGTAATGATTTTTGCTGTCAGCGCAATAACAAAGAAGACAGCGAAAAGAGGATATGATAGATTTTACGGATGGAAACTGTTATATCCCTTTGAAGATGAGGAACCGGAAAACGCAGATACAGCATCGCAAGAGTCAAGTTTAATAGAAGCAATTGAATACTTCAAGGGAAAAATCAGCTCACTTACAACGGATGAGCTTCCTTATTATCATAATTTTGTCGAGACAGCACGAAGATACGAAGAATTTATAAATTGGAATATGGCACCTGCACTTGAATATAACCCGGTAATAAAACGTGATGATGATTATTTATTAGGATTAACCAAAAGTATGGATATTTTAGACAGCGTTAAATCCACAGTAGAACTTGCTGATTTCTGCGCTAAAAAGGGTGTAACATTTTTTTACGTAGGCATTCCGACCAAAACCTGCAAATATGAAGACGCAGATCTTTCCGGTATTCTAGACTTCTCAAACCAGAACGGCGACAGATTTTTACGGGGGCTTGAAGAAAATCATGTGAAATATTATGACCTGAGAAAAATTTTACATAACGAAGGTATGAACCATCATGAATTATTCTTCAGAACAGACCATCACTGGAAACCCGAAGCTGGATTATGGGCGGCTGAACATATTCTTGAGTTTCTTCGTGATGATTATGGCTGGAACGTTAAGCCTGAATTATTAAATCCAGAAAACTTTGACAGTGTTATTTATACTGAATGGTTTTTAGGCTCTCAGGGTAAAAAGCTGACGTTAGCAAAAACAAAACCTGATAATATTACGTTATTTTATCCGAAATTCAAGACTCTGTTTAATTATGATGTCCCGGATCTTAATGTAAACAGAACAGGGAGCTTCGATGTGTTTTACTTTATGGAACAAATAGAGCCGAAAGATTATTACAATTCAGATCCTTATCATGCTTATATGCACAGTGATTATTCATTAGCAAGAATACGTAATGAACTTTCAGATAATGATAAAAACATTTTGATTATAAGGGATTCTTTCGGAAAAGTTCTTACTCCGTTTTTAGCATTGGGGGTTAATAATATTCATGAGATGGATTTACGTCAATTTAACGGTAGTCTCAGGACTTATATAAATTCTGAAAAAATCGACGCTGTAATTATTACATACGGTTTGTGGGGGATAGGCTTTACCGTCTTTAAGCCTCATCAAGAACTTTATGATTTCCGTTAAGGTGTAAAATCTTCTCGTAAATCCACAAAAGGAGAAGGATAATTCATGAAGTTCACGAAGATGCACGGTTGCGGCAATGATTATATTTACGTCAATTGTTTCAGCGAAAATGTTTATGAGCCCGAAGAATTAGCCCGCAAAATTTCAGACAGACATTTTGGCATAGGCTCCGACGGATTAATCTTAATTCTTCCCACTGAGAACGGCGACGCTTTCATGCAGCTCTACAACGCTGACGGCTCCAAAGGCTCAATGTGCGGAAATGGCATTCGTTGTGTCGCAAAATACGTCTATGATAAAGGCCTCATCCCAGCAACAAGAGATTACGCCTTAATCGATACGCCTTCAGGTGTGAAGAGAATTACGCTTGAGATTGCAAACGGGAAAGTTGAAGCGGCCTGTGTCGACATGGGAATTGCTAAACTTGACGGAGAACTTCCGGAGAAAATTAACGTTGACGGAATGAGCTTGCAATTTATCGGCGTTGATGTCGGCAATGATCACGCTGTGTATTTCCTCGAAGACAACCCGGAACTTGAAGGCATTATGACTTGGCCTGAGTCAAAATTTGCGAGTGAAGGCGTAAAGTTCGAGACACATGAAAGATTTCCCAGACGAGTGAACACGGAATTTATTAGGGTAATCGCGCGTGATGAGATTGATATGCGTGTTTATGAACGCGGCTCCGGTGAAACTCTTGCTTGCGGAACTGGAGCGACGGCATCAGCTTTTGCCGGAGTAATAGCGGGTAAATTAAATCGTGAAGTTCTTGTGCATTTACGAGGCGGCGACTTGCGAATAAAAGTTGACGATGATAATCGCTGTTTCATGACTGGCCCGGCTGTGGAAGTCTTTAACGGAGAAATTTAGAGCGCGTAAAAAATTCCCCTGCCCTTTTGTGAGAGCGGGGGAAAAATTTATATGCCAAGATTTACAGGTAAACTCCACGAAGCTCGACAATATCCGTAACTCGTTTAATTGCTGCGATATAAGCTGAACGTCTCATTGTCGTCTTCTTGTCCTCAGCGTAAGCCCAGACTTTATCGAAGTTGTCCGTCATGAGTGAGACTAAACGCTTGTTGTATTCTTCTTCAGTCCATGAAAGGCCCTGTAAGTTCTGCGCCCACTCAAAGTATGAGCCTACGACACCGCCGGCGTTCGCTAAGAAGTCAGGAACAACGATTACGCCCTTATCATTGAGAATTTTCTCAGCTTCAGGAGTTGTGGGGCTGTTCGCACCTTCGAAGATGTATTTGGCCTTAACGTTACCGGCTGTATTCTCGTTCAAAACTCCCTGAGCCGCGCAAGGAACGAAGAAATCACAATCAAGTCCTACGATGTCCTCGCCCGGAATTTTCTCGCAATTCTCTTTCTCAAAGCCCGTTAACTTTCTGCCTCTTTGTCCGGGGTTCGTGTTCATGTACTCGAAGGCTTTATCAATGTTAATTCCGTTCGGGTTGTAATAAGCTCCGGTTGTGTCGCTGATTGCTACGATTTTCACGCCAGCTTCACCGAGAATTTTTGCCGCATAGCTTCCGACATTACCGAAACCCTGAACTGCCGCTTTAATCTTCGTCGGGTCAATCCCCTTAATCTTCATCAGTTCGAACGCACATGCCGCTAATCCTCGTCCTGTTGCTTCCGTTCTGCCTTTAGCTCCCCAGTAATCAATCGGCTTACCCGTAAGCATTGCCGGTTCAAAATGTCCGAGCATCTTGCAAATCGTGTCCATAATCCAGACCATTTCTTGACCGCCGGTGTACATATCAGGAGCAGGAACGTCAGACCATCGGCCAATGATAGGAGCAATTCTCGCGCCGAAAGTTCTTGACATTCTCTCTTTCTCTTTGCGGCTCATGTGAGTAGGATCACAGCAAATTCCGCCCTTGCCTCCGCCGTAAGGAATGCCAGCGAGTGAACATTTCCAGGTCATTAACATTGCGAGGCCTTCACATTCCTGACCTGTGACATCAAGCGCGTAACGAATACCGCCCTTTGACGGCCCTAACGCTGTCGAGTGCTGAACTCTGAAGCCCTGAAATACTTTTACACTTCCGTCATCCATCTCAACAGGTACAGAAACGTCAACTCTGCGCTCCGGGTAACTCAAAATCTGAATAAGTCCCTCGCTCAAATGCATATCATCCGCAGCATCATAAAAATCTCTCAACGCTGTGTCGAGAATTAAATTGTTGGATCTTCTTCTTCCAGTTTTCTCGTCGATCATAAAATAACACCTTCAAAATATTTTGTAAATTTCAAATTTTCTAAACGGCGGCAATTTTACAAGCAACTTTTATTTTTGTCAAATATTTTAGCATGTGATAATGTTATTACACTTTAGCGAAAAGGGGTGTATTCTCTCATGCGTAATCATATTTTATTCAGTTTTGAATTAAGCCTTCTTACAAGCCTTCATACTTTTATGCTTCGTATAAATTTCTGAATGAGGCTGTTTTCGTCGATAATCTAAAGAGTTTAGACGTGTATCTTGCTGTGTTAATTATTTTGAGTGCTCTGCTTGGATTGGCCGGTGCTATACTCGTGAACTTGAATAAGAAATCCGGAGCTTATCTCTTAACGTCGGCGGCTTTCAACAAAATTAACATTGGGATTAATATTGACGCGAAAAATTATTATCACGGCAGGACAATTCCGGCGATGATTAACACGGCACGGGAAATTGCGGAGGACATTAACAGCGGCGAAATGAAGAAACAGCAAGTTGACTAGGCAGAAAAAGTTGATGATGTATTCTCACGCTCGCTGAAATGGGGAGGAGCATTATGCGTGTTAATTCTAATTTCAACAGAGGCACAAAGACGACATACGAAAAAAGATAATGACGTGCTGAAATCTTGATCTCTCTCAACAACAACGCTTAAGACATGCAAAATCAAGATGATAATATGCTAAAATCTGGTAAAAATTTTTCGTCAGGAGTTTTTCCCCCATGCCAGAAGAAGAAGTAAAAGTAAACACAGAAGCATTAGAAAAGTTAAAGTATGATATTGAGTGCAAGACGGGCTTCCGATTTGTGAAGATTGAAGAGGGAATTGCTGTGAGTGAGCTTGAACTCGAAGAGGAGCATTTTAACCCTTACGGAGTTCCTTATGGAGGCGTTCTCTTCACGATGGCCGATGACACTGCCGGAGTTGCGTTTATCAGTGCCGGAGGTTATGGAGTAACTGTGAATGCTCATGTTGATTACTTGCGAGGCTCACGCGACGGAGTGAAGCTGATCTGTACGGCGAAAGTTCGTAAAGCTGGACGCAGAATATTTTACATTGATGCTGACATTGTGAACGAAAAGGGATTAGATTTATGCCGGTTCAAGTTCGTGTTTATTAATCTCTATTCATAATCACTAAAAATTTTGCGACGATAAAATATAACACGTTCTATTTTGTTAATGAGATTGGGGAAGCAGAAATTTCACAACTTCCCCTTTAGAAATTTTTACGCTAATGCACTCTCGATTTCGTTTTCAGTTGTGATTGTCTTTACGCTCTCAACGCTGCCTTTCTTGATTATCGCTATTGCCGGAAGTTTTCCCGTTAAGCCGAGTTTTTCGGTCATTCGTGCGTTTCTATAGCCGTCAATCACGGAGATATTCACGCCCTTATTCTTCGCAAATTTCTCTACGGAATTAACGAGTTTCACTTGAGCTTCATCAATGCTTGAGAAGAAGAACGCTTTGACTTCATCAGGCTCAAGCAGTGTCGAACGTAAATGAACTTGCTCGTTGATGTATGAGGAAGCCGCCATTGCCGCAATCGCTCCGTCTGAAGCTGCAGTGATAACCTGACGTAAATACTTGCTACGAACATCTCCAGCCGCGAAAATTCCCTCAATAGAAGTCTCCATTTTGTCATTCGTGATAATCCAGCCGCCCTTTTCAGCCTTAACAAGGCCGCGCACGCAATCATCATCAGGCTCCTGACCTACGAACATGAATACTCCTGCAACGTCAAGATTAGATTTTTCGCCAGTTTTGACGTTCTTAATCACGATATTTTCGACCATTCCGTTACCTTCAATTTTTTCGACGACGGAATTATAGACGGGTTCAATTTTGGGATTGGCCAGAGTTTGAGCGATTGCCGACCGATCAGCTCTGAACTCATCACGGCGATGAATGATGTAAACTTTTGAGGCAAATTTTGTCAGGTAATTAGCTTCTTCAACCGCCGTATTTCCTCCACCGACAACAGCAATTTCATAATCCTCAAAGAATGCTCCATCACAGACCGCACAAAAACTTACGCCCTGCCCGATATGTTCAGCTTCTCCCTCACAGCCTAAGCGTTTAAAGTGTGCTCCTGTTGCGATGATAATTGCTTCAGCTTCGATTTCGTTAATGTCTTTTCCCTTTTTCGTGATGATAATTTTCTTGTCGTCTCGTAATTCAACTTTGCTGCTGTCAACCCTGCGAATTTCCGTGTCGAATTTCAGCGCATGAGTTTTGAACATTTCGCCGAGTTCTGAGCCTGAAGCATGAGCAATTCCCGGATAATTTTCGATCTCGTCAGTGTTGTTAATCTGGCCTCCTGTTGCTCCTCTTTCAAGAACTAGAACGTCAAGGCCTGCACGTTTCCCGTAAATTGCTGCGGACATTCCTGCCGGACCTGCTCCGATGATAACAAGTTCACGTTTTTCCATGATTAAATATTCCTCCTGAAATGAAATGATGACATGAATACATGATGTGTAATATTATACAAAGAAATGCGTCTTCATAAATATATACATACCTGTCTCAATCTCAATACAAGTCTCATGCGTAGAGTATAATACACGGACATTCACAAGATTAAAGGGGTAAGGCAAAATGGCAATAATGGAAATCACGAAAGAAAATTTTGAAGCCGAGTTCAAGAACAGCCCACTTCCAGCAGTCTTAGATTTTTGGGGTCCGAGATGTGGGCATTGCATGGCGTTAATGCCGGGCTATCATGAGCTTGCTGACAGTCCAAAATATTCCGGGAAAATAAAATTCTGTTCGGTCGATACGTCAACAAATCGCAGAGTTGCAATGATGGTTCGTCCGGCGGTAATGGCTCTTCCAACGTTCATATTCTACAAAGGAGGACAAGAAGCCGCCAGACTTGGAGGAAATAACCTGACGATTGAGAAGATTACGGCTAAACTTGACGAGCTTGTATAAAATTTTGCAGTCTACACAGGAGGTCTTGAAACTGGTACACAGAATTTACACCGAACGTAAAGAAAATTATGAAGCTCTCTCACTCTTGCGTGAACTCGGAAATTTCAGGAATATACGCATTCTAAATCGCTATGACGTTCAGGGCTTGAGTGATGATATGCTCGAAACTTGCAAGTTCTCAATTTTCGCTGAACCTCTTACGGATAATATTATTGCTGAGCTTCCCAATGATGCCGACAAAATTTTAGCTGTAGAGTTTTTACCCGGCCAATATGACCAGAGAGCTGACGCTGCCGAACAATGCGCAAGCCTTTTACTGGGATTTCGTCCGGTCATTAAGACTGCAAAAGTTTACGCGTTTTATGGCAATTGTGAGAATTTCGAGGCTGTCAAAAAGTTTTTGATTAATCCAGTTGAAGCACGAGAAGCCCAGTTAGAAGAATATGAAACTTTAGAATTAAATTATCCCGTTCCTGAAGATGTCGAGATTATAAAAAGTTTTGCTGACGTTCACGGTCTGGCAATGAGTTCTGAGGATTTAGCGTGCTGTGAGAAATATTTTGCCTCTGAAAAAAGAATGCCAACTAAGACGGAAATTAAAGTCCTCGATACTTACTGGTCGGATCACTGTAGACACACGACGTTTCTTACGCAGATTGACGACGCAGAAATTCATGATAAAGCTGTTCGTGAGGCCTATGAAAATTACTTAGCAATCCGGCGCGAGTTAAATTACCCTGATGATAAGCCCGTTACGTTAATGGACATCGCAACAATCGGAGCAAAATATCTGCGTAATCCTGACGTTGTGAACTCCGAAGAAAATAACGCATGCACGGTAAAAATTGACGTTGACGGTGAAAGCTGGCTGTTACTCTTCAAGAATGAAACTCACAATCACCCGACCGAGATTGAACCCTTCGGAGGAGCAGCAACATGCATAGGAGGAGCAATTCGAGATCCATTATCAGGACGCGCGTACGTCTATCAAGCAATGAGAATAACCGGAGCCGCTGACCCTTCACAGCCGACATTGACAGGAAAATTATCACAGCGAGCAATTATCACGAAGGCAGCTCAAGGTTACAGCTCATACGGAAATCAAATCGGAATTCCAACGGGTTTAGTAGACGAGATTTATCATGAGGGTTATCGCGCAAAACGTCTTGAAGTCGGTGCGGTAATCGCGGCTGTTCGTGAAAATAACGTAATTCGTGAGAGACCGGAAGCCGGGGATTTCGTGTTATTGCTGGGCGGCAGGACTGGACGAGACGGGATTGGCGGCGCAACAGGCTCTTCAATTTCTCACACATCAAGCTCAATTGAGACATGCGGGGCTGAAGTTCAGAAGGGGAATGCTCCTGAAGAAAGAAAGTTGCAGAGGTTATTTCGAAATCCTGAGTTCACACGCCTAATCAAACGTTGTAATGACTTCGGAGCCGGAGGAGTTAGCGTTGCTGTTGGAGAATTGGCCGAAGGACTTGAAATTAATCTTGACAATGTCCCGCTGAAATATGCCGGTCTCGACGGAACAGAAATTGCCGTAAGTGAATCCCAAGAGAGAATGGCTGTTGTCGTAAGCTCAGAGAATGTTGAACGCGTTAAAAGTTTAGCGTTGAGTGAGGACGTTCAAGCAAGCGTAATAGCGAAAGTTAATGACAACGGAAGAATGCGTATGCTTTGGCGGGGAAAAGAAATTGTTAATCTCTCGCGCGAGTTCATCAACAGCAACGGAGCTTCAAGGCATATCAACGTAAAAGTTAATCCCAAGTATGAAGCTCATGAAGCAAAAGCGAAATTCCCGGAAATTCTCAGAGGGCTTAACATTTGCTCAAAACGGGGGCTTGCAGAGAGATTTGATTCGACCGTCGGAGCTCACAGCGTGTTAATGCCGTTCGGAGGAAAATTCCAGAAAACTCCTGCTCAGGCAATGGCCGCAAAAATTCCTGTTGGACTTAATCATGAAACTGATACTTGCTCGTTAATGTCATATGGATTTGACCCGGAAATTTCATCGCGTTCACCTTTTGACGGAGCATATCTCGCTGTTCTTGAAGCCCTGTGTAAAATCGTCTCATCAGGCGGTAATCTCTCAAAATGTTGGCTGACGTTGCAAGAATACTTCGGCAAGCCTGAACATAATCCGGAGAAATGGGGGCTTCCGTTTGGAGCTTTACTCGGAGCTTTGAAGGCACAAATTGATTTTCATGTTCCAGCAATAGGCGGAAAAGATTCTATGAGCGGCTCATTTGTGAGTTCAGAGGGAAAAAGTTTAGACGTTCCGCCGACTTTAATCGCGTTTGCTGTCTCAGTTTCGAATGCGAAAAATGTAATCTCTCCGGAGTTCAAGCATGCAGGCTCAAAAGTTGCGTTAATCTCACCAGAATATGACGAACGCGGACTTCCTGAGAAAAACTCAATGCTGAAAATTTTTGCTGACGTTCAAGCGTTAATCTCTCAAGGGAAAATTTTAGCCTGTGCAGTTCCAACATTCGGAGGAGTTAAAGCCGAGATATTCAAAATGTGCTTGGGAAATAACTTAGGCTTTGAGTTCACGAGTGATAAAAATTTTGACGATGACATTAACTTTAGCGGAAAATTCATAGTTGAGTTCAACGGTGAAATCCCAGAAGGTTATCATGAACTTGGACGAGTTTTGAGTGAGCCGGAAATTATTTGTGCTAACGAGAGAATAAAACTTGATGATGCCGAGAGAATTTATGATGAAACTCTTTCTGAGATTTTCCCTGCGTTTACGAACGAGACTTCAGAAATTCCCAATGTTGAGATTAAATCTGAGCTTCCAAAAAGTTTTTATTCTCATGAAGCAATCTCATCACCAAAATTCTTAATTCCTGTTTTTGCCGGTACTAACTGTGAATACGAGACAGCAAAATCAATTGAGAATGCTGGAGGACGTGCAGAAATTTTTGTTGTCCGAACTCTTACGCCTGAGCTCATGAA
>CALGHA010000048.1 GCA_937915835.1 uncultured Fretibacterium sp. | reverse complement strand
CTGTCGTCGGTGCTGATCCTAAGTTCTTGCCGCGATATCGATTATGTGACCAGATGCTCGTATCATGCGTAAGAAAATCCGTACGTGCGTCGAGGTTTGCAACTTTCTGCATTAAAGCCTTCAAGTCTTTATTTCTAACTGCATGATTTAAATCATAACTCATAAAATCATCTCCATTGGTGAAAAATTAGGCCGGAAGATTTCTCCTCCAGCCTGTGAAAACTTAATTAGCCGCGCCGAAAACTTCAGTGAGCATTTCGTTAAATTCCGCGTCAGTCGCTAAATTCGCCGTAGTCAGGATATTCGTCGCAACAATCCCGCTGTCCTGTAAGTTCCCGTTAGCGTCCAGACTTGCAACATGTCCGGCTGTAGCACTCGCAACTTTGTCAGCCTTGCCGGAAATATCAACATGGAGACCGTCATTCTGAACCGTGATTGAGTTATTCGCCGCCGCCGAAATATTAACCTCAATCTCATAGCCTGAAATGTTCAAGATTTTTGCGCTGTTGCCAGCCTTCGCCGTGTAGGTATCAACAAGCGTCTGCATATCGAGGAAGCTGTAAGTTACCGTCTGCTTGCTGGTATTTGTCGGGTCAGCATTATCAACGCCCTTAACCGCCAAAACAAGAACCGGTTTACCGTCAAGATTGGGGTTAGTAGCGCCCGAGTAAGTTGTCGAGTTGAAAGAGAAGCTTGAGACAAATTGCGTTTTCGTCTGGTCAAGGAACATTTCCGTCGGAAGAGCGGCAACAGCACCTTCAATTTCGGACTTCACGCGTAAAGCTAAAGTTTTGATTTGGTTAATAGTAGCAGTATCGTTTAAATCATACGCCATAAGAAAAATACCTCCATAAAGTAAAATTGATTTATGCTAAATCGGTTGGCCTTCCCGAATTAACATCAAGGGTTAAAAACGTCGTTGAGCAAATCATTCAAATCTTCGTCGGGATTAACATTGTCATCCTGCCCGTTAAAGACATCATCAAGCATATTGTCTAAGTCTTCATCAGGCAGAATATTAGTGTCAGAGCCGTCAAAAGCACCGTCTAAAATTGCGTTAAAATCCGGGTCATCGATAATTTCTTCACCTGAAGAAGGATTGTTTTTGCTCAACAGTTCAATGATTGAGTTTAATTTATTGTCGATATTCAGCAGCAAGGATTGAAGAGCCGCTGAATTATTAGAAGGAACGATAAACAAAGGCATGAGATCACCTCTTTTACTTGGAGTGAGATTGTCGCCTTGAACTTGGTAATCTGTCATCTGTTCGTCAACGTAGGCAATAATTTCCTGGTTATCTGCAATCTCAGGTGCGAGAAGTTCAGCAAGAAGCTCCCCAAGTCACTGAATAAATTTTGCTGGAATTTGCATGTTATCAGCCTCCAATTAACAGATTACGAAAGCCGGAGCGGGTTGAGAATAGGCTTGTTCTCTAAGTCTTATATAAGTGTCATTTGTTCTGGAAATATTGGGCTGTTTATTGTTCTATTCTCACCAAAATTATCATAGCTTATCGAATAAAAGATTTCCGCTTGCGTCTGTTGATAATTTACTGAGAGTTCCCGAGTTCAATGGAGAATATCCGCCGCCCGAAAACTCAGCATGAGTAAAAATTTTTAATGTCATGTCATGAAATCACCTCAATTGCTGTCACACTGATATACCCGTCAATTCCCGTAATATTTCGCAAGATTATTCGTGAACATAATTCCCATGAGAGGACTTGCGAAAATCCACGTGTGTCAATCGGAATTGCTTTGTTGGAGAGGTGATTGAAGCGGCATTCAAAGCCTGCGTCGGGTGTCATGCATAACAAAGTCAACGCAACATTAGGTGAGTTCGTCGGAGCGTCAAGCGTGATAATTTTTTCTTCGCCGGCTCCAATTTGAACATCGTCATGAAACAATACAGGGTCAGGGGAACTTCCCTCTTGCGTGCAAGTTAAGCCTAAAGACGAAGGAACCGGATAAAGAGTTTCGCGCTCCTCATCCGGCCTCCAGATTTCATTGTGGTAGATTATTACTCGCTTGGTATCGTTGCGATATTTCCAGTTCAAATTTTCTCACTCCTTAATAATTCTGCGTCAAAGTCAAATTGCGAGGGATCATAATTAGAAAGAAATACAATATAAGTTCCTATATTCCCTTGACTGTGCCCAAAATTATCTAAAAATAAAATTACGTGTACACATTTTAAGTATTCTTGTGTATCTAAATGACTATTTATATAATCAGGCTTACAAGCTACTGAAATCAGATAAGTATCATACTTGTCCCAATCCCAATATTTTTGTGGAACAATTGCACTGTATTCCCCGCTTTCATCAATATTTATTATTGAAGGGCATTTACAAAAAAAACGTATACCTGTAAAAATGTTTCTAAATACCAAAATTGCTGAACACGGTATTTTTGCATTTATTACTTCATAGAAATCATCATTGCGATAACTTGTATTATTTAATGTTATATCTTTAAGTTCTAAACTTCGACTATAAATATGTATACTTCCATCATCATTTATTTCAAAATCTTGATATGAGGCAGGAAGAAGTGAAGATATAGCTGAAAATACTGGCCAATATCCATCCTCCCAATTAGATAAATCAATATTTTCTATCATTCCCCAAAAAGAAATTTCCACTGGCGACTTGTAAATATCTTCCCATGCTATTTGCGAATTTTCTTCAAGCTGAGAGGCAAATTTATTCACATGAAAACTTTTTCGGCCTCCAACTTCATAATCGCTCAATATCAGCCTTGAACCGGAATAACTTTTCGCTGTCAGCTCAGGATTATTCGTGCGCAAAAGCTGACGATTAAAGCCCGTCGGTATAAGCGTGTTCAGTAAAGCCCCGTCGAACGAAGAAACTACGGACCCGTCGGAAATACTCTCAACTTTTCCGCTTGGTGCTAGCCATTGAGATAAATTCTTGCATTCATAATCCGCTCCGTTAAGAAATTTCGCGCCTCCATCATGAAGAATTAATCTCTCTGAACTCAGCAAATCAACGTAAAGTTTTCCCGTGCTTCCCTCTGGTACTTGCTCAGAATATTCCTTATCTTGGAGTGAAAATATTCGCGTGTCTGCACTCGTCTCAACTAATCCATCACTGAGCGAATCGCTTTGCTCTGAGAGATAACCGCCAAATTGAGCAATTTTCAGCTTCAACCAGTCTGAATTAGCGTCAAGACTTGAACTCTCTTTTTCGTCAAAAGGACTATACGGATATTCTGGCGAGATATAAAGATAATATTCAAGAACTTCACCGCTCTCATCAAACACTGCCGGCAAAATTTTTACCTTCCCAATGTGCAAAAATCCTCGCCCCCAAAGTTCTCCGTCAATCATTGCCAGCGATATATCGTGTTCATAGCCGCAGCCGTACGAAGGATTCCCCCCTTTGTTGAACTCCAAAGGGATTAATGGACGCAAATTTTTCTGCCCATTGTAACTCTCGCTTAATGCCGCATCTGGACGACGCAACAAAAAGTTTGGAAGTATTTGCCAATCTCCGACACTCGGAAGAACCGAATAACTCTTATCAAGCACAAACGAACCTGCTAGCTTTAACAATTCCGTGTCATTGCTGAAATATCCTGAACCGTCAGAATTCCCGTTAAGCTCAGATTTTCCCCATGCCTTTTTGGTGAACGGATCTATCGTGTTCGAATTTGAACGCAGTATTGAGTATAAATATTTTTCGGGAATATTACTGTCGTAAAGGCTCGCACTCAGAATATACGGGCTTTCGTCTGATACCATGTAGATATTTTTGCTCGTCAATATCCAGTCAATGCCGCGCGCTAATATCCTCTCATTGGTCAGTGTGATTGTTCGTGAGGTCGCAAATTCTAACTCTTCAGTCTCAGGATTGAACTTTAACGCTAAAGCTCCGTATCTCGTCCCTCGCTGATATATCCACAATCGGCCGTCTAAACTGTGCGTTACAAATTCACCTTGAACTCGCGCGGAAATCTCATAGCTCGTTCCACTAACTTCAACTGTGTTCGGAGTTGTGTATATCCTTGAGCCTCCAATGTTTGAAATTTTTCCCACTGAGCCGGTAAATAAATCCTTCATAACCTCGCTATCACCTGACCTCGCAATTTATTTCCCGAAGCAAACGATACTAATACGATGTCGCCGGAGCCTAAATTCTTCAGCTTGGTGCTGCACGGAATTTCGGAACTCCCTATCCTTACTGTTGCACTTCCGCTTTCACTCGAAATTACTTCTCCATATTGCGGAATATTCTGCTTGGAGTTCTCGCGTTTCAT
>CALGHA010000047.1 GCA_937915835.1 uncultured Fretibacterium sp. | reverse complement strand
ATTTCTCGTTTGCGTCCATGTCGTAATAGTGTTCTCGCATGGATATTTTTTCGCTTCGGCCTCGTTAATATCAACACCGAGACCAGGCTTATCATTAGGATAAACATAGCCGTCTTTGTACTCAGGAAGTCCCGGAAAAACTTCAAGCAAAGCACCGTGATTGTCGCGTAAGTTTTGAATTACGAAGTTCGGCGGCTCAATTCCCGACCATTCTTGAACGCCAAAGTTCCGGGCGGCTAAGTCAATGTGAATATTCGCGGCATGAGCTAAAGGAGACATATCACCGGGCCCGTGCCATGCTGTACATACTCCGAACTGTTCGGCGAAAAGCTG
Organism: uncultured Fretibacterium sp.; assembly: GCA_937915835.1. Taxonomy (GTDB): domain Bacteria; phylum Synergistota; class Synergistia; order Synergistales; family Aminobacteriaceae; genus JAFUXM01. The sequence goes on along the minus strand of CALGHA010000047.1, from coordinate 988 downwards.
TAATTTCCGGGCAGGCGTAATTCCTCCGATTTGGGTAATGTGGACGCGGATATAATCAATCAACCTATTCTGAATAAGATTACGCCACTCGTAAGGGTTGTTGAACAACTCGCCTTCTGCAATTGGAATTCCCGAACATTCGCGTATACGTTTGATGTATTCGGTCTGTTCAAGCTGTACGGGATCTTCAAGGAAGGTTAAATCGTAAGGCTCTAAGAGTTTCGCAAGTTTCACAGCATCAGCCGGAGCAATTCTCTCGTGAACGTCATGAACAATTCCGATTGTGTCGCCGAATTTCTCACGAACTCCCTCAATCATCTTCACAGTCTGACGAATATACTTTTTCCCGTCGAGATAAACTCCGTCGCGTGAATTTACCGGTGAACCTGCCGGAGCAGAACCGTAACCTCCTCCGCCGTAACCTCCGCACTGAACGCGAATTGTCTTTACGCCTAAGTCAACATACTTCTGAATATTTGCGCAGAGTTCATTGATATCTTTTCCGTCAGCATGTCTGTAAACTTGAATTGCTTCTCTGCATTTCCCGCCGAATAATTGATACACGGGCATATTCGCGAGCTTGCCTTTGATGTCCCACAACGCCATATCAACGCCGGAAATCGCATTATTCTCAATCGGTCCGTTACGCCAATATCCGTTTTGGTTCATCAACTGCCATAACTCTTCAATCGCTTCTGCATCCCGGCCAATCAATAACGGCTTCAAATATTCTTCAACAACGAGCTTAACGGCAAGATGACGATACGCGAAAGTTCCACAGCCTAAACCGTAAAGTCCAGGTTCAGAGGTCTCAACTTTCACAACGAGCAAGTTAATACCTTCCGGAGCTGTACAAATCACTTTAATATCGCGAATGGTAACAGCCAATTACACCACCTCCATTTTGTGACGAAAACTTGAGATGAAAATATAATCTGAGTAAAAAGCCGCAAAAATTTACACGTCTGAAAATTTCTCTTCAGGCTTT
>CALGHA010000046.1 GCA_937915835.1 uncultured Fretibacterium sp. | reverse complement strand
CGGTTAAGTCCGTCGGAGTTATGGGAGACAGCAGGACTTACAATGAAGCCGTAGTTTTGCGAGCAATTCATTCACAGGACGCAATGACAGCCGAATGGTCGCGAATAGATTTTGACGTGCTCGATAAGATATCCAAGCGAATTTGCAACGAGGTAAAAGGCATTAACCGCGTCGTCCTTGATGTAACGTCGAAGCCGCCAGCAACTATTGAGTGGGAATAATAATTTTTGCGAGAGCATCGGCTATTTTCAAAACGTCATTCTCAGAGTTATATTTGCCGAGTGAAATTCTGATTGTCCCTTTTGCGTAATCCTGAGGGACTTTCAGAGCCTTTATCACGTGAGAAATTTGCGTATTCATTCCGTCGCAGGCTGAACCCGTCGAGATTGATATTCCCATGAGATCCAGCCTGTGCAAAATTCTTTCGCCGTCGGAATTCCTGAATGAGAGACTTAACAATCCAGGAAGTTTTTGTGTGATATTCCCGTTAATTCTGAAGTCAAGTTTGTGTGAGATTAAACGTTCAAGCAAAATTTGTTCAAGCCCAAGCAAAAATTTCTGGTTATGGCTGAGAGCTTTATAATTATTCTCAAGAGCTTTAGCCATTCCGACAATCCCAGCGACATTTTCAGTTCCTGCACGTAAGCCAAATTCTTGAGAGCCGCCATCAATCAAAGCATGAAGTTTTACGCCGCGTTTAACGTAAAGAAAGCCCACACCTTTAGGCCCGTTGAATTTATGCGCCGAAGCCGAGAGCATATCAACTCCCAACGCTTTAACATCAACGTCAATATGTCCGATTGCTTGAACAGCGTCCGTGTGAAAGATTGCACCGTGAGAATGCGAGAGTTCGGTGAGAGATTTTACGGGCTGAATTGTTCCGGTCTCATTGTTCGCGAGCATTACGGAGACGAGAGTGTTTTTACACGGTTGAAGCTCAGAAACTCTCACAAGGCCTTCTTCGTCAACAGGAATTAGCGTAAAGTCACGAGACTTGCAAGCATTCAACACAGCATGATGTTCAATCTCCGACGCATAAACTTTTTCAGTCTCACAGCATTTTATCGCCTGATTATCGCTCTCACTTCCTCCTGACGTGAAAAATATCTCCTCAGGTTCAGCGTTAATGCACTCAGCAATAATCTCCCGTGAACGTCTTAATACTCGTTTCGCGTCTCGTGAGAAAGAATAAGGCTGTGAGGGATTTGCGTAATTCTCCAGCAAAAAATACTTCATGGCCTCGAATGCTTCCGGGTCAAGTCTGGTAGTCGCGGCGTTATCGGCGTAAATCATGAGAATAATTTACATCCTTCCTGTTTGAACTCGGCAATCTTAGCTTGCAATTCTTCGGTTGTAACTTCCAGATAATCCGCGAGGCAGTCAAGACAGTAAAAACTTTTCGCGTCATCGTCAATTAGCTTGCGATTTAGGCCAATTTCATTTTTCGTGAGAATTTTATTGCAGACCATGCACAAACTTTTCTTCATGAATTAATCTTGAACTCCGGCAATTTCTTTTTTCGATATTCCTCGTCGAGAAGCCCAACTTGAAACTTGATAATCTCCCGCATTCTTACGGCTCTATCAAGACAATAACGCCTGAAATCCATAGCATTAATCTCGCCAGCATTCTTTACATGAGGAAATAATAATTTCAGATAAGCCGTACAAATTCTCTTTACGGCCTCAGTGTCGCGAGTGTCAGCACCAGCCGGAACAATAATTAACTCGTCAACAATCCTTCTGAACGCAATATCATCACGTAATTCATGCATAATCGAGCAAAAATATTCACTGTTTAACGCCCAACCCTGCATTTTCAAGTCATCGTTCATTCTCGGAATATTCCAGCCGCGAATAAACCCGTGAAATCTCTCAATTAATGCCGACTCGTGAAAGACTTCGGGAAGTTCCGTGAACATATCAGCAAAACCGTCCTGTTTCATCGTAGCGATGTTGATATTTCCGCATAAAGTAACGCCAGCGTCAGAAACTCCGCGATAATTCCCGACCGTAAAATTTCCCTGCTCAAGATAGCCTTTCAAAGCCGCCCGCATTTCGTCAGTGTTGCCGAATGAGATAGTTTGAATTTCATCAAGCACGACAAAATCATTGCCGACGATTAAGCCCTCTTTATTTTTCACAATGTCATAGAACATTTTTGAACGCGTCATAACTCCGCCGCTCGATAACCAACCGTAACGGCTCATGTTCCCAAATACATAACTTTTTCCAGTTCCCTTAGGAGCAAGCTCAATCAAATTTAATCTCTTCTCGACAAATGGCAAAAGACGTGTGAGCATAGTTAATTTCTGTTCCTCGTCGCGATAACCCGAAGCGTTGTAGTCAATTGCACCGAGTAAAATATCAAGCCATTCATAAATATTAAAGTTTTGCCGGGCCTGCTTAAAAAATTCTATATCAATCTGATACGGACAAAAGCTCTCGAAATTCACAAGCTCAATTTTTCCAGGAGTTTTTCCTTCCGGCTGTTTATAAGCGAGTTCGATTAATCCCCAAGTCTCACGTCCGGCCGGTAAAATATTCTTGCATTTGTTCCATGTGTCAATGTTTATGAACGTATCTTTTTTTCCCAACGTGAAAGCAGGTATCTCAAACGTAATTTCCTGCTTGCTGATGTCAATATCAACGAGGATTTTAGCGAGAAATTTTAAGTGTTCACCCTCAAAAATAATTTTATCCTTGAGATTTCCCCATTCGTTTTTGTCCGGAATGAATTGCTTAATGAAGCCCGAAATCTCCTGAATGTCATAATGTCCGTTCTCGTCGCTGAATTTCTGTAAGAGCCAATCACGCATAAACGACGGAAGACTTAAAGCTGTGAAGAAGTTGCTTCGTTTCAAGTCCTTGTAGACGACCATTGAGCTGAAGACTTGCCTTAATTTTTCATTCATTGAAATTCACCACCGATAAAATATAACACGTTCTATTTTACTCACTCATTATAATTTTCAAGCCGAGAAGAATATCATTATTAATAAATTTCCCAAGCATCGCGCGTAATTCCTGCTCGTTCATGTCGTTAATCTTTTTTCGCGCGCTCCTGATTTTTCCGAGTTTATATTTTCTGCGGGCCATGTCAGATATTAAGCGTTTTACTGCAGGATTATTGCTCCAATCGTAAACGGGAATTCCTGACGATAATAATTTTTCTCTGACATCATCAATATTATCAAGAAGACTTTCATACTCGCCGACAAACTCAGCCGTAAACTTTTCATTCCTGAACTCATCATCAGCAATCCTCTCAAAGAAGCCGTCTTCATCAAGCTCATCAAGAAAATTTATTGCCTCATCAATATAACTCTCAGCAGGAGAATTAATCACGTCAAAAACTTTTCTTGCTCGCGTGAAAATTTCCGTCTCAACACAGGCTAAAATCGGCGTAATAAACTTTTCCGACCATTCTCGGGGATTTCTTGTTCCTGATGCTTTTTCCGCCCAAAGCAAAAATAATCTCGTACGCTTCTGATTTCTCCTGAGAGTTTCGGCGGCCTCTTTAACTTTCAACGCTGCTTGAACTGACGACATAATGAAGAAATTATCATCGAGTGAGCTTTTGACTTGCCGGCATTCGTACTCATTGAGGCCGTCAAGGTAAAGTGAGTAAATCTCGTTGAATAATTCCTGACTTCCTGAGATGAAAATTTTCACTTCGGCTTCGTGAACGTTAATGTCATCAAGAAAACTTTTCATGACCTCATTACGAATTTCCGAGCGTGAGGCAATCTTTATCAACACGTCAAGAAAGTTTTTAAGGTCCGGGAATTTCTTTATAGCGTCATCGTAACAACATCCGGAAAAAGCAAGATATTCACGCCAAGTTTTTATCGCCTCGTCGAGAGAATGAGCCTGTGAGTGCATTAAATCATTTGCGGCTTTAATAAACTCGTATTCGGTGATTAACCTTTGAATTTCATCGCGGCCCGTCGTCTCATTCCAAAAGTCGGCGTATTCTGGGCTGAAAATTTTCTCGATGTCCGACAACATTACATCTTCGCTAATTCCGATTTCGTCAGCGAGTTCGGGAAGTCTTCCATGTTTGAAAGTGAGGAGAAATTTTTTCATTCCTTCGCGGCATTTCTCGACGGTCAATAAACTCTTCAAGTCATCGCTTAAAGACGGCGTGAGAATTGCATTTTTCCCGATTTCCGTAAAAAGGCTCAAAGCTCGTCCTGAACTCTGAACGACTGCGATAAACTTTTTCACTACATCAAAAACTTCTTCCTCGCTGACATATTCGAGGCACCACAAAGGCAATTTCAACGCGCGAATTTTCCTGTGAATGTTTGCGGCAACTATTGCGGGCGACGACGAAGCTAGCTCATCAATCGGAATATTCAGGACTTCGGAAGTTAATCTATAAAACATTTGTTCCTCACGAGTTCGCTTGACAATAAAGCTGTCAATTTTCTTGCTCATGAAATTTCCTAACATCTCGGCCAATTTTTCAGGTGTCATAATCTCGCTGTGATTTTGTTCGTCCATACTCCGAAGAGGATTTTCGCTGTAATCCCTGAGAATGAAACCGGCAATAAACGCTGACAGGTTGCATTGGGAAAATCCGAACTCGTTTTCCAGACGATAATAAACTTCGCCGATTGATATGCTGCCAAACTCATTGAAGGATTTGTTGATTAACTCGTGAATGTCTCTGCTTATAATCGTTACAGGCTCTTGCTCTAAACCTTCATCGCTTAAGTAGCTTTCGTTGTGCCAGAATTTCCCTAATAAGTCTTTTTCGCGTCCGGCCATAATCCCCGTAACTCTCTCGCTTGAAAGTCCCATTAAAGCCGACGTTTTATATTGGCCTGGCTTGAGCTGAGCTTCGGTTATTCTATCTGCAAAGTCCAGGACGTAAGGGAAACGCATAAACACTTGAGCTTGTAAAAATTTCCTGAGTTTTTCCGTGCCTGATAATCTTTCGCCGAATTGATTTTGGTCCGTGTAAATTATGAATTGGCCGGTCGTAATTCTTTTTCCCCAGTCAAGCTCCAGAATTTTTTTCGCCTTATTCTCGTTAATCTTTGCTTCAGCATTATTATTCCCAGCGTAATACATTGACATTGCCGAGTAATTCACGTAGCTTTCAAAGCCTTCATTTCCCAGCGGAGTATCAAGCGCGTCAATGACGATAATATTCTCACATTCACCGGAATAAACAGCGTCAGTGATTAAAACTCTGAAAGCCTGAGCTTCTTTGTCATCCTTTGCGAGAGCTAGGACAGCCCGAAATTTCCAGTTTGAGAAACTTTCACTCCTGAGCTTGGATAAAGTTTGCTTGAAATTTGATGAAGTTACCGGCAGAATTTCATATCTCAGCTTTAATGCATTTGTCAGTTCAAGAACGTCTACATTTTTCAGCTCATTGATTAATTTTGCTGTCGTGCTTTCGGCCTCAATTTTGCGCTTGAAATCTTCTATTCGCTCATTGTCTCCTGCTAAGATTGCCGCAGAATACATCTTGTTGTCGGGAGTTCTCACGAGAATTTTTTTGTTGACGAGCTGCCCCGCTAACATCACGCAATTATTCCTGATTTTCTTATCGCCGCCGTCGAATATCAGCTTCAAATTTTCATCACTCGGCGCAAGAAGTTCAATACTGCTCCCAAGACGCTGAAAGAGTGCCTGCATGATTAACACTGCCTTCAACACAATTTGCTCATCGTCGCTCAAGTCATTTTTATGTTGGTCGAACACGTCAAGAATAAATCTTATCTCCTGAGTTAAATAATCTTTCCCGTTCTCGTAAAAGAAATCCCAGAGCATATCAACCTTAAGCATTGTTCGGTCATCAAACGGGCTTGAGTTGGCGATGAAATACTGAAACGCTTTGAGCTGATTTTCTGAGCCCGCAGGTGTCTTGATGAAGTCAAAAATACTTCGCTGGTTGGACTGAAAAGCCGACGCAATATTCTTCAGGACAAAAGCTGTAACAGGATGAAGCGGCAGAATATTTCTCAGGACTTCGCTATTCTCATCAATTCTCGCTGTTTTTTTCACGGCTTTGTAAGGATTTGACACTTCAGAGGACAGATCGGCCCTAAAACTTATCCATTCATCATAATTTTTTTGCTTGATTAACAGGGCATGAGCGATTAACTCGAAAGCAATATTGTCGGGTAAAGTTATCTCGATTCGGTCAAATCTCTGCTGAACAATTTTCCATGCTTCATTATTCGCCGTCAATGAGCTTAAAGGGTGAGTTACGAGAACGAAATAGAACGGGGCTTCCTGACAAATTGACACGACCTTTTGAAACTCACCGAGTGAATTAGCATTATTCCTGAAGAAGTCGCTGAACTCGTCCCAAATAAATATAATCTTCATGCCATGATTGCCCCTGATTACGTCTTTAATCCAGTCCCTGAGAGTGTCAGTCGTGAACTTCAACGCCGTAATTCCTTCATTGTCAGCGAGCATAAAAATATTTTCCATGAGGGAGCTTACATCATTATCATTTTTCAGTGAGCTTATTATTTCCTGAGAGCTTGTTTGCGTGAAAGCTGATTTGTATTCCGGCTTCTTCAACAAACTATCGAGGAATGCCGCGTGAAACTCATCATCAAGCCAAGCTAAAACGTTCTGTCTAAGCGTATTAGTTCCATTGTAGGCAAAAGGTTTCTTGCTGAGAGCTTCGCTGATACTCTCCTGAATTGCCAAAAATAATTTTTGCGGGTTAGTGATATTCCCCGAAGCGTAACGCCAGACCGTTAAAATTCCCTTTTCCCTGTGAGCCTGTAAATTTCTGAGTAATTCCACGTGATTTTCGCGTAAGACTTCAAAAGTTTTCCAGTAATTTATCAGCTCATTATCCGAGACTTCAAGAATTTGTTTTATTGCATAGGCACATTGAGATTTTCCCGTCCCGTAAGCTCCGTAAATCCATAGTGAACGCTTTGTAATCCCGTCCAACATTCTGGCGAGTGCTTCAAGTAATTTTATGAAAGTTTCATGCGGATAAGTATTTTCCCATTGAGCTCCGGCGTTGATTGCTGAGTCGTCAATACACGGAAAATAATTCTCGTCCACGTTGAAATATTCGATGTATTTTTTCGCAATATCTAGAGACATAAATTACCTCCGAAATAACTGTAAGACTTCATACGAAGTTTTATCTCTGAGCATTATACTTTGCAGGTCATTAGTGAAAGTTACGTTGATAAAATCCTGATATACTGCCGATAATCCTAATAATTTTGAGCAAATTTTTTCCCTGTCGTTAAACCCGAAAACTTGAACAGGACTTAAAGCGTCGCGTTCGATTTCATCATCAAGAAGGTATGAGAGATTAAATTCTTTGTCGAGATTGCATTTTTCCGCGAAATTATACAGGGCATAAAGAAAAATTTTGTCATCGCTGAAGCGGCATTCTGTCCTGCAAAAAATTTCATTGCTGACATGTCCGAAGTTTATAATTTTCCCCAATGGAAGCTCGCATAATCTCTTGAACGCGCTCATAACCGAAGAAATGCTGTCTTTCTTTAAGCCTTCTGCTTCGAGCATGTCATAAATCATAAGTCTTGGGTATTCGTGTTCGCTCTTCATGTTGCTTATGTACCATTGAATTTGGCTGCTGTTGTACGCAAGATTTACGAGGATTAATCCCCAGACAGTCTCATTGTTCCAGTCATAATATTTTAATATCTCGTCAAAAAATTCCGTAGTCTCGTAATTCTCATCGATTATTCCGGCCAATCTCAAAAATTGCTTGAAGCGTCTGACTTGTTCCGGACCGAGCGCGTTAACGTTCCAAAAGTTATTGCCGTTCGTGAAAAATTTTTTCATCCATTCGGATTTGGGAGCATGATTAGAGAGTTGATTAATACTTTTTCCCTTCATAATTGATGTCCCTTCGTATGGTTTTCTTAGAGACCTATAAGCAAGACAGCCTTCGTCGAGTTCAAGACATGAGCCGCAATGAACACAATTTTTTATCTCCAAGCCGTTTTTAAACGAGATACAGCCATTCGGACAATTGGCCTCACAAACTCGACAGCCTAAACAATACGCTGACTTCTTGAAGATGTATCTAAATTTCTTGAACAATGCGGGATCTCTATTTGCCTCGAGATTATCACAACGAATTTCAACGCCGTCTATCAATCTCGACTGCTCAAAGCTGAACGGGAGAATTCCGAGTGTCTTTATCCATTCGTGCCAATCCGTTCTGGGATTATGAATTTTTATTATGAATGAGCTTCCCTGTCTTTCTTCCAAATATTGCACATCATCATCACGTCTCAAGTCTCGTCCGTTTTTTCTCGCGTTCCAGCCTCCGTTGCAAATATATTCTCTCAGAGCTTGATAATTTCCTGCACAGCGTTCATTCATTGAGTTAATCACGTCAGCTAAAGCGTTTACGTCGTCATGATATGCATATGCCTGAAAGAAATCATTTCTGCCGCCTCCCATTGGACATAATAAACAGCCAGCGCGTCCCATTCCTTTTTTATAGGCCTCGTTGATGAATAAATTGTTGCTGAAAATGTAAAGCCAGACTTCAGCGGATGTCCAGTTCAAAATTGAGTTATGGCTGTATTGACCGTTTAACTCTTCGCCGAGATTTAGAAATTTATACTTGCTTCGTGCCGCGCTCTCTTCCGCCCGAACTCCGACAAAAGCAAAGCCCGTGTAATTCTTTCTGCCTAAAATTTCCCGTAACATTAAGACTTGAGGAGCATTCTTATGAACACTGCAGCACCATCGGAGCATTCTTGACGGAGGCCCGAACATTTGCCAGGATTTTACGGGCTCAAAATGTGAACGGGCTATGTAAAACGGAATGCCTTCACTCTCACATGAACTTTTCACGAAATCTACAGCTTTGTAAGTGTCAGGAAATTCCATCTCTGTATCTCCGAAGACGACGGCAAAACTTTTTACTGGCAATGTCTTTTTCACTAAATCCAGCAAAACTGTACTGTCCTTGCCTCCTGAGAATGCAACGTAAAATATATCAACTTTATTTGCATAATCCTCATAGACATTCAGAATTCTTTTCACTGTATCGCGCTCAATCACGCTCATAATCTTTTTATTTTTCTTGCACATCAGGCCAATATTCACAGGCTCTAATTTTCCCGTTAAACTTTCACCGTCAGGCGTTAATATTAATTTTGGAGCGTTGTATAAATTTCCGCCGAGAGTTTTAGCGATTAATATTCCCCTGTAAAAATATGAGTTAGCTTCTGCCCACATATAAGGAGCTTCATCCTGACTGGAATAACTCATGAACTCGTTGAAGCCTAAAATATCAAGTTCAGGAGCATAAACAGGTCGAGGCTCTTTCGAGAAATTCGTCGGTGAAGAGGTCAATAATAATCCTCCCGTTTCCGGGTCAAAATTGTATGTATACATGATTGGGATATTTTACATTAATTTTTTCTGGCGGACTTGATAATCTCTCTAAGTCCTGGAAATTTTACCCTGCTAGTGTAGCCGTTCTCGAATAAATATTGTCCTGCTTCTTCCTCGTTAAGCCTGACTTTTTCACGAACAAGAACTTTTGCGAGTATATCATCATAACTTCCCTTAATATTTTTCTCGGATATTATGCCTATATTCTTGCTGTTGAAACTTGGAACTTTAAGCGAAAATTTTCTGCTGAACCTGTAACAAAAACTCTCGAGAATAAAATTATTCCAGGATTGGCCGCAGTCCGGGAACATCGCGAATGATATTATGCTCTGAATGGGAATAAACTTTTTGTCGGCAATTATATTCTTCAAGACCTCGTCAACTTCATCAACATCAAAATTTATAAGCTCGTCAGCAAGAAAATTTTTCTCGTCAATCCTAATCATACCGGAATAAAGCACCCTGAGAATATCCCGTGTATTTTCAGAACTGTCAAAATTCCCCGTTATGCTTTCATATAGTTCAGCGAGTTCATCAAGTGAGCACTCTGTTTTGTCCCGGCAAAATTTTCTGAGAATGTCATTAACGTTAATATTTTCCCCTGATTGAGTGATAATCTTGCTCCTAATCTGAAATTTTCCCATGAGTACACTGTTGAAAATTGCCGTGTAAATCGCATTCCCAGTAAGCTCGTAATTTTCTGCTTGGACACTTTCACACGGAATGTTTATCAGCGAAACGAAGCCTTCAGTTTCACACTCTGACTTCACGAACTCAAAGATATTTTTACGTTCTTGCTCTGTGATTACGAACTTGTCCATCAAGAAGAATTTATTATCCGAGACTTTCACAAATTCCGGACTTTTCTCAAGACAATTTTTTACCTCATCAACAGGAATATATATCAAACGTCGGGAAATTTCTTCAAGTGAACTCACTTTATCATCGCCCCAAACCCGCTTAATCTCAGAAATTACGGGCTCAGTCAAGGCTTCAAACGTGAAAAACTCATCATGAAGCAATAATTTACTGTCAACATGACTGAGCAAATCCCGGAAGAGTTCCACTGAGTAAATATGTTCACCGTTAAGAATTTCCCTGTGAGTGTTCATCATAGCTTCGTAAAAGATAATTCGCGCGCCGCTGTCATGCATTTTTCGTAAGCTGTCAATGATAATCCTGTTAAGTTTTCCGCGAATTACAAATATCATCTCACAAAGAACTACACCAACAGCAAGAATTTTTTCCTTCAAAGTTTCATCATCTTCAGGAAGCGTGATTTGTTCGTCATCAGCGTGGCTCTTCAGCAACAATAAATCCCTCGTTGAGTTCAAACGGAAGCCGTCGGGAAAATACATTCGCAATAAAAATTTTACTTCGCCGCGAATTTTATTCTCCATGTCCTCATCTATAATATTTATATCTTCTGTCATAATCATAAATAACAAAAACACCGAGATTTCTCCCGGTGCTGTTCAGACTGTCAAAGAATTCTCTTAGCGTGATAATAAAATTACGCTTAACGCGATAAAAGCGTGAGCATTACACCGGCGGCAACTGCTGTTCCGATAACTCCAGCGACGTTTGGGCCCATTGCGTGCATTAACAGGAAATGGCCGGGATATTCATGCTGTACGCATCTCTGCACGACTCTTGCGGCCATCGGGACTGCTGAAACTCCTGCGGCTCCAATCATCGGGTTAATCTTGCCTCCGGATAAGACTTTCATGATCTGACCGAACACGAGACCTCCGAATGTTGAGAATGCAAACGCGACAAGTCCTAAGCAGATTATTGCGAGTGTTCCAATCGTCAAAAATCTTTCAGCGGCCATCGTTGAACCGACGGATAAGGCCAAGAAGATTGTAACGATATTCATTAACTCGTTCTGAGCCGTGTTGCTAAGTCTCTCAGTAACTCCGCATTCACGAAGCAAATTTCCGAACATCAACGTTCCAACGAGGGGCACACAAGCCGGAAGAATTAAGCCAGATACGACCGTGCAAATTATCGGGAATAAAATTTTCTCGCGCTTTGAAACCGGACGAAGCTGACCCATGACAATTCCTCTGTCTTTCTTGCTGGTCATCATGTAGATAACTGGCGGCTGGATCATCGGAACTAATGACATGTAGCTATAAGCCGCAACCGCAACAGCTCCCAAAATCTGCGTCTGTCCAAGCATAACCGTCAAGTAAATACTCGTGGGGCCGTCTGCTCCTCCGATTATGGCGATACTGGCAGCTTCCTTAATGTTGAACGAGACTAAGCCGTTTGTTAATGTTCCAAGCCAGTTTGCTCCGATAAAAGCTACGAAAACTCCGAACTGTGCAGCCGCTCCAAGTAAAAACGTAATGGGATTTGCGATAAGAGGCGCGAAGTCCGTCATTGCCCCGATGCCTAAGAATATTAATATCGGGTAAATCTCAAACTCAGCTCCGTAATAAAGTGAACGTAAAAATCCGATTGTGTGAGTTACTTCATTATACTCATCCCAAATTCCTGATAACGGCAAATTCACGAGCAAACATCCGAAAGCAATAGGAACAAGCAATAACGGTTCAAAGCCCTTCCCTATCGCAAGATATAACAGGACAAACGAGACTATGAGCATTATGATATTGCCGGTTGATAATGCGAAGAAGCCGGACTGTAAAATTAAATCTTTCAGTGCAGCTAAATACATCTCCATATTGTAAATCAATCCCTTTCATGAAAAATTTTGAGAAAGTAAAACAATTTATATCACACAATTTATTACTTTGGCAAATAAAAACGTCCCCCCGAATTTTTCAGAGGGACATATCACGTCTTATTCTTCATGAAAGCTAATGATAATTCGCGTTATTCGAGTGCAAATGTTTATTCATAGTATGCTTGACGTTCGGAGCTGCTTCAACAGGAACTGCTTGTGTATGTTCAGGAAGCTCGCGCTGAATTTCTCGTATTCTCTCAATCAACAAGTTCACGATGATTTTATCCTCATCTTTAGGCGGCAAAACTTTTTCATCAACAGCGTCTTTATCATAAGAATGAGAGAGTGCAAGCGATAATTTTGCGCAAGCCGGGCCAATTAACTCGTAAAGAACGCTCGAAGCAAGTATAACCGTACGTAATGCATTGCCTGTTGTGCCTCCAAGCGTACGTGCTCCAAGTTCAGCAAGTCCGATTGCGACACCAGCTTGAGGGATTAACGCTAGGCCTAAATAATTTCGCACAAGTTTATTCTTGTGAGTGATTAAACATCCCCAAAAAGCTCCGGCATATTTCCCTAAAATTCTCACGATGAAATACACAACTCCAAGCATTAACAACGAAGTTCCGCCGTCATTATTCGCTCGTGTTAAAGCTCCCAAGTCAAAATTTACTCCAGACCGAACAAAGAATAATAATAAAAATGGCGGGCTGAAAGTATTTAGCTGCTTAAATAATTTATCGTCGTCAGTAATATTTATATAAACCGTCGACATGAACATACAGCCTAAAAGCGGCGAAACTCCTAAAATCTCACATATCCCGACAAAGCCGAACAGGACAGCAACGGAAATTATGAGCCTGTTATCGGTAGAACGTTTCGGGAATAATAACATCTTCAGAACTACACCGAGAATTGCACCGATTATGACACTTGCAAAGTTAATGATGATTGGCAGGATTACATTCTTGAACTCGAAGCCTGAACCTGATGCCGACGAAGCAAGCGCTATTGAAATTGCTATACTGTAAGCGATTAAGCCGACTACATCATCAAGCGCTACAACCTGAAGCAATGTGTTCACAAAATCTCCGTGCGCTCCTGTCTGCCTAATCGTCATCATCGTTGAAGCCGGTGCAGTCGCTGAAGCTAGAGCCGCTAAGACCGTCGAAAAAGCTAAATCCATCCCCAAAATATAATATGCCGCGATAAAAACAAAGACAGAAGCAACGCATGCCTCAAGTACTGTGATAATTAATACTTTAGCGCCGTTCCCCTTGAGAGCGTTTAACCTGAAGAATTGCCCCGTGCTGAATGCTATAAACGCAAGCGCGACATCTGGCAGAAATGACGTATAACTCGTAACAATTTCGGGAACTAAGTTCAAACAATAAGGCCCGATTAATATCCCCGTGATAATATAAGCCGTAACATTAGGCAGCTTGAGCAGCTTCGTTATTCTCGTGAGAGCAAAGCCAAACAGAAGCATTATTGCAACGCTGATTACTCCAATGCTGGCGGGCGAACCTGCACGAAGATACTCTAGAAAGTTGGCAAACAATTTTATTCTCTCCTTTCTCTTCTTGTTTGCTCACGTCGTAAAAAAATTTACCCCTTCTCAAGTCGTAAGCAGGGGCAAATCAAATTATTATTGTATAGATAATTCTATCATTTTTTCTCATTCATGCATTGTAACAGTTACTTACTTGATAATTATTATTCCTGATAAATTTAATTCTGTATAAAAAATTTTGGTTTGATTATTGACAGGGAAAAATTTAACGCTATAATGTTTGACGTAACGAACAAATGAAAACGCAATCAATCAAGAAGGCTTAAATCCTGCAAGTTAAGACTTCATGAGAGAATAACGAATTGATGAACCCTCGTTCTTGTTCGGACGCGAATTGCGTTAGAAATCGTTTATAGTTTTACCCCCCTCAAAAAAACTCGGTCGATTTCCACTCTTTGGAAATAAGGCCTTGTTTTTTTTTGCTCGTGTATAATCTCCATAAAAATTTTTAGGAGTGAGAATAATAATCAGCGTAATCATTCCCGCGTATAATTCTGCTTCAAGAATAAAATTCACGCTTGAGAGCATAATCGCTCAGGATTGGCCGGAACTTGAGATTGTTCTCGTTGACGACGCTTCGAGCGATGACACAGTGAAGATTGCCGATGAAATTCTCTCAAGCTCACACAGAAAATTTCTCATTCACAAGAATATTAATAACATGGGAGTATCTGCCTCACGAAATACGGGCCTGAAGTTATCTCATGGGGAATATATCAGCTTCATTGACGGCGACGACATTATCACGAAAGATTTTATCTCGAAACTTTATGCCTCAATCACAAAATTTCACTCGCAATTTTCATTCTGTAATATTGCTTGGCGATTTACTCAAGATAAGCCTGATATTCACGAGGATTTTAATCTTCCTGAAATTTCAACAGGTGAGAATATAATTTTCAAGAAAACTATTCCTGTGTTCGCCTGCCTCTATGATAAAAATTTTCTCGTCAGCAATAATTTACGCTTTCATGAAGGCTGTACATCTGGTGAGGATGTCGAGTTTCAGATTAAGGCTTTGTGTCTGGCTGAAAAAGTCTCGTTCGTCAATGAATGCTTATACTTTTACGTTCAGCATGAAAATATGGGCTCAATCCGTGATAATAATACTCGGGAGAAAAAATTAACGCGTTACGAGCATAACACTCAAGCTCAAATCAGGACGGCAGATTTTCTCATGACAAACGCAAAAATAGAACGTGTTATATTTTACGCTCGAAAAATTTTGAAGCCTCAGAATTTAATCCGGCAGCTCACGATTTATGCGATGAAACATGACAGGGAAAATTATAATTTATTGCTGAAGGACGAAGAAAGCATGAAAATTTTGCACGAGGCCTTGAAACTTTACGTGTTGCGAATGAAACCTGAGATATATTTTAAGGCGTTAATGATATTATTTTTCCCGAAAGTTTATTATAGAATGCGAGAAAGTTTATAATGACTACAAGAATTTATGACGCGGCATATTCCAACGAGTTCAAAATTCCCGGCTGGTACAGTGAAGACGGACAAGGACATATGCAAGACGGAAAATTTTTCTTCACAGCGGAATATGGAAGCTGGCAAAAGTGCGATTGGCTCGTCGTCTCGGATACACCGTATTCTTGCTTTTACACGGATATTCCCAGAGAACGAAGAATTTTATTCATCGTTGAACCTCCTGAAATTCGGGACTATAAAAAGTTCGCGTATTATCTTGAGCAATTTGGCATGATAGTCTCACAATATGATTTTCCTGATTATACCGGCAAAGTAATAATCTCTAACCCTAATTTAGGCTGGACTGTCGGAGCAAACAGCGAAATGAACTCACTTGCAAAAGCCATGAACTACAAGGCTCCGGCTAAGAATAAATTAATCTCGATAATCTCATCGCTCAAGCAGAAAACTCAATATCACAAGAAGCGCGTGAATTTCCTTCATGTTCTACAAAAGGAATTTGCTGGAATAATTGACTGTTACGGCCGGGATTTCAATCCCATTGATGACAAGTTAGAGGCAATCGCTCCGTATAAATATCATGTTGTTATCGAGAACTCACGGCTTAATTACTACTGGACGGAAAAACTTGTTGACGCTTGGGCAGGTTGGTCGTTGCCAATTTACTGCGGAGATCCGGAAATTCTTTCGCAAGTTCCGGACAAAAACGGTCTCGTAATTATTGACGTTGATGACGTTGACGCTTCACTGAGAAAAATTCATGAAGTTCTTGACGCTGATATTTACAGTTCACGGCTTGACGCAATAAAAACTTGCAGGGAATGGGTATTGAAAGCCTCAAACCGTTATGAGCTTGTCTGCAAAATTATCGACGAGGCAAAAGATTACACCCCCAAACTCGCAAAACCCGAACTGTTCAGAATTATTATCAGCACTCGAAAAACTTTTGTCTATAACATTCTTAAGGCAATATCACCGAATTTAGCTGATAAAATCTTCCTGGCTTACTGCAAACATAACGGGAAATTTTGGGAGTAAATCATGAGAATTTTATTCTGTTCGGATGCTCTCACTATCGACGGCGTAACTAGCTACATTCTCAACGTCGGCTCTGCTCTCAAACGTTCGGGCCATGATATTGCTGTTCTCGGACGCTGGGCAGGCAAAGGCTTTCAATCCCGCTATAAACACGAAGGCTTTCGCGTAATAACTTGTCCGTCGTTCAGTGTCGGGAATTTCTATTTTGACGTTCGCGCTAAACTCTTTCGTCCGGACGTTATTATGACTGACCCTCGCCGTTCTTTTCCGCTTGCTACGAGAATTAAGAAGCTCACGAATGCTCCGGTAATCACATACTTTCTTGACCCGGTTGAGAAAACTGACAGGCCGGGAAGGGATTTAGCCTCGCTTGAGAAATTCAGCAACGTTTTCACTGCGTTTGAACCGGATATTTTACGCCAGCTTCATGAACTCAATGTTAACGTGCCAATTATCAAGATGACAAGACCCCTCGATATTTTCTTTACGCCTTCGGAACTTCCCAGCAAGAAAAACTTCAACATATTATGCTTCGGAAGATTGAGCCGTTACAAAACTCCGGGAATTTTTCACATGCTCGACAATATCGAGAAAATTAACGCGAAAATTCCAGACTTCACGATTAATATTTTGGGTGGCGGTGGCTGGAGATTGTATAAACTAAAACTTTTTGCACGAACATTAAACCGGAAAATTGGCCGGAAATGCGTAAATATAATCGGCTCTCAGATAAACCCCAGCAAATTTATTCAGCAAGCTAACGTAATTTTTGCCTCCGCTACATCAGCTATGGAAGGTGCTTATTCCTTAAGGCCGGTTATCGCGATGTGCTCAGGATATTTCGGACATGTTAAACCTGAAAATCTCATTGAGGCCGTAAATAGCTATTTTTCGGAACGTTACGGGAAATATAATTTTGATGACTTACTCCCGGACTTATTCAGAATTTATGACGAATACGAAAGCAAAAGTTTTAGGGAAAATTTGCGCGTAATCTCTCAAAAATTAGGCGAGGAATTTTCAGAGAAAAAAACCGTGAAAAGTTTTGACGAAATAATAAAATTGCCCGGTATTCAATGGCACCCGTGAAATCCCGTTTAGTGCTGCTTCGTTCCCGACCTGACACAGTTCACAGGTTCACGCCGCATTGAGCCGGACATTAATATTTTATATCATTTCGCTCCAGATTGCATTACCTAATCTCATCCCGCGTTTACTCAATGAAATTCTATCGTCCGTCTTGATGAATAAATCTTCCGGCATTGCTGAAATTTTCGCGTCAACTTCGGGCGTTATGATTTCGCGCGAAACTCCCCATTTCGTACGGAGTGAAAGTATTATTAGCTCAATATTCCTGTCATGGGCCGATAATCTCTCGTAAGTTCGGCACTCATCAGGAAAATTATTTTTTGCAGCGTTAATATATTCGTCGAGCGTCGCTGGATTAGCATATCTCACGCCGTCAACGTAACTCACAGCTGAAGGCCCAAGAGCTATAACGTTGTCCTGATGCCAGTACGCTAAATTATGCTGACACTCAAAGCCCGATGGCGAAAAATTCGAAATCTCGTATTGCAAAAAATTTCGCTTGGGTAAAATATATTGCGCATAACGGTAAAACTTATAGCCAGAATAATTCAGCTCATCATTGCCGTATTTTTTCGCGAGTGGCGTATCAGGCTCAAGCGTAAGTTGATAGCACGAAATATGACTAGCAAAGTTCATCACTCTCTTCAGCGAATAATCCCATGAACGTAAATTTTGTCCGGGAATGCCGAAGATTAAATCACAGCTCAGGTTTAAGCCGGATTTTCTCACAAGTTCCATTGCGCTTAATGCTTTTCGGGAATTATGAAGCCGACCCAAAATTGCTAGCTCATTATCATTCAGGCTCTGAACTCCTAAGCTGAGACGGGTAAAATTATTCTCTCGCAGAAATCTCACATGCTCAGGAGTTATTGAGTTCGGATTGGCTTCACTCGTCGCTTCGGTTAATGTCGAGATGTCAAAGTATTCCGCGATTATGCGCATTAACTTTTGCCACTGTGAGAGCGTCAAAATTGAAGGAGTTCCGCCCCCAACGTAAAGCGTCCGCAATTTTATCTTGTCATCGTCAAAATATTTTCTGGCCTCAACGTCAAGTGCTTCAAGCCACACTTCAACATCGCTAAATCTCCCAGCCTCACTGTAAAACGAACAGTAACCGCATTTATTTTCGCAAAACGGCACATGAACGTACAAGCTACTTGCTTTCACCGTCAACCTGCATAAACGCTAAAAATGCTTCTTGAGGAATTGCAACTTTTCCGATTTGCTTCATTCGTTTCTTGCCCTCTTTCTGTTTCTCGAGCAATTTTCGCTTCCTCGTAATGTCTCCTCCGTAGCACTTCGCTAACACGTCCTTTCGCAATGCCTTAACATTCACACGCACAATTACTCGCCGACCGATTGAGGCCTGAATTGGTATCTCGAACAATTGCGACGGGATTAACTCTTTGAGCTTCGTAACTACCGCATGACCTCGATTATAAGCCGCGTCCTTATGACAAATAAACGAAAACGCATCAGCAGCTTCACCATTCACAAGAATATCTACCTTGACGAGTTCACTAGCCTTCAACCCGATTAACTCGTAATCCAACGAAGCATAACCCCTCGTCTGCGATTTTAACTTGTCGTGAAAGTCAACAATAAATTCTGATAACGGCATTTCGTAAACAAGTCTCACACGTTCAGGCGTAATATAATCCATCGATTTATACGTTCCCCGCTTGTCTTGAACTAACTGCATAACTCGGCCCGTAAATTCAGAGGGCATAAACACTGAAAGTTTTATGAACGGCTCTCTAATCTCCGCAATCTCGCTAGCATCCGGAAAATCCGAAGGCCTGTGTGCTTCAATAATTTCACCTGACGACTTCACAACTTCGTAAATTACGTTCGGTGCTGTCGCAACAAGTTCAACTCCGTATTCCCCGCGCAATCTCTCACGCACAACATCCATATGAAGCAATCCCAGAAATCCACATCTGAACCCGAAACCTAAAGCCTCCGAACTCTCAGGCTCATACGTTACGGCGCTGTCATTCAAGCATAATTTCTCAAGAGCGTCGCGTAATTGCGGGTAATTGTCGCGCTCAATCGGGTAAAATCCGCAAAATACTACACTCTTCACTTTCTTATAGCCCGGTAATGCTGAACTCGCAGGGTTATTCGCGTCCGTTATCGTGTCGCCAACTTGTGCTTCGGCCAATGTCTTTATGCTCGCAGTAATATACCCGACCTCGCCCGCTGATAATTTCTCAACCGGCGTAAATCCTGGCTTAAACACTCCAACCTCATTAACCGGATAAGTTATACCGTTAGCCATAAACAAAATATTTTGCCCCGTCCTAATCGTCCCGTTCATAACTCGAACATAGCAGATTACACCGCGATAATTGTCATAAACTGAGTCGAAAATTAACGCCTGCAACGGAGCATTAACATCACCAGCCGGAGCAGGAATATTTTTCACGACAGCTTCAAGAATTTCATGAACTCCCTCACCTGTCTTCGCACTCGTCAATAATGCATCGCTAGCGTCAAGCCCGACAACTTCAGAAATTTCTTGCTTGGCATTATCCGGTCTGGCTGATGGCAAATCAATTTTGTTGATAACCGGCAAAATTTCGAGTTCCTGTTCAATCGCCTGATAAGCATTCGCGACAGTCTGAGCCTCAACCCCTTGCGACGCGTCTACGACTAACAAAGCTCCTTCACATGCTGCTAGTGAACGCGATACTTCATAAGCAAAATCTACATGGCCCGGAGTGTCTATAAGATTAAGAATGTAATTTTTCCCGTCATTAGCTTTATAATCCATTCGGACCGGAACAAGTTTTATCGTAATTCCTCGCTCACGTTCAAGCGCAAGGCTGTCTAAAATTTGGGCCTTCATGTCACGCTTTGAGATTGTCCCGGTCGCTTCAAGTAATCTGTCTGCAAGCGTCGATTTCCCATGATCTATGTGAGCAATTATGCAAAAGTTGCGAATATTATTCATTCTTCGTTCCTTCACCTCACACAGAATAATATCACGCATAAAAAAATTCCCCAGACTTTTACATCTGAGGAAATTTCTTTTGTGAACCTTAATATCTCTCCGGATGAACTGTTCTCACGTGCATGTTCAGCTCGCCTAATGTACTGCACTCAAACCCGCAGCCCTCAACCGGACACTTGGCACCCATATAGGGCAATCCGCCCGCAACGCTCTCAAGAAAATCTTCCGATAATGGCTCTAACTCTTCAGCGTCTTGAAGTTTATCGGTGCTCTTTTTACGTCCTCTTTCACTCACAAATTACCCCCCCCATAAGTGAAATATGCATAATATCAACCTCGCATAAATGATTTATTCTTTCTGACTTGCTCATGCTCAAAAATTCTTTGCTCTTCGTCCAGTTTTCAAGACTTACTGAACATTTCCGGGCTATTTCTGCAATCTCATTTTTGACGCTTTCAGATAAGCCAGAAGTGTAAAGCGACAATCTCCCTTCATGAGTTCCGTCAATCCCCATGAAGTAATCAAAATATACATGATTGTAACATGAAAACGCTTCATATAGGCCTATGAAATCAGCAATTAATTCATCGTGTAAATTATTTGACGCTGAACCGTAAAACTTTTTCGTGTAATAATGCGTGCATTCATGCTCTCTTCTGAGGATTAAAGATTTCTCGCGCCATTCTTCCGCTGAAAGTCCGACAACTTCCGGCGGAGTGTTGCTGTAAAATTTTTTCGAGAGAGTAAGAAATCTCTGCTTTTTCCCGTAAACGAATGAAGCTCCCATCTGAGAAATATTATCAGGCCTTTCACCCTTGTAAATCAAGTTCACTATGAAGTTCTCGAAGTCCGAAGCATCACCGAAGATTATTAACGGCAAATTTCCAGCAGGAGACGGGTAAATCTCAATCGTAATCTTCTCAGGATTGGCAAACTTCACAGGACGTTTCGGGCAGATTTTCGTGTTCAGAATTTCGCCGGCACTCTCAAAATCTGAAAGCCATTCTCGCCACGTATCGAGAAACTCTTCATCGTCAGTGCTTACGTTCTCTTGTCTCACAAAACGGTTAGTGAGATATTCTTCAAGTTCAAGCGTTTCTTGAGCGTTCATTATTCCCCTCTTTTTCATGTAATGTGAATTTACAAATTATACAGTTTTACATAGATTTTACAATAAAATTTTATAAATCAAGAAAACATGTTACAGCTTCACCATAAAAAATTTCATCGAGTAACTTTCTAATCTTGGTAATCATGAAGTTGTTTTCTAGTTTGTATTTTGTTAAAGATTTATATATAATGTCCCCGTTACGAAATAAGACCTATTGAAATATTTTGGCAGGTTAATACGAAGGAGGAAAAATTCTCATGGCAGTAAGTAAAAAGTTTCTTGAAGCATTATCAAAGGATGAAGCTCTCCAGAGGGATTTAGACAAGGCAACCATAGTAGCGCTCGGAAAATTCATTAAGTAAAAGGGACTTGAGAAAGAAGCGGCGAAAGCTATAGCGGAGTTAACGGAGAAATTCGCTGAGGCTAAAGGTTTCAAGGCCGAAGAAGTTGAAGAACTCGACGAGAACGAGATGAAGGCAGTAGCTGGCGGCGCTAAGTGTACATGCGAACCCTCAGGCTCAGGCTCAGGCTGGAGGCTTGAATGCGCTTGTGAATATGTTGGTGGGGGCATTGGCATCGGTGCTTGTGCTTGCACGTATACTGGTGCCGGTTCAGGACTTTAATTTCGGTAAACGCTATTAATTTTGCGGGCCGTTCTGAATTTTTCGGAGCGGCTCTTTATTATTCAACTTTATCTTACTCAATGAGAAAAAGACTATGTATTACAGACTAAAAGAGAATTTTATTCTTCGCGGTTACGACAAACTCCCTTATACTCTAATAAATCGCAGTAATGGATATGCCGAGTTCCTGAATGCTCAAGTCATGTACGCTCTGAATTTATGCGACGGCTCAGTTGATTTGTCCCTTCCCGCAATTTCCGAAGAAACCCGAAAAGTTATAGCTCAGGCTGAGAAAGTCGGATTGATTGAAGAGTGTGAAGCCGGGCAAGGTCTAAAGGAAATCCAGAAGTACAAAAAATATTCCTCGCGTTATATTCGTCAAGCTCACTGGTCGATTACGGGCAAATGCAATTACAGGTGCAAGCATTGTTACATGTCCGCTCCTGACGCTAAACTCGGAGAACTTGAACACGAAAAAATTATGAGCATTATTCAGCAATTGGCCGACTGCGGAATTTTCAGCGTGTCATTAACCGGCGGTGAGCCCTTAATTCGCAGTGATTTCCTCGAGATTGTTGATGCTTTGCTTGAACGTGATATTTACATCAAAGAAATTTACTCGAATGGTGCGCTTGTCAACGAAAAATTATTGAAGGAGCTTGACTCGAGAAATATTCACCCGAAATTCGATATGAGCTACGACGGTGAAGGCTGGCATGACTGGTTACGCGGCATTAAGGGAGCAGAAGAGATTGTGAACCGCGCTTTTGCCTTGTGCAGGGATATGGGCTTCCCGACGAGTTCGGAGATGTGCCTTCATCAGCATAACAAGCATACTCTTAGAGCCAGCATTAAGCATTTAGGCTCACTCGGCGTTCGTTCGGTGAAAACTAACCCCGTCGCTGATGTCGGAGCTTGGAACGAGAACGGCTGCGGTCAATCACTAAGCCTTAAAGAAGTCAATCAACTCTACATTGATTACATACCCCAGTATTACGAGGACAATATGCCGATGGGAATTATGCTCGGCGGTTTCTTCATGGCTAATCCGAGCATGCCGGACTACTTTGAAATCCCTGCTTGTAAGCCCGTATGTGAGCCCGAAGCTATGTGCTTATGCGGTCATGCCAGGCACGTAATGTATATTTCCCCTGAGAGCCGAACGCTTCCGTGTATGGCCTTATCCGGGATGAAAATTCAGGAGAATTACCCGTTAATCACCGAAAAAGGCCTGAAAGAATGCATAACAAGTTCAAGCTACATGAAATTAATTGACACGAGGGCGAGTGATTATTTTGCGCTTCATGAGGACTGCAAAAGGTGTAAATATTCCCTGAGATGTTACGGAGGCTGTCGCGCTGATGCATTAGGCGTTGACGAAAACGACATCATGGGAAAAGCTCCCGGCTCTTGCGAATTGTTCAGGGGCGGGTGGGTTGAGAAGATTATTGATGCCGTAAAGAAATGTAGGCCGAACGCGAAATCTCCTGTTCTTGACGACGAGTTATGGAAAAAATGATGATACTTTCGTGTAAATTTTATGTGCAATATTTGATAATTTCCCCTTGATGTTATAAACTTACAGCGAATTTCATTTTTACTTACAAAGGGAGGTCTCAAATTGAGTTTCTTAATCGTTGACAATAAGAAGCAGGATTTAGACGCTTTAACTTCAATTCTCGCAAAAAGTTATCCGAATATCAGCGTTACAGGCTCAATTTCCGCAGAAGAAGCACTCGAGCTGACGGACTTGAATTTTGATGCAGCCTTCATTGATGCAGAACTTGAGCCGGACAAAATTAACGGTATCGAACTTGCCGGACGCTTAAAAACTTTCAGCAAGGACATTCATATAATCTTCACGACTAAGTCAAAAAAATATCTGCTTGACGCTTTTCGAGTTCATGCGGACGCTTATCTTATTAAGCCGGTTTCTGAAGAGGATATTCGCCGTGAGCTGACTTATCTTATTAAGAATTACCCTGCTCCGTTAAAGGAAAATGCAAAGGGGAAAATTGTTGTGCAGACTTTCGGGCTGTTCAGTGTTTTTGTCGACGGAAAATTATTAGAGTTTGAGCGTAACAAAGCAAAGGAACTCTTAGCGCTTCTGGTTGACCGCCGGGGATTGCCCGTAAAAATCAAGGAAGCATGCGCGGTATTGTTCCCGAATGCTCCGTTTTCTCATAATTCCACAGCATATTATCATGTCGTAGTGAACTCGCTCACCAGAACTCTTAGGAATGCAGGAATAAGCGATATGATCATCAGGAAAACATCATATCTTGCGATTAATCCGGCACGAATTGACTGCGACGCTTATCGTTTCTTAAAGGGAGATATCCGTGCGAAAAAGCAATTCAAAGGGGATTACTTAACGGGCTATAAATGGCCTGGAATTCCTGTGCATATTTTACTCGGCAAAGGAGCCAAAACAGATGCCTAATCCAAGCATTAATTCACCTGAACAGCTTAATGATTATATCAAAGTGACAAGTCCCGGAGCATGGCTGATACTCTCAGCAATTTTAGTGTTTCTCGCGGGCTTTTTTTTCTGGATATTCACAGGACAGCTTGAAGTTTCGTTTTCGTCTTACGTCTTCACGGAGGGTGGGAATTCTCAGGCTTTTGTTGATGTTAATGAAGCGGCGAAGTTGAGTCCTGGAATGACCGTGAGGCTTGCTGACACTGGGACTTCCGGGACAGTTGAGAAGGTTGAACCGGAAATTTTATCATTCTCGGAAATTTCAAGTTTAATCGGCGAAAATAATTCCGTCTCAATGGGAATTGACGACCAAGCAAGATTAATGAAAGTCGCCTTAAAATTTGCGGATGCTCCTGAAAAAATTTCCCGTGCAATATTCGTAACTGACAAAGTTAATCCCGTCTCATTCCTTCTTAAATAAATAAAATCACGAGGATAAAAAATGTCTACCAAGAAAAAAATCAATCGGCCCGTAACGGACAAGATTGCTAAAGTTCCTGTTATCATGCAGATGGAAGCTCTTGAATGCGGGGCTGCTTCACTTGCTATGATATTGGCGTATTATGGTCGATGGGTTCCGCTTGAGCAGTTAAGGAAGGAGTGCGGAGTTTCGCGAGACGGTTCGAACATGAAGAGTATGTCCAAAGTTGCGAAGAAATATAATCTTCAGCCTAAGGCGTTTCGCATGAAAGTTGATAATTTGCAGGAGAAGGGGACTTTTCCCGCAATAATTTTCTGGCAGTATAATCACTTTGTTGTGCTTGACGGCTTCTTTACCAAGTCAGGGAAAAAATACGTCGCACTCAATGACCCTGCACGCGGAAAACTCTCAATGCCCCTCGACGAGTTCGAGAGTTCTTATTCGGGAATATGCATGCTCTTTGACCCTTCAGAAGAGTTTGAGCCAGGAGGACAGCCCGCTTCGATTTTGGAGTTTGCACGCCAACGCTTGACCGGAACACTCCCAATGTTCTTGATGGTTATGCTGACAACTTTAATTGCCGCTTTAACAGGACTTTTATTGCCGGTATTCTCGCGCTTCTTCGTCGATAGATTATTAACTCGGACTGGGCTTCAATGGTCAACGGGATTTTTTGTTTTACTGGGACTTGTGATATTCTCGCAAGCGGCTTCACTCTTCATCAAGACTATCTACATGTTGAAACTTCAAGGTAAGATGGCTGCAATCGCTAACACTTCATTTTTGTGGCATATATTAAGATTGCCGGTTGAGTTTTTCGAGCAGAGGATGTCAGGTGATATTGTCCAACGTCAGCAGTCGAACCAGGAGATTGCGAATATCTTGATAAATACGTTTGCTCCTGTAGTCCTTGATTTTGCCGCGATGATGTTTAACTTGATAATCATGATAAATTACAGTCCTATTCTGGCACTTGTCGGGATTTTATCTGTCGCAGCAAATTTGTATATTGCACGTTTAATCTCGGATAAGCGAGTTGACATTACCCGTGTTCAGATGAGAGATACGGCAAACTTGCAGGGCACAACTTTAATGGGAATAAACATGATAGAGACGATAAAGTCAGCAGGAGCGGAGAACGGATTTTTCTCTAACTGGGCAGGATATCAGGCAAATGATAACTCTCAGCAGGTGAAATTCGCGAAACTCAACCAAACTTTAGGCCAGCTTCCGCCGTTGTTGTCAATGTTCACGTCGAACTTAATTGCTTTTCTCGGTGTAATGCTCGTCATGCGCGGAGACTGGACAATCGGCTTAATCTCAGCATTCAACGGTTATTTGCTCGCGTTTCAAACTCCTGCCCAATCTTTAATCAATGCCGGTCAACAAATCCAGGAAATGCGTACGAACATGGAGCGAGTTCAAGATGTTTTCAAGTATCCTGTTGATGTTGAGTATTCAGGTCAGGGAATTCCGGAAGAAGAAGATTTGTACAAACTTAGCGGACTTGTTGAGGTGAAGAACGTAACATTCGGCTATAACAAACTGGATACTCCGATTGTAAAGGACTTCTCAATGACAGTACAGCCAGGTAACAGCGTGGCTATTGTCGGGCCTTCAGGTTGTGGAAAATCGACGATGGCAAAATTAATCACTGGGCTTTATCCAGTTTGGAGCGGAGAAATTTTATTTGACGGGAAACCTCAGAGCCAAATCAACCGTAATGTTTTCACGAGTTCAGTAGCATGTGTAAATCAGGATATTTCGCTTTTTGAGGACACAATCACCGAGAATATTCGCATGTGGGATAAGTCGATAGAAAACTTTGAAGTTATTCTTGCTGCACGAGATGCGATTATACATGAAGAGATTGTCCAGAGGGAAGGGGATTATTCCGGAGCTGTAGCGGAAGGAGGCAGGAACTTTTCAGGAGGCCAGCGTCAAAGGCTGGAGATAGCTGGAGTACTTGCGCAGGAGCCTACGATTATGATTATGGACGAAGCTACGAGCGCGCTAGACACGAAGACGGAATATGCACTTATGAAGAATGTGAAGATGCGCGGAATTTCTCTCATAATAATTTCACACAGACTTTCTATAATTCGTGATTGCGATGAAATTATCGTTATGAAGGACGGGGAAATTCTCGACAGAGGAACTCACAGTGAATTAATGGGACGCTGTGAATATTATGCAGCATTGATTACGAACGAATAGGCCGGAGGTGAAAGTATAAAAATGTCAGGTTGGTTTGATGAACAGCTTAGAGCGAGGATAAAATCTGATGAAAATTCTTTTGCCGGAGCTTTTAACGATATTTCAGAAGCGGTTACCGGGCGTCGAATTTTTGACGAGGTAAGGGAGAATGAGATTGCCAACGCTGGAGACGCTATAGAGGAAATTGCTAGATGGTTTGACATTGGGGGCGAAAATTTCAGCAAAGAGGAAATTCGTGAAGGAGAGACACTCGAAGAACGTCTTGAAAAAGTTTTCGGGGTATACGGAATTATGAGGCGTACAGTTAATCTTCGTGAAGGCTGGTACAAAGATGCTTCTGGTGTATATCTTGGTGTGACGACAGAGGGCAAATATGTAGCGTTAATTCCTGATTATCACGGATATTCGTACAAAGATTATGTTACGGGAAAACGAGTAAGGATAAACTCGTCGACGGCCAAAAATTTGAAGTCTGGTGGATATTGTTTTTATAATCCGTTGCCTGCGGAGAAAATCGGGATTAGTGATTTAATAAAATATGTAGTGAAGAGTTTAGCAATCTCGGATTTTGTGTATATTGCCTTGATTACTTTCTTTATTACGTTAATCTCGATGACAGCGCCGTTTTTAATGAAGATTGTATATTCTCAGACGATATTTTCGGGAAATTTCAGCGGATTACTTGCAATTTTTGTGTTCATAATTTCAGCAGGGATTTCGACGGCGTTATTGCAGATAGCTCGGGCATTGATAGTATCGCGTATTGAGATAAAAGCTAATGTGTCATTGAATGCTGCTGTGATGATGAGGGTAATAAATCTTCCGGCTGAGTTTTTCAAGTTATATTCATCGGGAGAACTTGCAAAGAGAGCTGTTAGCGTGAGTATGCTTTGCAAGTCCTTTGTGAATGTTGTATTTTCCGTAGGATTGACGGCGTTGATGAGCCTGATATATTTACGTCAAATTTTCGCCTTTACTCCAGTTCTTGTAATGCCTGCACTCTGTATAATGGCGGCTTTATTTATCTCGTCATTGCTTGTAATTCGTGGTACTTCAAGAATTAATACACTCGGGATGAGGCTTAATGCTAAGGAATACGGCATGTTGTATACGTTTATTACCGGAATTCAGAAGATAAAGTTATCAGGAGCGGAACGTCGAGCGTTTGGAAAGTGGGCTTCGGATTACAAGGAAATAGCCAAGCTGAGATATAATCCTCCGTTTTATTTGAAGATTGCGCCGATATACCAGCCTGTAATTACTTTAATCGGGACGTTTGTATTATATTGGTACGCATTCAATGGCGGAACTTCGGTTGAGGATTACATGGCATTCATGGTATCGTACAGTTTATTATCTGGGGCGTTTATAGCTTTATGCGCACAAAATAATATTATAGCTACGATACGCCCATTAATCGACATGATACGGCCAATTCTTGAAGCGGTTCCGGAAGTCACACACGGAAAAATTCTGAAACAGTTTATGCCCAGTATTGAGCTTCAGAATGTCAAGTTCAGATATAGTGAAAAGACCCCGTTTGTTCTTGATAATATCTCGTTCAAGGTAAGTTCAGGGGAATACGTTGCTATTGTTGGGAAAAGCGGGTGCGGAAAATCTACGTTGATGAGGTTGTTGCTTGGATTTGAGAAGCCTGACAGCGGGATAATTTCTTATGGGAATAACGATTTGAAGACGCTCAACTTGAAATCACTTCGCAGTCATATTGGCTGTGTAATGCAGAACAGCGGATTATTTCCCGGAAGTATTTTCTCGAACATTACGGTTTCAGCTCCTCAAATGACGGAAGAAGACGCATGGGAAGCTGCGGAATTGGCCGGGATTGCTGATGACATCCGAAAAATGCCGATGAGAATGCATACGTTAATCAGTGAAGGGTCAAGCACACTTTCAGGCGGACAACGTCAGAGAATAATCATAGCCCGCGCAATAGCTCCCAGACCGAAAATTTTATTTTTTGACGAGGCGACGAGTGCACTTGACAATATCACGCAAAAAATAGTCTCGGACTCTCTTGAAAGGCTGAAATGCACGAGAATAGTGATTGCACATAGACTTTCGACGATTAAACGCTGTAACAGAATTTTAGTGATTGACGGCGGAAAAATTGCAGAAGAGGGAACTTATGACGAGCTTCTCAGCAAGAGGGGATTATTTGCCTCACTCGTTGAACGTCAGCAATTAGGCGAGACTGTATAAGGAGAGATAAATTAAGGATGGAAGTATTCAAGACAGCATTACGTTCACTTCTCAGCAACCGGACGCGTTCATTATTGACGATGCTAGGAATAATTATCGGAGTTGGAGCGGTAATCACGATGGTATCAGTCGGCAACGGAGCTTCTGACCAAATGCAGGGATTAATCGAGGGTTTCGGAGCTAACTTGTTAATCGTAATGCCGGCCCCTCCGAACACGACAGGAGCACGAGGAGCAGCCGGAAGCGGAGCGAGTTTAACGTTAAGTGACAGTGAAGCACTTGCGAACGAGGGATTTACGGTTTTGCGTACGGCGCCTGAAGTGAGCGGGACAGCGCAGGTAGTTTACGGCAATAACAACTGGAGCACGAGCATAACAGGCAGTACGGAGGATATTTTGCCAGTCAGGACTTGGGAAATTGAAGAGGGCGTATGTTTCTCTGAGAGTGAAGTTCGGAGCGGGGCGAAAGTTTGTGTAATTGGCCGGACTGTAGCGAAAGAATTATTTGGTTACGCTAATCCAATTGATGCCACAATAAGAATACGAAATATCCCCTTCAGAATTTGCGGAATTACGAAAGCTAAAGGCTCAAACTCATTTGGTCAGGACCAGGATGATTTTATTCTAGTTCCGATTACGACGGCCCAGCGAAGATTATTCAGGTCAGGAGCGAGGGTTGACACGGTCAGGAGAATTAACGTTCAAGCTAAGACGCGAGAGTTATTAGATCCGGCAAAAGATGAAGTCAAAGCAATTCTCCGTCAACGTCATCATTTACCTGAAGGTGTCGAGGATGATTTTGACATACGAGATTTGACGCAGAACTTAGAGAGTGCGGCGAGTATGGCTACGACGATGAGCCTTTTACTCGGAGCAATTGCTTCAATCTCGCTTGTTGTCGGAGGAATAGGCATTATGAACATCATGCTTGTTTCAGTTAGCGAACGAACCCGCGAAATCGGTATAAGAATGGCAATTGGAGCGAGACCATCAAACGTTCGAATGCAATTTTTGACTGAAGCGATCGTATTATCACTTCTTGGCGGAGCAATCGGAATAGGAATAGGCGCAGGAATATCACAATTAGCGTCGTCATTTTTGCCGTTTCCCACGATAATCTCGATGAGTTCAGTAGTCATAGCTACGGCGTTTTCAGCAGCTGTCGGAGTATTCTTCGGATTTTGGCCGGCATGGAAGGCTTCAAATTTAGATCCGATTGTAGCGTTGAGGTCAGAATAATTATGAGAAAAATAGCAATCAAGAGTAATAAGGGGCAAGAGTGACATGAAGAAATTAACAATAATTTTGCTCACGATATTTTATGCTACGTCGAGTTTTGCGCTTGAGAGTGTTGATTTAGAGCCTGGACTTTCGCTCGAAGAATGCTTGACTATTGCGCTTACAAATCATCCGTCGTTGAGAAAGTCTAAAGGTGCAACGCGTGCGGCTGTAGCGTTACTTGAGCAGACTAAAGCGGCTAATCGTGTGAAAGTGAATTTAACCGGCCGAACAACTTTTGCTGGGGATTATGATTACTGGGACACACACAGCACAACTCAGACATTGGGCATTAGCGCGACGAAAACGCTTTATGATACTGGTGTGAACAGGCTGAACCGTGAAATTCGAGCGGAGAATATCAAGAGTGTTCAAGAGAGTGAGAGGCAAGCTCAGATAACCGTAGCTGCTGAAGCAAAACGTGCATATTATGATTTAGTGCTGAGGATATTAAATCGCGACGTTGAGCAGGAGAAATTGCGTAATCTCGAAGAACATTTGAGGACAGCAAAAGGAATTTACGACGTCGGCAACAGTTCATATATTGAGGTTACGAAGGCTGAGGCTGATTTGTCGAGCGCAAGAGTTTCATTATTGACGGCCGAGAATAATATTTTGACATCGCAGGAGTCCTTAAAAGTGGCAATGGGAGTTAGTGATTTTGACATTGTGAACTTGACTTTAGCGACGGAACTTTTTCTTCCTTCACCGGCCGGAGAGCTTGAGAATTTATTAGCTATTGCGATGGCTGACCGTTCGGATTACCGAAAAATGATGTCAACGTTAAAGCAGGACGAGTTGAATATCAAGGTTACAGCACGAGGAAATGCCGCGACTATTACCGGCTCAATCGGAACAGATTACACAAAGCGTGAGGGCCAATCAGCGACGACGGATTACAACGCCGTAATAAACGTGAATATTCCTGTTGTTGACGGCGGATTAACGAAAGCGGAGGTTGAACAGGCGAGAGCACAGCTTGACCAGGATTTAGCGGAAGAAGAGAGTTTACGCCACACGATAACTAAGGAGTTAAGGAGTTCTGCGTTGACGTTGACGAATGCGATTGACCGAGTTCGTTCGGCCGAAGCAAGCGTGCGTTACGCTGAAGAAAATTTGACGTTAGCACAAGGACGTTATGAAGTCGGTGTTGGGAATATGCTTGAAGTCAGTGATGCTGTTTCGTCGCTGGCGAGTTCACGTTACACGTTTTATCAGGCACTTTATGACGCTCAAGTAGCACGGACAAATCTTGATGAAGCTATGGGTCATTTACCTCCTGAGATTGATTTTAGCGGGAGTATTGAGTAAATATTATATTTTTGCTTATGATAAATCTTGATGAAGCTATGAAAGTGAAGCGTTTTTGAGAGGAGCGTTGATTAATAATGATTGCGGGAATAAAGAAATTAATTTTATTGGCGATAATTTTCGGCATTGGCTTTGGAGCATATAAATACATCACTCGAGATAAGACCGTAAAATATTCGTTCACTACGTCAGAAGTTACACGCGGCGATATTGTCTCGACAGTGACGGCGACTGGGGAATTAAGCGCGGTTGATGTTGTTGATGTAGGAACTCAGGTATCAGGACGAATTGAGGAGATTTACGTAGATTTTAACTCAGTCGTCAGAGCCGGCCAATTAATAGCGTTGATAGACCCGTCTGTTGCAAGGTTGGAACTTCGGGAAGCTGAGGCCTCATTAGCGGTATATCAAGCCAGCGTGCAAAGTGCTCAAGCCTCATTGAAGGACGCTGAACGAAAATTAACGCGAAACCGTGAGTTATTAGCGAAAAAGTTAATTGCGAAAAGTGAAGTTGATACCAGCGAGGCCGACGTAGAGATGAAGAGAGCGTCATTGCAAGAAGCCCGCTCACGAGTTACTCAGGGAAAAGCTCAAGTTGAACGAAAACGTACTGACTTGAATTATACGCGGATAACATCACCGATTAACGGCGTTGTAATTGACAGACAAGTTGACGCGGGGCAGACAGTTGCGGCAGGATATCAGACACCAACACTTTTCCAGATTGCTAAGGACTTGACGCAGATGCAGATTAAGACGAAAGTTGACGAGGCTGATATTGGGCAGATTGCGGATGGTCAGCGGGTAACTTTCAGGATTGACGCGTTCCCTGAAGAAGAATTTATCGGGCGAGTTGTTCAGGTGAGAATTGCTCCGTCGACTTCTGACAGTGTCGTAACTTACACGGTAATAATCAACGTTGACAACTCAGCCTTAAAGCTCAAGCCCGGAATGACAGCGAACGTTTCGATTGAGACACAAAGAGTTAATAACGTTTTGCGCATTCCCGTAGCGTCACTGAGATTTACGCCGACTGAGGAATTATTGCAGACGATTTCATTTGATGTCAGCAAACTTGGCGATAAAAAGAGCATGCACGAGGCTACATTGTGGGTTGAGCGTGACGGGAAATTGCAGGGGGCAGTTGACGTTGAGACAGGAATATCCGACAATCGCTGGACGCAATTAACCAAAGGGAACATTTCCGAAGGCGATAAATTAATACTGAATGCTCAGGTTGTAAAATAAATCATGGCGATAATCGAAGTTACAGATTTAGTGAAGATTTACAAGACCGGCGATATTGAGTTGCGAGCGCTTGACGGCGTAACCTTTTCAATTGGCAAGGGTGAATTTGTGTGCATAATGGGCCCTTCTGGTTCTGGGAAATCTACGATGATGAATATTCTCGGCTGTCTTGACGTTCTGAGTGAAGGGAAATATGTTCTTGACGGACTTGACATAAGAGGTCAGAGCCGGGCGAAACTCGCTGACATTCGCAATCATGAGATCGGGTTTGTCTTTCAGGGCTATAATCTTTTGCAGAAGGCTGATGTTCTCGAAAATGTTGAATTGCCTTTAATGTATCGCGGAGTTCCATCGTCAAAGCGTCGCAAATTAGCTAAAGAAGCACTTGAGAGCGTAGGATTAGCCGACCAAATAAAGAAGCGTCCTCTTCAACTTTCAGGCGGTCAACAGCAAAGAGTAGCAATCGCGCGTGCAATCGTGGGAAAAGCTCCAATCTTGATGGCTGACGAACCGACCGGAGCACTTGACACGAAGACGACCGTAGAGATTATGAAAATTTTTACGGCGTTGCATGAGGCCGGGACGACGATAATTTTAGTTACTCATGAGCCGGATATTTCGACATGGGGCGATCGAGTTTTGCGTTTCAGGGACGGAAAGCTTGTAGCTGATGAAGCGGCCCCGAAGGAAGTAGCGCTTGAGCGTGAGACTAAGCCGGGAACGTGATAGAAAATTTGATAAACGACAAAAGAAATTCCCCTGCTCACGAACGAACAAGGGGAATAATTTTTTACTGCTCACTCTATGACTATATAAATCTCGTTGGTCGTAAGCTCCTCACCAGAAGGCAGCAAGTATTTCACGCAGACTTTGAAGTCCTCGCCGCTTTCTCTTCCGTCAAGAATGAATGTACCGTCCTCGTTTATTTTCATGTCAAGAGCTTCGCCATTAACATAAACTTTTGCTCCTGGTATATCTTCGTCGTATAAATCAAGCTCGAATAATAAATCCTGGCCCACTGAAATTTTCACAAGTCCATAATCAGGTTCACCATCATCATTAATTACTTGCAATTCCGCTTCGGTTTTATTCACTGAAATCTTGATATCGTCATTTACTTCCGGCATAGTATTATTCACAGCTTGAAGGCCTACCGAAACTTCTTGAGCAATGCTCTCTCCATCATAAACTTCCGAAATTTCATGAACTTCATTAATGCTTAATGTCGAAGAAGATTTTGCAATCTTTAACGTGAATGTTTTTGTGTCATACCCATAAACATTAGAGGCCTTAACCTTAAATTTGAATGTGCCTGTTTTGGTCGGAGTACCTGAGATTTTTCCGCTTGATTTCGTCAACTTCAAGCCGTTCGGAAGTGTCGTTCCTGATACCAGCTTCCAAGTAATAGGTGCAGTTCCTTTAGCCTTGAGAGTAGTATTGTACTTTTCACCCTTTATGCCAGCTTTTAACGTCGCTCCAGTTGAGATTTCAGGTACAGCTCCTATCGTGATAGTTAGATTTTTATCGCATTGGCCGTAATCATTCTCGGCTCTTACTGTGAAAGTAAACGTGCCCGCCTTCGTTGGAATTCCCGTGATTTTTCCAGATGATGCTTTGAGCGTCAAGCCCTTAGGAAGTGTTCCTGATACTTTGCTCCAGGTTATAGCTTTTGTGCCTGAGGCTTTCAATGTTTGAGTGTAAGTTATCCCGTTAATTCCATCTGTAAGCTCCGAAGTCGTAATCGATGGCTTTTTGCCGATTGTCAGCGTGAAAGTCTTATTGACATAACCAATGCTGTTAGCAGCTCTAATTTTGAACTTGAACGTGCCTGTCGTTTTCGGATTCCCTGAGATTTTGCCGCTCGATTTTGTCAATTTTAAGCCGTCCGGTAACGTTGTGCCTGAAATTAATTTCCACGTGATAGGCGTTGTTCCTTCAGCTTTAAGTGTAACACTGTAACTTGCCTTATAAGTCGCATTCTTAAGAGTTGCCCCAGTTTTGATTGTCGGCTTCGTCCCGTTAACTGCAACTGTAAGAGAAAATTCCTTCTCGTCATAACCGAACGAGTTCGAGGCCTTAATTACGAAAGTGAACGTTCCTGCTGCAGTCGGAGTACCTGAGATTTTCCCGGTTTTATCGTCAAGCTCAAGCCCATTAGGAAGATTTCCAGATTTCAAATTCCATGTGATTAGGGCTGTTCCTTCTGCCTCAAGAGTAAATGAATAATTTTCGCCTACTTTTGCCGAAGTCAAAGTTTTGTTGCTTAAGATTGCCGGCTTTATTCCTGACGGTTTAACGTTAATACAGCCTGGATCGTCAGAAGCCTCACCCTCAGAGTTTCTGCCTATTCCCATAACTGCGACAACGGTATCTTCCGGCTTACCAAGTACACGAACTCTTCTGCATCTGCCTATGATTAGATCTCTGACAATTTCGAGCGGTAAATATTGAACAGGATTTTTCTCATCGTTTTCATCGTCGAGTTCAAGACTTTTAGCAAGAGCTGTATATTTATTATTCGTAATAGTTAATGAACTGGAACCACCGCTCATTTTCCCGATTACTCCGCCGACAAAATTACCGCTGTCGCTCCAGCTGTGAACTTCTGAATAGGCCTCGTTGTCCTTAAGATTTCCCGCTAAATATTCACCGACAATTCCACCAGCATTAATTTCTGCCGCATGTTGGTCAAACACTGTAGCTTGCATTTGGTGCTGTGAAATTCCGTAAATCATATTGCCTTCTGAGACAACACAATTTTCAATACTTCCTCCCAGCATTCTTGAAGCTATGCCTCCGACGTAGCCGAATGCGCCGACATAATAAGGGTTCGAGAGAATTATAGAGTTCTCAACTTTGCAGTTCTTTATTGTCCCCGAAGTTATCACTGCGGCAATTCCTCCGGCAAACGTACTCTGCCAGTAAACAGAGATTTCACTCGCATATTCAAACGGAGCATAAGCTATGATTTTTCCTGTGAAACTGCAATTTTCAATCGTGCCGTCAAGCAGACTTATGACTATTCCAGCCGCCGCATGTCCCTGCAGAATTCCTGTAACGTTGAGATTTTTGACAGCATAGCCGTTTTGTGTCTTTATGCTTCCGAAGAGTGATGCAAAACTTGTTACTCCGCCTTTATGGTCTATTTCGATTGTGTGATTATTCCCGTCAAAATGTCCTGTAAAAGGCGTATCGTCGTCCGTTCCGATAATTCCCCAAGCCCCAAGACTTAAATCTTTAGTTAAACGATAATATAAGCCGTCGACATTGCTTTTGCTGTTCACTTTATTGCTTAGAGTCTGCAAAGCCGCAACGGAATCAATTATAAACGGGTTATCTTCGGTTGAGCCTGGCCCAACATAAGCGCATCCCGGTTCATCAGTGGCAATCCCCGCAGCATTACGGCCTATACCGTATCTAGCTAGAATTGTCATTTCGTTATTGCCTATGTATTCTCCGTCAATTTTTTCTAATGGAGCTTCGTTGCAAGTATATTGATTATTACTTATTGTGGGATTAGCTCCGCCCTCAAGCTCACCTATTATTTTTCCGAGCCGAATTTCATCACCCCAGCCATGAACTCCGGCATATGATTTATTATTGCTCACGGTGCCTTTTGTGATTGCTCCTGCTATTCCGCCTATTCTGATTTTTGACAGCGGTGATAAATCTCTAATGAACTGAGAGAAACCGGCAATAGTTACATCTTCACTCGTAAGGCAATTATCAATAGTTCCGTTGTCCATTCTTGCCGCAATGCCGCCGACATAACCCACAGCATAATAATCACAAGTAGGTGTAGAAGTTATCAACGCTTCTTTGACAATGCAATTCTTAATCGTTCCGGAGATTACATGTTCAACAATTCCTCCTGAGTATGTATCAGTTTTGCCATAATCCGCATCGTAAGCTGTCGAAGCCTTTAATCTTCCCGTAAAAACGCAGTCTTCGATTGAGCCGCTATGTAGATTTAACACGATACCTGCAACAAAGCGTCCTTGAAAAGTTCCGTTGACCGTGAGATTTTTGACAGCATAGCCGCTTTCTGTCTTAACATTCCCAAATAAAGAAGAATTTCCGCTCACCGTAATTTTATGGCCGTCTCCGTCGAAATGTCCTGTAAATGGATTGTCGTTTGTTCCAATTGCTTCCCACTCTGTTAATGTGAGGTCTAATGTCAATTTGTAATAAGTATTTCCAGTTTGTATAGCGTTGGAATTTATTTGTTCTCTGAGAGTTGTAATAGCTGTAAGTGAGTCGATAATTATCGGATCATCTTCTGTACCCGAACGTGCTCTAATACATCCTGGTTCATCTGTAGCTTCACCGTACATATCACAGCCTATGCCATATCCGAAACCTGTGCCGCCGTATAAATTATTCTCGATTGTCAGCTCCGAATCATCTTCGATTTCGCCTATTACTCCGCCTATATAAAGTTTCTCAGCAAAACCGCTGCTTTCCGTGTAGGCTTCATTGTCAGCTATAATCCCGCCGAAAGTCCCGCCTACTATACCGCCAATCCTGACAATTACACCTGTAGGGCTGTTAAACTCGCCATCGTTCAGATTAGTGGTGCCATTAATTATAATTTCATTCACATAACATTTTTCAATAGTCCCATCGAGCATGTTAGCGGCAATTCCTCCAGCATAAC
This sequence comes from uncultured Fretibacterium sp., assembly GCA_937915835.1. Classification (GTDB taxonomy): domain Bacteria; phylum Synergistota; class Synergistia; order Synergistales; family Aminobacteriaceae; genus JAFUXM01. Next base: position 4,088 of record CALGHA010000046.1, on the reverse strand, counting down.
CGACGGAAGCGACAGGTGAAGGATTGCTGGTTATTGTGCTGTTCTCAACTGAACAGTCCTTGATTGTCCCTGACGAGAGAGTTTTTACGATGCCTCCTGCATATGTGCTTTCTTTGCCGTATTCTACCCCGTAAAAGCCTCCGTAAGTTAATCCGCTCAAAGTGCCTGAGAACGAGCAGCCTTCAATTAATGCGTTATATAGATTTAATGCAATTCCTCCGACTAAGCGAGCCTTAACAGTTCCACTTACTGCCAAATTTTTTATAGCATAACTTTGAACGGTCTTGATAGTTCCGAAGAGAGACGCTTCACCAGAGCCGCGATCTATATTTACTCGAATAGTTTTCCCATTTCCGTCAAAATGTCCTGTGAACGGGTAACTTTCAGTGCCAATCGGTTCCCAATCTGTGTAATTTTTCAATAGGCTGATATTTTTTTCAAGCCTGTAATAAGCTCCGTTGTTCTCTGTGCCGTTATTAACTCTTTGGCGTAAGTCTACAAGGTCAGCGGCTGTGTCAATAATATACGCATTAGCCTCATCATAACCGCTATTGCCTTCGTCCCAATATGAAGCATATGAACACGAAGCAGCAAGTATGATGAGTAAAAACGCAGCTAGAAATTTCTTCATGTAATTCCTCCTGTGTAATAAATTTTGAATGGGTTTTTGTGGAATGATTAATTCTACAATATGGAAAAGTAAATCTGCAACTAAATCCACCGTCTTAAAATGTTTACAATATTCATGTTGTATAATTGCGCAAAATCATAAATTTTTCATTAGGAGGTAAAAATTTCTTAATGCCTTATAATTTCCATGACATAGAAGCTAAATGGCAAAATAACTGGAACTCGTCAAAGTGTTTTGAAAGTGAGACTGACCCATCACGCGAAAAATTTTTCTGTCTTGAGATGTTCCCATATCCCAGCGGAGCTTTACACATGGGCCATATTCGGAATTACTCAATCGGTGATGTCCTCGCAAGATTTTTACGCAAAAAGGGGAAAAACGTTCTCTACACAATCGGCTTTGACAGTTTCGGAATGCCCGCCGAGAATGCCGCAATAAAGTTCAAGACTAAGCCGCATGATTGGACATTATCTAATATCGAATACATGACCCAGCAATTAAAGCGAATGGGCTATAGCTATGACTGGAGAAGAGAAGCTATTACTTGTCTGCCGGATTATTACCGTTGGAACCAATGGATATTTTTGCAGATGTACAAACGCGGTATAGTTTACCAGAAGGAAGCTCCCGTGAACTGGTGCGAGACATGCGGAACTGTTTTAGCTAATGAACAAGTTGTTGACGGCGGATGTTGGCGTTGCGGAAATCCTGTGCACAAGAAAAATCTTAAGCAATGGTTTATCAAGATTACGGATTACGCGCAAGAACTTCTTGACGACATCGAGAAAGATTTAAATCCTGGCTGGCCTCGACGAGTTCGGATAATGCAAACAAATTGGATTGGCCGTTCCGAAGGTGCAAGACTTTCATTTAATATTCCTGAACTTGATTATGAGCTTGAGGCGTTCACTACGAGATTTGATACGATTTTCGGCGTTACGTTTATCGCGCTTGCTCCTGAACATGAACTTGTGAAGAAAATGCTTGCTTCAATGAATGCTGACGAGGCCGCAAAACTTTCTGAGTTCATAAAACTTGTAGCGTCTCAGTCTTCAATTGAACGTTCTGACGCTGGAGCTGAGAAATTAGGCTTCAAGACGCCGTTTTTCGGGATTAATCCTGTTACGGGCAAGAAAGTTCCGATTTGGATAGCAAACTATATCTTAATCGATTACGGAACCGGAGCAATTATGGGAGTTCCTGCACACGATCAACGAGACTTTGATTTTTGCCGGAAATATGACATTCCGATTATTCCCGTCATTAATCCTTCGGACGGAACAGTTTTAGACGGTTCGACTATGACAAAAGCATTTGAGGAGGACGGCATTTCGTGTAACTCCGGCCAATTCGACGGAATGAAGACGGCTGAAGCAATCCCAGCAATGATTGACTGGGGCGAGAAAGAAGGAATTTGCAAGCGTGAAGTTAACTTTAAATTGCGCGACTGGTTAATTTCTCGTCAACGTTACTGGGGAACTCCAATTCCATTTGTTTATTGCGAAAAGTGCGGAGTTGTGCCAGTTCCTGAGGAGCAATTGCCGGTAATTTTGCCTGAAGATGTCGAAGTTAAAGAGGTTGGACATTCGCCGCTGCTTGACCGTCCGGATTTCTTGAACACGACTTGTCCGCATTGTGGTGGCCCTGCTCGTCGTGAAGCTGACACTATGGATACATTCTTCTGTTCGTCATGGTATTTTGATAGATATTGCTCGCCTGGTGATAAGAATTTGCCGTTTGAGAAAGCTGACGTTGATTACTGGATGCCGGTTGACCAGTATATAGGGGGAATTGAGCACGCTTGCTTACACTTGATTTACGCAAGATTTTTCGCAAAGTTCCTGACTGATATAGGCTTAACCGAAGCACGTGAACCGTTCACAAATCTTTTAACTCAGGGAATGGTGATTAAAGACGGGGCGAAGATGTCAAAATCGCTTGGCAACACCGTAGACCCGACCGAAATGGTTAAAAAGTTCGGAGCTGACACGATAAGATTATTCATATTATTTGCCGCGCCGCCGAATAACGATTTGGAATGGTCAGATAGAAACGTTGAGGGTGCACATAGATTTCTTAATCGAGTTTGGCGTTATGTTGAGGAAAATTGCGAGGCTCTCAAGAAATACGGGACAAAGATTATTCCGATGAGTGAGCTTAAGAGTTCGACACTTCGGGATTTGAAGCGGAAAATTCATACGACGATTAACGATGTTACGCATGACATTCAAGACGAGAAGCAATTCAACACTGCTATAGCGCGCTTAATGGAACTCACGAACGCGATTTACTCATGCAATGATGACACTTCCGAAGCGTGGGAAGTTAAGCGTGAGGCCGTCGATACTTTGCTGAACTGTTTATCCCCGTTCTGCCCGCATATCACCGAAGAACTCTGGGAAATGCTCGGCCATGAAAAAATGTTATGCCTTGAGGATTGGCCGGTTGCTGATGAAGCCTCGATGACGAAGGACAACGTTACGATTGTAGCGCAGATTAACGGTAAAGTTCGCGGAAAATTTGAGCGTCCTGCGGGAATGCCCAAAGATGAACTTGCGAAGAGCATAACTTCCGAACAATTCATAATTGACAAGATTGCGGGAAAAGAAATCGTGAAAGTTATTGCCGTCCCTGATAAACTCGTTAATATCGTCGTAAAAGGTTAAAAAAGTTGTCTCCTGCTCAAGACGGGCGGGAGATTTTTTTTAGAAAAGTGATATAATCTTTATAATTCTACAAAATAGTATTGCATTTTCAAACAAATTCCGTAACAAATAAAATACTTAAGGAGGAACTTCTTATGAGAAATCGTAATTGCCTCAAAAGGTCAGGTTTTACGCTTGTCGAGTTGTTAATCGTAATCGTTGTAATCGGCGTATTGAGCACAATGATGATGCTTTCAAGTACAGAAGCGGTGAGTTCAGCAAAAGCAAATAATATTATAAGTAACCTTCGTAACTGGAAGACAGCAACGCTTGAATGGTATACGGATAATATTGATAAGGTTAACACAAGCACAGGGAAAGTTAAAAATAGCAGTGGAACTGATGGATATTTTAGTCAAGTTGTCAAAGCTAAGGATATATTGCCATATCTCGGAGGAGGCTTAGAGATAGATGGTGATAATGTCAAGGATGCCTCAGGCGGAATATACGAAACTGGTTATTATAATAATAGAGATTGGACAATCATATATACATTGCCTCCAGGAGATAAAGATAACGCCAGTCTTCTACCTAAAATCGAAGCACGCGCAGATTCACTTGGTCTTATGAAATACCATTATAGTTATACTAAACCGTATAAGGTAGAATGGAATGGTAATAAGCCTTCAAATAGTTACCGAATTGCTATTATTGCGGTAGATTTCTCACAATAGCTTTCAGAATAACAAAATTCACGCGGTCAGGCTATTCACAGCTTGGCCGTTTTTTTATTGGTATAATTATTCACGGAG
>CALGHA010000045.1 GCA_937915835.1 uncultured Fretibacterium sp. | reverse complement strand
CGGATTTATCGGGCTTGCTTGGCTTGAGAGCGGAACAAGATGTTTCTACACAGCGGGTAAAGCCGTAAGAACTCCTGCAGACTTAAAGGGGCTTAAGATCCGCACGATGGATTCCCAGATGGCTATTGACATGATGAACGCTTTCGGCGGAAGTGCTACGGTTATGGGTTACAGCGATATTTACACGGGAATGCAGCAGGGAGTTATCGACGGAGCCGAGAATAACATTACAGCTCTTCGCGACCATGCCGACGTTACGAAGTTCTATTGCTATGACGAACACACAATGATACCCGACGTAATCGTAATCTCGACCAAAATTTGGAACGACATGAGCGACGCACAGAAGAAAGTTATGAATGACACTGCCGCCGAGATGGTTGAAAATTATCGCGCTCTTTGGGCACAGTTTGAAGATGACGTAAAAGCTCAAGTTGGCGATAAGGTTGAATACGTAAGAGACGTTGACAAGGCAGCATTCCAAGAGGCAGTTGCTCCGCTTTATGAGAAGCTGAAAACGTCAGAGCCTGAGACTTATTCATTCGTTGAGCGTATTCAAGCTGTAAATTAGTAGATTATGACGACACAAGCGGTTTTCTTAATAGGGAAGCCGCTTTAATTGTTTTAAGGAGCTGATAAAACGTGAAATCTCTTGAAAAATTTCTTGATGCCGTCATGCGTTTCTTGATGGCCTTATCAATGTTTATTCTTGTCGCGTTCGGAACTTGGCAGATTTTCAGCCGCTGGGTACTCAAAGATCCGTCAACTTTCACTGATGAACTTTTGCGTTACGTGTTAATCATTGCCGGAATGATAGGTTCAGCGTATTGCTTCTATCGTGACGAACATTTAGCCTTGACGTTAATTACCGATAAAGCAAAAGGCCCGTTCAAATTTATTCTCAACATTTTTATCGAAGCATGTATATTATTCTTCGTGATTTACGTATTCATTTATGGCGGAATGAAATTATCTAACACCGCTACGAACGTATCTTCAGTTATGAGAATACCGATGAAAACTCTATATCTCATTGAGCCACTCTGCGGAGTAATGATCGTAATTGCCCGTTTGCTTCGTTATGCCCAAGCTCTCACGGATAAGAAAGGCGGGGGAAATTCATAATGGTAATCACTGCGACAGTCGTATTATTCGTATCGTTTTTTATAATGTTATTCGCTGGGGTTCCGATTTCTGCGGGAATTGGCATAGCTTCAGTAATTGCGGCATGTGTCAGCGGAGTTACAACACTTGAAGGTTTTGCTTTCACGGCGGCACAAAAATGTTTCTCCGGCTTGGATTCGTTCTCATTGCTTGCGCTTCCGTTCTTCTCACTCGGCGGAAATATCATGAACAAGGGCGGAATTGCTAAGAGGCTTGTACGTTTCGCAAGATTATTAGTCGGCGGAATTCCCGGTTACTTAGCGGCTACAAACGTTTTAGCAAATATGTTCTTCGGTGCAGTCTCCGGTTCGTCAGTTGCGGCAACTTCAGCGATGGGGTCAATCCTTTCACCGTTGGAAAAAGATGAAGGCTATGATCCGGATTATTCAGCGGCAGTAAATATCTGTTCAGCTCCAACCGGAATATTAATCCCTCCGTCAGGTCCGTTAATCCTTTACTCAATCACAGCAGGAGGAGTTTCAGTTGCGGCGTTATTCATGGGCGGTTATTTTGTCGGAGGAATTTTGGGGGTAGCTGTTGCGATTATGGCTTTAGTTCTTGCGAAGAGATTAGGCTATAAGAAATCGGAAGTTAAAGAGGAAGACTCGGCATTGAAGATTTGCATTGACGCAATCCCCTCACTTTTTGCCGTAATCATCGTAATGGGCGGAATTTTAGCCGGAATTTTCACAGCGACCGAAGCCGGAGTTGTAATGTGCCTTTATTGCGGAGTGTTAGCGGCAATTTATCGCGAGATGGACTTAAAGACGCTCTACAATCTTCTTGCTGACACGATGAAGAGTTCTGCGACAATTTTATTCTTGATAGCTGCCTCGTCAATTATGGCTTACGTCATGGCGAGAACAGGAATTCCTAACGCAATATCGCAAATGATTATGGGAGTGTCGAAAAATCGCTATGTCATTCTCTTAATCATGAACGTATTCTTGCTCGTCATGGGAATGTTCTTAGACTTAACGCCGGCCGTGTTAATTTTCGTGCCTATATTTTTACCGATTGCTCGCAGAATTGGAATGAGCGACGTACATTTCGGCTTAATGCTTATTACGAACTTGGGCATTGGCTCAGTAACTCCTCCGGTTGGCTCGTGCTTATTTGTCGGTTGCGGAGTTGCGAACGTGAAGATTGAGGGCGTAACAAAATATATTGTGCCGATTTTCGTAATGATGTTCGTAGCGTTAATGCTGGTAACGTACATTCCTCAAATTTCATTGAGCCTTCCTTACTGGTCCGGATTGATTAAGAGTATGGGCTGGCTGAGATAAGTTGAAGTTAATGCGGTTCTCTGAGAGTTTCAGGGGATCGCTTTTTGTTATGTAGGAGGTAAAAAGTTTCATGGAAATTTGCACGAAGATAAAAAGTTGTGAGCAATCTGGGAAATTCTATATTCTTCATACTGACAGCCCCGACATAAAAATATATTTCCTGACTGAAGAGATTATCCGCGTTCGAGTATCGTTTGATAAAAAATTTGCTGAAGAGTCCTATGTTCTCTCGGCTGAAGCATGGGATGACAGACTTGATAAACTTTTCGAGGGTGAACGCGTGAAACTTGAGCCGATTAATCCCGACGTTGATGAGACTGATGAAAAAATTACGTTCTCGACTGGTAAATTATGGCTTGAGTTCGACAAAGAGAATATCTGCATGAGGCTTTACGACGAAGAAGGGACGGAATTATATTCATCATTGGCCGGAAATCCCTTCACACTCGACAGCAACAACCGAGTAACTCATTACAGCCGCATGAATGAGGATGATTGCTTCTACGGTTTCGGCGAGAAGGGCGGCAGTCTCAACAAGAATAAAGAGTTTTTACGTCAGCGCGCAACTGATGCAATGGGTTATGACCCTGTTAAATGCGATACAATGTATAAACATATACCGTTTTATATCAGGCTCAACAGGTCTACTCATAAAGCAATAGGCTTGTTCTATCACAATTTTTACGAATCCGTCTTTAACATGGGACGCGAGAAAAGTAATTATTGGCCTCGTTATACTTATTGGCAAGCTGACGGCGGCGATATTGATTTATTCTTCATTGCTGGGGAAAACATAAAGCGAATTGTTGACAATTACACGTTCTTGACCGGACGGCCTGCGCTTTTACCCAAACGAGCACTCGGCTATCAAGGTTCATCAATGTATTATCCTGAGCTTGAGAAAAATTCTGATGATGCCGTCTTAAACTTCATTGACACAATCAAAGAGGAAGGCTTCCCGATTGACGGCTTTCACCTTTCATCAGGATATACGAGTGTAAACGGAAAACGCTGCGTCTTCACTTGGAACACTGAACGCTTCAAAAATCCCCGTGAATATTTTGCCGCAATGAACGAAAAAGGAGCTCAGAATGTCCCAAACGTCAAGCCAGGAATTTTATTAGTTCACCCGTTATTCGACGAGTTCGTGAGCAAAGGCGTATTCGTAAAAGACAGCAAGGACGAGACAAAGTTTGCAATTGGCTCATGGTGGGGAGGTCCCGGAGCATTCTGGGATTACACGAAGCCGGAAGCTCGCCGAGCATGGAAGGATTATTTGATTGCTAATATTATTGATGTCGGAACTGATTCAATCTGGGATGATAATTGCGAATATGACAGCCTCGTAGACAAGGACGCACGCGTTGACTTTGACGGCAAAGGCTCAACGATCGCTGAACTCAAGCCCTTAATGTCAACGATAATGTGCAAAATCGGCGGTGACGCTGTGAGAGAACATAACCCTGACGCAAGGCCTTATATCGTTTGCAGAAGTGGAAGCGCAGGAATTCAGAAATACGCTCAAACTTGGTGTGGAGATAATTACACGAGCTGGCAAAGTTTGAAATATAACATTCCGATTATTACGGGCATGGGATTATCAGGACAACCGAACGAAGGCGCGGACATTGGAGGCTTTGCTGGACCTGCTCCGGACGAGGAATTATTTGTGCGATGGGTTCAAAATGGAATATTCCAGGCTAGATTTTCGATACACTCAGCTAGCAACGACAACACAGTAACTGAGCCTTGGATGTTCCGCAACTCGACGGACTTAATCCGCAACGCAATTTTGTTCCGTTATAGAATGCTGCCATATTTATATTCTGCGGAGTATGAAGCCTCTTTAACTGGAGCACCGATTATGCGCGCGCTTGTTTACGAGTTCCAGGATGATCCTAACGTCTGGGAAGAAAGTTTTGAGTTCATGTTCGGTCGTGATATTCTCGTCGCTAATATTATTGAACCTGGCGAAAAAATTAAACGCGTCTATCTTCCTGCGGGCACAAAATGGTATGACTGGGCTGACAACTTCAAGTGTTACGACGGCGGCCAATTCATAGAAATTCCCGTTACGATGTCGAGCATTCCGATGTTCATTCGTGAGGGAGCAATAATCCCAATGGCCGGAAATCAGCCAATGAGCATGGAACGCGACAAAGTTACTTCACTTCACTTCACGTTAATTCCAGGAGACGAGAGAAGTTACACGCTTTATGACGACGACGGAGTTACGAATAATTTTGCAAAGGGAATTTTCCGCAAGACCAGAATTAACATGACCGGCTCAAGTGTAGTAAAAGTTGAGTTCACGAGCGAAGGAAGCTATGAAGACTTCGTTAATGACGTTACGGTTGAGATGGTGCGTAAAGATAGAAGCCCGTTCTGGGTAGCATTAGGCGACAAGAAACTTGAACACTTCCTTAATCGACGTAAATTTGAAGCCGCGTCCGAAGGCTGGTATTACTCTCAGACGAAAAAGGCCGTAATCGTGAAATATCCTAATCCTAAGCAAAATATTACGCTGACGGTCTCATTTGAAGATTTTGACTTGATAGGAATGTAAGTAATCATGTTGCTCAAAAAGTTTATATCATGTGAAAAAGTCTCGAATGGCTACATAATTCACGGCGACACTGCGGACATTTTGCTAATCTTCATGACTGATGACGTAATCCGTGTTCGTGTTGCATTCGCTAAAAATTTTCGTGAGAAGTCCTTTGCTCTCGTAAAAACAGCTTGGCCTGATGAACTTGATGATTTATTCGCTGGTGAGAGAACACGCATTGAAGCTCTTAACGTTCCATGTGAGGAGATTGACGACGCATTAACCTTCACGACAGCTTCATTAAAACTTGTGCTGAAAAAATCCCCGTTATCATTCTCGCTCTATGATAATCAGGGAAAATGCATTTACCGTGATTTGCCAGAACGAGCATTTGAACGCGACCATTTAGGCCGGTTAAGTCATTATTCGTGCATGGACAGGGAACTTGACCATTTTTACGGCTTCGGTGAGAAAACAGGACATCTCGACAAAAAGTTTCGTCGGCTCCGAATGTCCCCAAAAGACGCAATCGGTCATGACCCGGAGAACGGCGACCCGATGTATAAGCATATTCCGTTTTATATTCGCGTAAACGAAAGCAACTTGCACGCGCTCGGAATGTTCTACAACAATTCTTACGACTGCGTTTTTGACATGGGGCAGGAAATTTCGGGCTATTGGGAGCGTTACTGTTATTACCAGACTGACGGAGGCGACATTGATTTATTCATCATCAACGGGCCGAGCATGAAAGATGTAATTTCTCGCTACACTTGGCTGACCGGCAGAACGATTTTACCGACTAAGCAATCACTCGGCTATTGCATGTCGACGATGTATTACGCTGAACTTGAAGAAAACTGCGACGAGGAAATTTACAGAGTTATTGACAAGCATTTACAGGAGAAAATTTACATTGATAACTTCTGGCTTGCGTCGGGTTATTCTTCTGGTGAAGCTGACGGATTGCGTTACACTTTCAACTGGAATTATAAGCGTTTCCCGAACCCTGAGAAATTTTTTGCGAACATGAACGCTAAGGGAATTAACGTAATCTGCAACCTGAAGCCTGGCGTGTTAAAAAATCATCCATACGCGAAATTTTACGAGGAACGCAACGCCTTTATCAAGACAGCTGACGGCAAAAGCGATTATTACGGCCGATGGTGGGGCGGTGAAGGAAGATTTATAGACTTTACGAGTTCAAACGGTCGCGAGGCTTGGCGGGAATTACTCGAAGAAAATATCTTGCGCAAGGGAACTAAAACCGTCTGGAACGATAATTGCGAAATGGACGGCATTGAAGATCGGGACGCTCAATGTGAACTCGGAACAATGGCCGAAGTCAAGATTATTCACTCAAACATGATGGCGTATTTAGCGATTAAAGCGATTGCGAACGTTTACCCGAATGAAAGGCCTTACGTGATAAATCGAGCTGGTTATGCGGGCATTCAGCGTTACGCTCAAGTCTGGGGAGGAGATAATTTAACCAGTTGGAAGACGCTGAAATTCAACGTTGCCACAATTATGGGAATGGGATTATCCGGCTGTGCTAACATGGGCTGTGACATTGGCGGATTTACCGGGCCGGCTCCTGAGAGTGAATTATTGCTTCGATGGATCCAGAACGGAATATTTCAGCCGCGTTTTGTCATGAACTCAGCTAATAACGATAATAGCGTAACTCAGCCTTTCATGTATCCGGAAATTCTGGAGCTTGTACGTGAAGCCTTCGCTTTGAGATATAGAATGCTGCCGTATCTTTACTCGCTCATGTATCAGGCCAATTCTGACGGAATGCCGGTAATGCGTCCGTTGTTTCTTGAGTTCCCTGATGATAAGAAGTGTTATCATGACGAAAATTTATGCTTCATGTTCGGGCCGTCTGTTCTTGTCGCAAATGTCTTAGAGAAGAACGCTTTAACTCGCAAAATTTACCTGCCAGCTGGTTCAAACTGGTATGACTTCAACGACAACTTCAAACTCTACGAGGGCGGACAAACGATAAATCTTCCGGTTAAACTTTCGAGCATTCCGATGTTCTTACGAGGCAACGGAATTTTCATGACTAGCGACGACGTTAAACGAATTTTAGCCGACACTATGAAGCAATTAGACCTCATAATCTCAGCTGATGACGACAGCGAATTTACTTTTTACGACGACGACGGACATACTCAGGATTACAAGCACGGAGTTTTCGCAAAAACGAGAATTAGCGTGAAATCCGGCGACCGAAAAATTATCTCGTTCAACACGACAGGGAGCTATAAATCTCCGGTTGAGAGAATGACGATAAAGTTAATCAGCAAACTCAAAGGCGCATTCTGGGTAAGCGTCGACGGCCGGAAAATTACACGCTTCATTGTTCGCGATAACTGGGAAAATTCTTCTGAAGGCTGGTATTACAATCTTTCAGACCGAACAATCTGGGTAAAGTTCGACGTTCCGAGCAAGAAGGATTTTGACGTGATAATCTCAACCGAGAAATTTGACTTAATCGGCATGACCGAAGAATAAAATAATTTCCCCTGCGTATGAGTGAGAATAAAACTTGTGCGCAGGATTTTACTTGCAAATTTCACTTTTTATGCTACAATTCCTCTCACTCTATAATTCAGTTCACTAATTTTTAATCTTTCGGTTTCCATTCATCCGCTTTGAGTATTAATGAAGGAGCGTTGATAATTCATGTTATTAGGCGCATTAGTTGGAGACATCATCGGAAGTCCGTACGAATTTCATAACACGAAGACAAAGAATTTCCCGTTAGTCGAAAAAAGAACCCGTTTCACCGACGACTCAGTTATGACAATGGCCGTCGCTCATACCCTGCGTAACTGGAAGAAAGGCGAAGAGATTGACGAAGAAGCATTCAAGACAGAACTTGTGAAATCAATGCAGGAGTTCGGCCGTAAATATTTTAACGTGGGATACGGCGGACATTTCAGATTATGGCTGGGAACGTCAAAGCCTGAACCATACAACAGTTGGGGGAACGGCTCGGCAATGAGAGTTTCTCCGGTCGCATGGTATTTTGACGATATTGATACAGTAGAGAAATTTGCAAGATTAAGCGCAGAAGTTACACATAATCACCCGGAAGGCATAAAAGGTGCTCAAGCTGTGGCCTCCGCAACTTTCTTAGCACGAACAGGCAAGAGCAAAGAGGAAATCAAGAATTACATCACTGAGAAATATAATTACGACTTGAACAGGACATGCGACGAAATCAGGCCGAATTACAAATTTGATGTCTCATGTCAAGGCTCAGTTCCAGAGGCAATAATAGCATTTCTCGAAGCTGAAAATTTCGAGGACGCAATCAGAAACGCTGTATCACTCGGCGGCGACTCTGACACAATCGCTTGCATAACCGGCGCAATCGCTCATGGAATGTGGGGAGTTCCTGAGTATCTCGAAAATATTTTGATGTTCACGCTTGATGAGTTCTTGATTGACGAGATTAAAGCCTGGAATGAAGCAATCTCACCCGAAGAAAGCGCAAGTGAAGAAGCTCACGAAAACGAAGCTCCGGCAAAATCTGAAAACGGACTTACTGAAATGGTATTTATCCTCGATCGCAGCGGCTCAATGTCCGGGCTTGAGAGTGACACAATCGGCGGCTTCAACTCGATGATTGACAAGCAAAAGCAGGAACCCGGCGAAGCATTAGTCTCTACAGTGTTGTTCGACCATGTAACGGAAATTTTGCATGACCGTGTAAAACTCGTTGACGTTCCGAAAATGACGGATAAAGAATATTACACTCGCGGCACTACAGCTTTACTCGACGCAATGGGCGGCTCAATTCATCACATTGCGATGATACACAAATACGCACGTCCTGAAGACGTTCCGGGAAAAACTGTTTTCGTGATTATGACTGACGGCCTCGAAAATGCAAGTTCGAATTATTCACTCGCAAAAGTTAAAAGCATGGTCGAGCACGAGAAGGAAAAATACGGCTGGGAATTTATCTTCATCGGTGCAAACATGGACGCAATCTCAGAAGCCGGAAGACTTGGAATTGACAGCAGCAGATCCGTGAATTACCGCGCTGACAGTCGAGGAACAAAATTAACTTTCGAAAAACTCGGAAGCGTAATGTTCTGCATGAGGTCACAGAGAAGATTTGACAGATCCAGCTTAGACGACATCGAGGAAGATTACCAATCACGAGACGACGACGACAAAAATTAAAGCATAACAAACTGCTCCGGCCAATTACGACTGGGGCAGTATTTCATTCACGATAACTTTTATCTCTTGCGTTTGACTTCCTCCGCCGTAAAACACTCCCTGATTTATCGCGCAATCCTGAGCATCACGGCCCGACGAGATTTTTATATAGCTGTCATCGCATATTTTATTGTGTGTCGGGTCAATCATTCGCCAAGTTCCAGCGTCAAAAATTTCCGTCCATGCATGAGTAGCTCCTTCACCTGGTATCATTCCGGCGACGTATCTACATGGAATTCTTTCAAGCCTGCACAAAGCAAGTAATATATGCGCGTAATCCTGACAAACTCCGCGTCCCAAGCTAAAAGCCTCTTCTGCGCTCGTAAATATTCCAGTAACTCCGGGCGTGTAAAAATATTCTTGATAAAGCTCATTCATCATGTAAATTGCACGCTCATAGCCGGTCATATAGCTCATTGTCTCAAAATTGCTGTGAAACTCCCGAAGTGAGAGGCCTGCTCTCGTTAAATCCGTCTCATACTTGAACAGGCCAATTTTATTAGGAGCCGCAGGAATTTTCCCATCAGAGTTTATCTCAGCTTCACCGTCAACATTAACAGCAAAAAGATTATGCCTCTGATTAGCTGTACCGTAAATGCATAAATTCCCGAACGAATCTTTCTCGACATTACTGAAGTGAACAGGGAAAATCTTTATATGCTCGTTGGAAATTTTCTGTCTTTCATCACTCGACGGAAAACAACGTAACTTGAAGTGATGTTCTCTCACGGGTTCAGCAAAGTTCAATTGCATGTGATAACTGTATCTAAATCTCCTCAAAATTTATTAGGCTCTCGACTTCCTTGATAATTTCCTGGCGATTTATATTAGTCTCTTTTGCAAGCTCGTTCAAGCGTTTAACTCTTTCAGCGTCGTAACGTAATCCCGTCTTAGCTATTCTGTAAGTCAACCTGCGAATTTCCCGCCGAATTTCTTCGCTCCCTGAGTTCATGCGCGAGTATAAATCTACACGTTCAATTCTTTTGCCGAGCTTGATAATTCCCCGAGCGTGTTCGTCCTCGATTATGTCGTCAGCCATGCCCCAGAATGCCGCAATATTATCAATAACTTTCTGTAACGGCATTAACGGTGTGCCTGAACGTTGAGCATTTTTCATCTCATACACGGCCATCTGAATATAGCTGAAAGTCTCCGTGCCAATCTCATCACGAAGGACTATAGCGTTGTCGTAAGCTCGTGCTAGGCTGTAAGATATTGTCTCAGGATTGGCCTCATCAAAGCATAAATTTTTCGCCTTATCTCCTGCCGACAAGTCAAGTTCAAGCGAACGAAGCCCCGTATAAACTCTCTCGCTGTAACGTCCAAGCCAAAATAATCTTTCACTGTTCTCACGCGATAATATTGACATGTTTATTTTTCCTCCGTCATAACCCAAGTATCTTTAAAGCCTCCGCCCTGAGACGAGTTCACGATAAAAGAATCCGGATTGCGTGAAAATCTTGTTAAGCCGCTCTTCCATACAACAGGCTCATCACTCATTAACACGAATGCTCGCAAGTCTGCTTTTCTTGGAACTCGTGAATTTCCCTCGTAAATGTCTAAATCCTGAAAGTCAATAACTTCTTGAGCAATAAATCTTCTTGGTTCGGCCTTAATCATCGCGATAAATTCTTCTTTTTGTGAACGCGTTAATTTATTCCCGAAGACAACTCCATAGCCTCCTGCTTCAGCTACGTCCTTTAACACTAAATCGTCAAAGTGTTCAAGCACATATTTCATGTCCTGTTCATAATAAGGCAGGTAAGTCGGGGCATTCTGTAAAATTGGCTCTTCGTTGAGATAATATTTAATCATTGCCGGCACAAAATAATATATTCCTTTGTCGTCAGCTACTCCATTGCCGGGAGCGTTGATTAACGCAACGTTGCCTTTCTTGTAAATGTCGAAGATGTGAGGAATTCCGATTAACGATTGCCGCTCAAAGTTCACTGGGTCTAAGTATTCGTCAGAAATTCTCCGGTAAACTGCACCAACTTTTTCTTTCTTGCCGGAATAATCGATGAAATATAAATTTTCACCTTCAACGATTAAGTCATCACATGTTACTAAATGTGCTCCGGTCAACTCAGCAAGATATGAATGCTCGAAATATGCCGCGTTAAATCTTCCAGGCGTTAATATCACAGAAATTCCTCCGGTGTTGACGTAATCCATTGTTCGGCGTAAAAGCTCAGCATAATTCCTGTTGTCCGCAACTTTATATTTCCCTAAAAGTTCAGACGGTAAAGATTTTCTGCATAACTCTCGCGCAATCATTGGGTACGAAGCTCCAGAAGGTATTCGCAAATTGTCCTCTAAAATATAACACGTTCTATTTTTTGCTTGAACTAAATCAATCCCGGAAATATGAGCGTAAACATTTTTAGGCGGACTAATCTCCCGACATTGCGCTAAATATCCTTTGCCGGAGTAAATAAATTCTTCAGCGATAACTCCGTCCGAAATAATTTTCCCGTCAGAATAAATATCTCGAATGAACTCGTTCAACGCAAAAACTCTCTGCTTCAATCCACGCTCAAGATATGCAAATTCTTCACTGCTAATCACTCTCGGAATAATATCAAACGGGAATAATTGCTCGTGAAATTCTCCGTTCTTGTAAATCCCGAATTTTACGCCGTATCGTGCAAGCAGCTCATTAACTCCGCCGGAATATTCATGTAACTCTTCTGCTAATGCCATCATAAAAACTCCTTTAGAAAAATAACAAGAAATTTTTTGAGCGTAAATATTATCCTGATTTGCAATAATTGTCAAAATAGTTTGTCAATTTACGAGACATAAAAAGTTGCTCCGGCCAATTCTGACTAGAGCAAATATATTTACATCAAGATTTTCACGGCACACCAAGCTAATAAAATTCCCATCAGGATATTAAACGGCCTGTAATATCTCGTCAAAAATCTCTGCAAAATATTTCCGGCTTCACCCCACATGCACCAGCTCACGGCACTAATCGCGATGATAAATGCTCCGTGTAATAACATCTCGTGAAGTCCTGCTCCTGAAGGGATGATATAAGCCGTAAAAATTGTGATGAGATAAAGAATGACTTTCACGTTCGAGATTGCCAGAAAAAAGCCACTCTTGAAATTTATTGAACGTTCAAGGGCTTCACCTGGTTTGCTTATTGCGATATGAACAGCGAGCCAGAGAATATAAATTGCTCCGATGTACTTCAAGTATTTCACAAATTCCGGAAGATATTTAGCCAGTTCATGACAGAATAAAATTACAAGTATCATCAAAAGCATGAACCCCGCGAAAATTCCCCAGATTACTTTGCTGCCCTTTTTCCAACCGACAGAACTCACGGAATAAAGCGACATTAAATTATTCGGGCCGGGCGTAAACGTCGTGATTAAGGCATAAGGCAGATATGACATGATAACTTGCAACATTTACTCGTTCCCCGTGATAGCAAAGTCAAAATACGTCTTCGGATAAGGCTCATTGTTAAGCGTGAAATGCCACCATTCCGTTGAAATTGGCCGGAAGCCGTGCTTAGTCATAATCTCACGCAGAAGCCTTCTGTTAGCATATTGCTCCTTCGTGATTTTCTTGAAGTCGAAATGTGAACGCTTGCCGAAATAATCAAAAGTTCCTCCCATGTCTAAATCTTTGCTTGCGTTAATGTCAAAAAGTGTCAAGTCTACCGTGCTTCCTCGTGAATGTCCTGATTTTCTCGCGATATAGCCTTGTTTGAATAAGACGGATTTTTTCAGTTCCGGGTAAAAATATTTCTTCATTTTCGTGTCCTTCAAGTCTTTAGCCCATTTCACAAAATGATTTACAGCTCTCTGCGGGCGATAAGCGTCGTAAATCTTCAGCTTGTAGCCTTCTTTCATAAGCTCATCATTCACGGCTTTTAAGGCTTGGGCGGCTTCAAACGTTAAAATTGCTTCAGGAGCTTCATAGCCGTCAACTCTTTCACCGACAAAGTTATAATCCGAGTAATAGCGTATCTCCTGCAAAATCTCCGGCGCAAACTCTGAGAGCTTAACGAAACCTGAGGGAATATCCGGAGAAGTTTTTATGTCAGGAATTTTCACTTCAGCAGATTTAATCTCGTAATTTTCCGCCGAAGTTATTGCTTTAAGAGGCTCTTTCATCTCATAAATTCCGCTCGTGATAGTTTTTCCGGAAGGTCTGTAGCCAGTTTCATTGATTAACTCGACGGCTGGAGTGTATTTTCCCGGCTTTGTGTAAAAATATTCTGGTGCTCTTTCAGTATCACGGCCGGAATAGACAAAACGCCATAATTTTACGTCATTGCTTATCTCGATAATTACATCTGAGCTTAAACCTTCTGGATAAAGAATTGCTCTGCTCGGAGTATATCCTTCTGCTCGAACGTAAAATCTATAGCCGACTTTATCGCCTGACGTGAACGAGCGCGCATAAAAATCTTTGACGCTCAACTTTTCAGGCTCATCGGGAAAAACTGTGCCGAACGTGTTAATCTCGCTGGGTCTGGCTATATCCGCACGGTAATTTTCATCACTTGAGATTAAAGACGCAATTGTTGTGCTGAAGTCTGAACCGTTAGCATGAATGAATTTTCCCTCGCCTAAATACATTCCGACATGTCCGCTGAAATGTATTGTGTCGCCGGGCTTTAGAGTTTTAAGAGTTTCGAGGTCGTGAGTATTGTCTGGATTTCCTTCAAGATGTTTTAACGCTATCGGGAAGCCGAATTTTGGCCTGGAATTTCTGAAGACTTCAAGCCCGTTCAAAATATAAGCCATGTGAACCAGTCCTGAGCAATCAACTCCGATCGGAGTTTGTCCTCCCCAGCGATAACTCGTTCCCAAGTATAATTTTGCGTCATCGACAACTTTTTTACGCGCAACTTCTTCACTCTCAACGTTCCATTGACGAAGCGGACGGATTAACGGCCTTCTTACCCAGCCTTTAACTCCTCCGAATAATTCAGCTTGAACATATCTTGCATCATCAGAGTTAATCTCGCCAATTTTTACTCTTGAGCCTCGTGGAAGCGTGATAATCGGCGGGAAAGATTGAGTTTTTGCTTCGGATTGAATATCTGCGAATGGAGCTATGATGTTGTGAGTTACTGAGTTATTCCATTCTTCAGCTTGAGATTTGCTCACAAGTTCAACATTTTTTGCCTCAATCGGAAGCGTCCCATAAGGCATATCGAGAAAAACATAATCTCCGGATAAAGCAGCTTTCATCGTCATTCCGTAGAGAACTTCATCGTCGCGCGTCCCATCATCGGCAATCAACGGAGCAAACGGGACAATTACGACAGCATAAGTTTCTTGGGTATCAATAGAGCTTACGACGTTAAAATTTTCCTGAGCATGAACGGGAATAACAGCGAGAATAAGAGTGAGAATGAGCAATAACTTTTTCATGTATTTACCTCCATAAAAAAATTTCGCTAAATATATCACAGAATTTTGCATATTGATTTAGTGTGTAAATCGTGGCATAATTCCCTCATTAAAAAATTTCCAGAGGTGAAACAGTATGCATAACATGAGAACTCTTAATGCTAAATTTGAGGCTGTATGCTGCTGTTGTCCTTTCACGTTCTAAACTTTCACGCTTAACTTTCGCTCGTAACAACAATTTTTTCGTCATAAGTCATCAGGCGGCGGGCTAATGACCCTCAAAAATTCGTTGCCCCGCTTGCGTAATCACACACATAATAAGGAGAGAATAATCATGTCAAAGATTTACACGTCAATTGATCAGCTTATTGGACGCACTCCGCTTCTGGAACTCACGCGGATTGAGAAACATTTTAATCTTAACGCGAAAATTTTAGCCAAGCTCGAATATTTCAATCCGGCCGGAAGCGTCAAAGACAGAATTGCTAAAGCCATGCTTGACGACGCAGAAGCAAACGGGAAACTTAAGCCCGGAAGCGTAATCATCGAACCGACGAGCGGAAATACGGGAATCGGCTTATCATCAGTTGCGGCATCACGAGGCTATCGAGTTATTATCGTCATGCCCGAGACAATGTCGATTGAGCGCAGAAAATTAATGAAGGCTTACGGTGCTGAACTCGTCTTAACCGAAGGCAGCAAGGGAATGCGCGGAGCTATTGAGAAGGCTTCGGAGCTTGCGGCAGAAATCCCGGAGAGTTTTATTGCCGGCCAATTCGTGAACCCTGCGAACCCGAGAATACATCGTGAGACTACAGGCCCTGAAATTTGGCGGGACACTGAAGGTAAAGTTGATATTTTCATTGCTGGCGTTGGAACTGGCGGAACTCTTACGGGAACGGCGGAATATTTACGTTTTCATAAGCCCGATTTGAAAGTTATTGCTGTTGAACCATCAGGCTCACCGGTTTTGTCGGCTGGACGTTCTGGCAGTCATAAAATTCAGGGAATTGGTCCGGGCTTTATTCCTGACGTTTTGAACACGAAGATTTACAACGAGATTTTCACGGTCAACGATGACGACGCAATCAACACGGGGAAATTGACGGGGAAACTTGAAGGCTTCTTAGTGGGAATTTCTTCGGGGGCGGCACTTTACGCGGCTATCGAGACAGCTAAGAAGAACGAAGGGAAAAATATTGTAGTAATTCTTCCTGATACCGGCGAACGTTACTTATCAACGGCACTTTTTGCGGAATGATACAGGAAATCTTGAAATCCGCTGAACTTGAACTAGAAAGTCTCAGCAGTCAGGACAAAATCAATTACAACGGGCTTAAAGAGGACGTAGAGCTTGCGTTCAAGAATATTCAGGCGGCAATGTTCCCGTCTCATGTGAACCCTGAGAATAAGAGTGTTGCTGAGAGCCTGAAACTTGCGAGTGAGAAGCTCAGTGAAGCGATTGCGAGATTAACGAACGCTGAGGATGCGGAGAATTTCACGGTAAAATTAATCTCACAGCTCCCGAAAATTCGGCGTGTCTTATGGACGGATATAATTGCGGCATATCAGGGCGATCCGGCCGCGCGTAATCCTGACGAGATAATTTTAGCTTATCCAGCTTTTACGGCGATTAGTGCGTATCGAGTTGCTCATGAGCTTTTTGTGATGAACGTTCCGTTGATACCGCGAATTATCACGGAATATGCTCACAGGTTGACGGGAATTGATATTCATCCTGGAGCGTCAATCGGTGAATATTTCTTCATAGATCACGGGACAGGCGTTGTAATCGGTGAGACTTCGACGATTGGGAGCCGAGTAAAAATTTACCAGAATGTTACGATTGGGGCAAAAAGTTTTGATGTTGCTCCTGACGGTTCACTCGTGAAGGGAATTAAGCGTCATCCTGATATTGGCGATAACGTCGTAATTTACGCTGGAGCTACGATTTTAGGAGGCCAGACGGTTATAGGCGATAACTGCGTGATTGGCGGAAATGTTTGGCTGACACATTCGGTGAAATCAGGAAGAATTGTGCTCAACGAGAGATAAAAAATTCCCCCAGTTCAAAGCGAGCAGGGGGATTATATTTATTCCAGTTCTAGAATGATGAAAGTACTCCGTTCATTCTCTGGTCATTAATCTGAAGATTGTCAATTACTAAATTCGAGACGTTCTCAAGAATGAAATTAGAGTTATCGGATTTCGCAATCTTAATATTCCTGAGCATAACGTCCTGCAACGGATAACCCTTCGGAGCATGGCACTCGAACAATTTACCTTTGAGGCTCTCAACCGTAATATCCTCGAACACTAAATCTTTGTAGACGGTCGGGAAATTTCCGCCGAGTTCACCGGGGTAATTCAGTTGGAACCAGATAAAATTATCGAAATTCGCAATCTTCATGTTACGAACGCGAATATGTTCGCACGTGCCGCCTCTGTCAAGATTTGCCTTGAAACGAACCGCGCTTTGACCATCACGAAGAATATTATCCTCGAAAAATACATAAGCAATTCCGCCGGACATCTCTGAGCCTAAAGCAATTCCGTCTTCGCCGCCCATGTCATTTTTGCGGATTACGACATATTTTGATGGAAGTCCGATTTTTCTGCCGTCGTAATCTCTTCCCGACTTCACAACTACGGAGTCGTCGCCAGTCCTGAAAGTATTTTCCTCGATTAAGACGTATTTGCAGGATTCGACATCAACGCCGTCATTGTTCGCAAACATTGAGTTGACTTTCAAGCCTCTCATCTGGACGTGATTTGAGCAGTTCAAGTGATTAATCCAGAAAGGCGAGTTCATGACCGTGTAATCCTCAAGCAAAACGCGTTCGCAATAATTTACGTCGATTATGCAAGGTCTAAGATAATGTCCTTCACCGAATACGCGTTCTTCAACAGGAGTTCCGGCCGCTCCCCAAAGTCTTAATTGCTGCTGATCCGGTTTCTCAAGTTTCTTCCATGAGTGAAATACGCTCTCAGAATTGCCGTCAATCGTTCCTTTTCCAGTTAAAGCAATATCATGCTGGCCATAAGCGTAAATCATCGGTGAATAGTTCATTAACTCGGTGCCTTCCCAGCGAGTTTTTACGACTGGTAAATAATCCGAAGGTTCCGGGCTGAACAAAATTTTTGCGCCTTCTTCAAGATGAAGTTCAACGCAGCTCTTAAGCTCAATCGGTCCTTTGCATAGATAATCTCCAGCAGGAATAATTACTTTTCCGCCTCCGTTTTCGTTTGCCTGGTTGATTAAGTCCTGAATGGCTTTGCGTACGTCTTCAGCTGAAGCGTCGAGCTTGTATTCTTTCGCGGGAATATTAGGACGCTGGATTGCCTGAACGATTGCCGAAGCTATTGCCCAGTCATCGAGTGTGTCTTGATGAGGACGAGGAAAATTGAAGCTGAACTCCGGGATTTCTGAAGCAAACGCTGGAGACGAACATACACAGAGCGCGAGAATTAACAATAAAACTTTTCGCATGGATAAATTACCTCCTGAATGAAATTTGCTAAATTTAATGGAATTGTTGAAATTGTAGAGAGAAAATTTTTTGCGGTCAACTCGTAAAAAATATTATTTACGCTAAAGAGAATTTACGACGAAAAATAAGTTTTTATGATAGAATATTTTTATGAAAAAAGTACTTGACAAGTTAATCAAACAAAGTAAAATGATTTGTCGATTTG
>CALGHA010000044.1 GCA_937915835.1 uncultured Fretibacterium sp. | reverse complement strand
TTCCGGTTATAAACGCCTGGAAGTCCGGAGTTGGATGCGGCGGCGGATGTGAAGGATGTGCAGGAGGCTGTGCGGGCTAAGACTTGAAAATGTGTTATGACTGTCAGGGGAAATTAAATCTCTGGCAGTTCTTGTTTACTTTTACCACGAAAGATTATAAAACTTTTCAAATTATTTTAAGAAAGATGAGGTATTGACAAAAGTCATGAATAGTGTAAAATGCAGTTGCCAGTTGCCAATACTTATGACTATATTTCAGTATCTGGTTATGGCTGGTCAGGTTCAAGCGCAGTAGTAGATATTCTTCACGAGTTTAAGAGTTGTTTCCTTCCAGGTACAGAATTTCGAGTAATAAAGGATCCCTACGGAATAGATGATTTGTTTCATGCTGTTGTTGTCAAAGGCGGAGGCGATATTGCGATAAAAGATTTCCTAAGCTACATGAAATTTTTAGATCAGCCTCGTAGAAAAATAAGTATGGGGCTTAGTTATTGCAAACATTTCAATGGAAGTTTCTGGCCCGCGACTGAAAAATTTATTTCTTCTCTGGTAAGTTTCGAGTATGAAGAAGATTGGTGGATGTTTGACTTTAAAATGGGCTGGGCAAAATCTATCTTTAAGCGTATTGTGAACAAGATATTTCGAATCTTGCATTCAGACTTCCGAATGTCCCAAAAAGCGTATTACACGAATGTTGATGAACAGAAATTTTACGAACTTGCAAGGCAATATATCGATGATATGTTTACGCCGTTGATTTCCAGTGATGAGAAACATGTAATTTTAGATCAGGCTGTCTCTTTGTTTAATTATGATGTTCAGCTGAATTATTTTAGAGACGCAAAGTTAATCGTAGTCGATAGGGACCCTAGAGATAATTATGCTGATTTAATTGGTACGAATTATTCTCTTGGACGTGAATTTGCCAAAAACAGAAGCGTCGATAAATACATAAAGATGTATCAAGATACCAGAAGCGGGCAGAATGAGCTTAAAAATGATCCCAGAGTGTTATTTCTAAGGTTTGAGGATATTGTCTTTCACTACGAAGAAACCCTGAAACTCATTGCTGATTTTGTCGGTCTTGACATGAGCGATCACGTACACAAGCGGGAATTTTTCAATCCTGATATTTCGATAAAGAACGTCGGAATGTGGAAAAATATTCTGTCTAAATCTGAGGTTGACGCAATCACTTCTGAGCTTTCAGATTTCCTTTACATTCGATAAACTCAGCAAATGCCTTTGTCAATGGGTAATCCAGCAATTCTTTGAGCGTTACGTAATAGATTACCCGTTGAATTTTTTCGTCATCACAGAACGGAATTACTCGGCAGTTATCAGGACAAATTTTTTTCGCTACAGTTGATGAAGCAAATCCCAGAGCAAGCCCCTCACTCGTTAATTGGCCGACAATATCAGGCTGACTTGTTGAGCATAAAACTTTCGGCGAAATTCCTAACTCATCGAACATCAGCGACAATTGACGATGTAAAAGAGTTTTAGCGGACGGCATTATGATAGTCTCGTGTGATAAATCCTTCATGCTGAGACTTTCATTTTTTGCGAGGGCGTTATTTTTCGGAACTATGAGCATGTACTCTTCCGTGCTGAGTTTGACGCTGTAAAGTTCGTTTTGAGCTTCGAGAAATGCCGGAGAACTTATCATGAAAACTCCGTGTAAACGCCGGCTCAATAATTTATGAATTAAAACGTCGCTTCCGTCAAAAGCAAGTTCATATGAGACAGCCGGATATTTTGCTTTGAACTCGTTTAACAGCGCGAATAAGTTCATATACCCTCCAATCCAAAGCATACCCAGCTTAAGATTTCCAGCTGACAATTTCGCGTGAGCTTTCATCATGTCCGCTAAATTTTCGACCGAGTTAATAATTTCCTCAGCGTAAGCCGCAAATTTTTCGCCTGCGTCAGTAAGTGAGACTGAGTGAGCATGACGGATTAACAATGAAACGCCTAATTCGTCCTCAAGAGTTTTTACAGCGAATGAGAGTGAAGGTTGTGAAAGATGAAGATTTTTAGCCGCGAGAGTGATATTCTTAGTTTGGGAGATTTCGAGAAAATATTTGAGGCTTGATAATTGCATGAATAAATTCTCCTGACATAAAAATTTTTGAGCCTGCCATAAAAAACTAGTATTTTTCTTTCGTTAGTGTTAATTATAAAATAATCTTATCCCAAAGTTTTATTTCTATTTCTAAATTATTAAGGAGCAAATTTATCATGAAGAAAGATAATATTTTCCTCGTATTGTCTCTTGCTTTAATTATCGGTTCACGTTTCATGCCCCCTGCTTATGGCTTAAGCTCTCAGGCTTGGGGAGTTCTCGGTGTATTCTTCGGATCGCTTTTAATGTGGATTACAATTTCTATTGATTGGCCGAGCATGATTACACTTTTAGCGTTGGGATTTCTTCCTGTATTCGGGTTTGGGAAAACTTTTGCCGGAGCATTTGGAAACTCGACGGTTGCATTCTTACTCTTCACATTCGCGCTCGTTTACCCGTTATCGAAGACTAATTTTGTCCGACGCTGTACAGTAGCATTCATCACGAACGCAATAGCTCGACGCGGAGCCTGGCATTTCGTGTGCTTTCTTTTTGCTTCAGTTACGTTCATGGGATTATTTATCTCACCTTCGGTCTTGTTCGTAGCTTTCATGCCATTCTTGGAAGATATTTTCTCGGTTCTGGAAGTTCGCAAGGGCGGGAAAACCGGCAATATGATTATGATGGGGACGGCAATCTGCATAAGTCTTTCATCGGGAATGACGGCAATCGGGCATGTCTGGCCTACAATGGCTATTGGCTATTATGCGGCGGCAACCGGACGAGACATTAACCAGTTCCAATTTATGGCCTTCGGAATTCCCATAGGAATATTGTTAATCATTCTGTTAATCCTCGTGTTCAGATTATTTTATCGTCCTGATGACATTAACGATATTGACCCGGCAAAAGCTATGGCTCTCAGGGGAACGGTTCCTCCAGCTGACAGACGCGAGAAAATTATTTTGGGCACAATGCTTCTTGTCGTGCTTTTATGGGTTGGACCGAGCTTATTTAGGAGTGTTGCGCCGGATTTATACAAGACGATTAACAGCTACACTACAGCAATGCCGCCGTTACTGGGATGCATAATCTTATTCATTCTCAAGGACAAGGGCGAACGCATTATGAACTTCAAAGAGGTAACATCAAAGGGGATTTTATGGGGCTCAATCTTAATGACTGGAGCGGCCACGTGGCTCGGATCATGCTTGACGAATAAAGATGTCGGGATTTCCGAATGGCTCACGTCAACTTTACAGCCTTTAACTGCGAATATGCCGCTTTCATCGATGATATTATTCTTCATGACATGGGCAATTCTTGAGACTAATTTTTCGTCAAATATCGTAACAACAACCGTTGTAAGTGCTGTAGCCCTCTCGGTGTTAACGTCAATGCCGGCAGGAAGCGTCAGTGTCGGTTCAGTTCTCGCAATGGTAGGTTTCGCGGCGGCAGTCTGCAACATGACACCAGCAGGACAATCAACGATTAACACGGTCGCGATAGGCTCAGGTTGGACGAGCGCAAAAGACATGTTTATTTGGGGCGGAGTTTTTGCGGTTATGGCAATTTTAGTGTTAACGTATATAGGCTATCCTTTGGGAGCAATGATTATAGGCTAGGTGAGCTTAATGCAAAGTGAATATTTTGTTGACGTGTTAATCGCTGGCGGAGGAACTTCGGGAGTTTCGGCGGCAATCGGAGCTTCTCAAGCCGGAGCAAACGTAATGTTAATTGAGCGCAATGCTTATCTCGGCGGTGAAGGTGCTCATGCTGGAGTTGGGGCCTTATGTGCGGTTTATACTTGCGGTGATAATCCCGTGAAATGTGTAGCTGGAGTTTGCGATTTGGTGCTTGATGAGCTTCATAAACTTTCGCCGAACTCAACCGAGACGATAATATCAGCGGCCGGGAATAAAAATATCCAGTTTAAGCCGGAGTATATGAAAGTTGCTCTGGATAATTTACTCGAAAAATATAACGTGTTATATTTTCTTCACGCGAATATTATTGATGCTGAACGTTCGGGAAATTTAATCAAGTCCGTGACATGTCAAGACGACGAAAGCAGATTTACGGTTCACGCGAAAGTTTTTGTTGACGCAACAGGTGATGCCAATCTTGCACACTTGGCCGGAGCTAAAACTTTATGGGGCGACGAGAACGGACAAGTTATGACAGCGACGCTCCCGTTTAGACTTTGCGGAGTTGATATAAATCAGGACATGACACCTTCAGCCGTTGAACGAGCCGTTAAGAAGGGAAAAGAGAGCGGAATTCCCAATTTGACACGAGAACGCGGCTTTATTCTCAAGATGACAGGTTCCCAAGAAGTTATCGTTTTGCTTCCGAGCGTAATTCCGACCGGTTTAACAGCTGAAGAACTTACCCAAATGGAAAAATTCACGCGCGGTCAAGCTCTGCATTACCTCGAAGCCTTCAAGCGTTTTATGCCGGGAATGGAAAACGCTGAATTAACGATGATAGGCCCGTCAATCGGATTTCGTGAGACACGACGACTTGCAGGAAGATACATGCTTACGGCTGATGACGTGTTAAATCGCCGAAAATATCAATCAGGAGTTGCACGCGGCGGTTGGAAGCCTGAAATTCATTCAAGCCTCAACGAAGCGGCAGTTTATCTCGATGTTCCAGGAGCGAGCTATTATGATATCCCGTTGGACTGCTTAAGGAGCGTCGACATTGATAATCTTTACGGCTCAGGAAGATTAATCTGTGCAGATTCCCAAGCAATGGCGGCTTCGCGAGTAATGGGAACATGTTTAGCTACAGGACATGCGGCAGGAGTTTCGGCGGCGTTACAAGGCGATACAGGGAAAGTTGATGTTGAAGCCGTAAGAGCTGAACTCGTCAAACAGAACGCATTGATTTAGAATTTACCTGCTCCCTCTGAGAAATTCGGGGGGAGTTATTTTTTTGCCGTATAATTCTCTCTTGAAATGGAGGGTAAAGCATGAAAATTTGTTCTTACGCAAAAGTTTCTGAGCTCACAAAATTAATTCAAAGCATTCATGACGATAAAGATTTACGCTTTGTTGTGCCATCGAGAAATGACAAAATTTTATTCCCAGTTTCCAGCAATAATAATTTATGGACATGGCAGGATATTTACGATGACGTATCAACTTCATCAAGAAAACGTGTATTGTCGCCTCCGGATCACTTTTTAATTCTCAACGTGATATTAAAGAATGTAATTGACGAGTTCCGCGATAAAGTTAAAAATTTGCCGGGAATTGACAGGCCGGGGTTCAGGTCAATAATTTCTGATGATATACGTGAATTACTGAATGAGGCCGTAAAACCTGAACAGCTGATTAACAATCCTGAGAGCGATAATCCTTCTGAATTTCTTTTGCCTGAAGTTTACTCACGCTACATAAATTATCTCGACAATTATAATTTGCTCGACAGTGCTCAGGTTTATAGTGAAGCGTTGCGAGAAATCATCAATAATCAGGAATGGGGCAAGAATTACACGCTGATTTTTGCGGGTTTCATGTCGTTCAATCATGCTCAGTTAGAGTTATTGCGGGCACTCGAGGACAGATGCATGGAAATCATCATTCTCAAGCCGGAAGTCAACATGCAAAATTTTCATGACGCTGATGTTCAGTTCAGCTTCAAGCCTTCGGATAATAAATCAGCCGGAAAAATTTACGAAATCCCTTCTGCTGAACACGGACTTGAACCCGAAATTATCGCCAGGACTTTAGCTTTATGGTCGCAAGAAAAAATTTTACATGATGAAAAGTTTCCGGGCTTTGACGCAATAGGCTTGATGATATCATCAGGACGTGAAGAAGAATTTGCGGAGGCTTTCGAGCGTTACGGCGTAAAATTCGACTTCATGAGCGGAATAAATATCTCTCAGACTTTACCGGGAAAAATTTTAGCGTCAATCCGAAATTTGAAGCTCCGGAGATTTACGACTTACGAGACCGCAATGTTATTAACTCAACCATGTTTTGCCGGCTCAAAATTCCCCGTGATGAGAGCTTACCGGGCCGGATGTTCGGGACTTGACAACTGGGAAAATTATTTGTCATCTGGTAACGAAGACGACAAGGACGCGAAAACTTATGCTGACGCTTTATGTGCAATCCGTGAAATTCGCAAGTTCTGTGATGCTCTCGCTGGCAAGAAAACTCCGTTAAGAATTATGGAAGCGTTCAATAACTTTCTTACGGCTCCGGGATTGTGGCTCAACAAGGAAGATAAAATTGCTGATTTCCCCGAACTCGACGAGACAAAAAGATTAACGGCCGACGCAATAAGATTAATCGGTGAAAAAGTTCTCTCACTCAATGAGTTAATGCCGGATTTAGGAGCAGTTCAAGACGAGAAATTCAGCGACGATGAAGCCTATGAATATCTCGAAGAATGGTGCAGGAATACGAACGTTCGCGCGCCTTTGCAAGTCTCTAATGCCGTCAGAATTTACACGAAACGGCCTCCAGTTCTTGCGTCATTCCCAGTCTGGATAATGTCGAGCGTAACACAAAAAACTTGGTCCGAGAGCATAACGAGTTCACCATTACTCAGCAACTCAGAGCGTGAGAATTTGCATATGCCTACGATTTCGGATAAAGCGGCTCAACATGAAGCGTTATTCAGGCGATTAATTCAGACCGGCGAAAACTTGACGATAATCTCACGTCCTGAACTCGACAATGAAGGCCGTCCAGTTTTAGAATCTCCGTTTGTGAAGAGATTTCTTGATGATTTGCCTGACTGGAAACGTGAAAAATTTAGCTCAGAAGGCATAAAAATTTTGATTGGATCTGACGGCTTCACTTTCCCGAAAATTGACGCAGGAGAAAAAATTACTCGTTACATTCCCAAAGTTCACAAAAGTGCTAATGCTGTCGGTGCTAGCGATATTCACGAGTTATTGAGTTGTCCGTTCTTATGGTATCAGAAACGACAGGCCAATTTATACGAGGAAACTTCAGAGATAACTTCACCGGCTGAATGGGGCAATATGCTTCATAAATTCTGGGAATGTGTCTGGCGGCGTTATCGTGAGGACATGAATACTCATGGCAGAAAATTCGTGAAAATCGCTAATGATGAATGGCAAAAATTAACGGGCGGCGAAGATAAGAATTACGAAAAGTTTCATAAGCTCGTAAAGGATTTCAGGCTAAAACGCAGGCTTAACGGGATAAAATTTCGCGTTGACAGGTTAAGCATAATTCAGGCTAATATTCTTGATGAGCTTCATTCACAGGGATATATTCATGAGAAAATTTTGCTTGAAGACGAAGCCCACTTGAAATTAAAACTTGACGGCGTAACTTTTCTCGGACAATGCGACAGAATAGAAATTTTGACAGACTCTTACGGCCAGGCATTAGCTTTTATCGTTGACTACAAAGAGGGAATTGGCGAAAATTACGAAGCTGGAATGAAAATAGCAAATTATTTCTGGGATTTAGACAAGCGCGAAAAATTTAATCATGGCTTGCAATTATCAGTTTATGCGGCACTCTTCGGAGCTGAGAATTTATCAGGAGTTTACATTCTTGGGCTTGAGGACGGGAAAATTTCCGGAAGTTTTTCACCAGCCGTCAAAGAAATCTTCAAGGATTATGCGTCAAAGAAGTTCAACGAAAGAATATCAGAACGAATTGACGAGGGAGAATACGCGATGAAATGTGCGGTCGAAGTCCTGAAGAAGAAAGAATTTGCGCCTGAGTATAAAGCTGACACTTGCAAATATTGCCACATTAAGAGCTTATGCCGAAAAGGTGAGTTCAGAGGAGAAATTCTTCAAGATAACGACGACGACGAATAAACAAAATCCCCCCGTTCGTTCGTGAGCAGGGGGAAAATTTTTTCTCTAGAGTTCTTCAAGCGCGCTTTGAACCGTATAGCCAGCGTCGCGGATTAATATATCTTTCTTAAAGAGTTCGAGATCATATTTCACCATTCGTTTTATTAATTTCTGGAACGTAATTTTTCTCTTCCAGCCTAATTTTGCTTCAGCCTTCGACGGATCCCCAAGCAATAAATCTACTTCGGTCGGCCTAAAATATCTCGGGTCAACTTCAACGACAACTTTACCCGTCTTCGTGTCAATCCCTTTTTCGTCAAGACCTTCACCCTGCCAGTCTAATTTTATTCCGGCCTCTTTGAAAGCGAGTGTTGCAAATTCCCGGACCGTGTGAGTTTCTCCTGTTGCGATAACGAAATCTTCAGGTTCATCCTGCTGTAAAATCATCCACATTGCCCGAACATAATCTTCTGAATGTCCCCAGTCTCTTTGAGCGTTGAGATTTCCTAAGTAAGTTTTCTCCTGAAGTCCTAATGCAATTCTTGCGGCCGCTCTCGTAATTTTCCGTGTTACGAAAGTCTCGCCCCTGAGTTCGGATTCATGATTGAACAATATTCCGTTGCAAGCGAAAATTTTATATGCCTCACGATAATTCACGGTTATCCAGTAAGCATAAAGTTTCGCGGCAGCATACGGGCTTCTCGGATAAAACGGTGTAGTCTCATTCTGCGGGACTGCCTGAACTTTTCCGTATAATTCGCTCGTCGATGCCTGATAAAATTTCGTATGCTTCTCAAGCCCCAAAATTCTTATCGCTTCAAGAAGTCTCAATGTTCCTAATCCGTCAGAATCAGCCGTGTATTCAGGTGTCTCGAATGAAACGCTTACATGACTTTGTGCCGCCAAATTATAAATCTCGTCGGGTTGTATCATTTGGACCATGTGAATTAAATTCGAAGAGTCCGTTAAATCCCCGTAATGCAGAAAAAATTTATGTCCTTCCTCGTGCAAGTCTTGATAAAACTCGTCAATTCGTGCCGTGTTGAACAGTGAGCTTCGACGTTTAAGCCCGTGAACTTCATAGCCCTTCTTCAGCAAAAACGAAGTCAAATATGCTCCGTCCTGACCTGTTACTCCTGTGATTAATGCCTTCTTCATGATTTATTCTCCTTCAGCTTCCAGTTTGAGTTTATCGCCATCGTTCCAGTTCTCTGGAGCACACAATACGGTGAAGGTGTCAACGGCCCCTCAATCCTGAACGATACCGACGGAGGCTTAGACATTCCCGGCTGAGATATCCATTCACCGTTATAAATTCTGATTGCAAGCTCTAATCTCTTGTCGCCCAAGTTCAAATATTCAACAGGAACTTTCGCACGTAAGCAAACATGTCCGTCAAGCGTCGGAATTTCCGAACTCGTGTTAATCTGGTCGTTGTGATATGTCCAGTATAATAACGTCCCGACTTGGTCATAAATTGCATAGCCGACACATAAATTTTTATCAGGTTTTCTCACAATGCCTTCGATTTCAACGTAAAGTTCATCGTCATGTTTCAGCGAGGCAAGATTGACTTCACCGTGTGCATTATAAAGCCCGAAACGTAACGGCTTGAAGTAATCGTTCTCGTATTTATCGCCGGGATTGTTCCATTCTGCGTCGGTTGCTCCAAGCTGGGAAATGCTGATATATTTTTGCACGCCGGCTGCCACGTCAGGAGTGTCAAAAACTTTCTGGCCCTTATCGAGACAAATTACTCTGTTACAAAGCTGAAGGACTGCCCCCATGTTATGGCTGACGAATAAGATTGTTCGGCCCTGTTTATGGCTGATTTCGTCCATTTTTCCCATACATTTTTTCTGGAACTCCATATCTCCGACTGCAAGAACTTCATCGACGATTAAAATTTCTGAGTTAAGATGAGCGGCGATTGCGAAGGCTAAACGAACATACATTCCGCTTGAATAGCGTTTTACGGGAGTGTCAAGAAATTTCTCAACTCCTGCGAAGTCAACGATGCTGTCAAAATTTCTGCGGATTTCTTGAACCTTCATTCCCAAAATTGCGGCGTTCATGTAAATATTTTCTCGTCCTGACAAATCCGGATGAAAGCCTGTGCCGACTTCAAGCAAGCTCGAAACTCGGCCTTTAATCGAAATTTTTCCCGTCGTCGGTGCCGTAATCCTGCTCAAAACTTTTAAGAGTGTCGATTTTCCCGCTCCGTTATGTCCGACGAATGCAACTCTTTCACCTTGCTCAACGTTAAACGTAAGATGCTGTAATGCCCAAAATTCTTCGGAACCTACAGGCTTTGAACGTTCAGCAAAAGGGTGCCGAATTCTTCGCTTGAGACGTACCAGCCAATCCCCTAAAATGTCATAAATTCTTCGATTTACATTATGATCAATCAAATATCTCTTGCCTAAATCTTCAACTTTTAGTGCTAGCATAATTATTCTTTCTCCATCGCCGATTAAATAAAGTCAGCAAAAAATCTCTCGGTCTTACGGAAATATTTCATGCCGGAATAAAATATTAGCGTCGAAGTTATCATAGAGATTATAAATCCCGGAAGATAAAGCGAGTCAGAAGTTCCTTGAATGCACCATCTGAAGCCATCGATAACGCCTACCATTGGATTAAGACTGTAAACTAAACGCCATCTTGCAGGAATAACTGAGCTTGAGAAGCCTACAGGAGATACATAAAGCCCAAACTGAACAACAAAAGGCATTATATGTCTAAAATCGCGGTATTTAACACTGAACGCAGAGAACCAATAGCCTACTCCAAGCGCTGACGTTGTAGCAGGAATAAAAAATATAGGCAGCAATAAAATCATCGGCGACGGAATAAATCTATAAAATACCATGAGAAGACATAAAAGGACGAATGAGATAAAGAAATCCACAGCACTTACAAGCACGGCAGAAGTCGGCAGAATTAATCGAGGAAAATAAATCTTGCTTACCATATTTGCGCTTCTCAGCATTGATTCTGAACTTTGTTGCATCGAGTTTGAGAAATACTGCCAAGGCAACAAAGCCGAGAATACCATTATCGGATATGGCACGCTTCCTTCGGTCGGCATCTTCGCAACACGTCCGAAAATTACCGTGAAGATTACCATGCTTAATAACGGCCGGATTACGCTCCAAGCAACTCCGATTATCGTCTGTTTGTAGCGAACAAGAATATCACGCCAGGCCATAAAGAAAAATAATTCACGGAATTTCACAAGCTCATAGATAAAATCTGAAGTCGTTTTATCGTGCTCAATGATTAAATCAAATTCCCCTAATTTTGCAGGTTTTATCCAGCGTCTTAATAAATCAATAAACATGTAAAAATTTTTCCCTCCTAAGATTTATTATTATTTGCCCCAGCATTCTTGAGAATACTCACAATCTCATTGTCGAAATTCATCGCGGCATAATTCAAAGCATTCATCCCGTTTTTAGCACGAAGTTTTACGTCAGCTCCACGCTTAATAAGCAATCTGACAATTTCAAGCTGATTTTCACGCTTCAACGCTGACACCGCATAACAGAAGCCCGCAAATTTCTCGCCGTTCTCCGTGCAAAGTCCTCCGGTTTGGATTAACGCCGAAATCATGAATTTTGCGCTATTGTCTCGTGTGATAATGACCCACATTAAAACCGTCAATCCTTTTTCGTCATGAGCGTTCACATCAGCTCCAGCGTCAAGAAGGCACGTAACATCTTCAGCGTCGATATTTCCCAGCAAGGAAGCGAGTAATAACGGAACTCTTCCCCTGTCGTCCTGTATGTTGGGATTAGCTCCGTGTTCAAGCAAAATTCTCATCAGGTCTATTCGTCCCATTGTGACGCAAATATTCAGGGCTGTAGTGATTACGTTGTCGCCCAAGTCAAAAATTTCGTCGAGATTAGCTCCGTGTTCAGCGAGATATTGCAGAATTTCAGGCTTCATTGTCTTCTTCATGCCGAGAATTGCGATTGCAAAAGGTGTGAGATCCTCAGCGAATTTCCCGTTTATGTCCGCTCCGTTCTGAAATAATAAATCTATGAACTCGACACTTCCGGACCTTATGCCGATTAACATTGCATCGCTCATGTCGGCTCCGGCTTGGATTAATATTGAGATAATTTCGGGGTTTACGTCATTAACTCGTTTACCGACTTGTTCATTCGTGGCAAATAACAGAGCTATGTAGCCCAGAACGTTAAATTTCAGTCCGAGCTTGATATTTACGTCCGCGCCTAATCCTAGAATTTTCCTGACATTATCCGGTTCATTCGACATTACGGCGTATGACAACAAAGTGTAGCCGTCATTATCGAGAGCGTTAATATCGGTTTCATTGTTAATTGCGGCTTCAATTTTCTCCCATTCGTTGGCTTCAAATAATACCTTGAGCAAACTTGTAGCTTCACTCAAAAGTTAATCACCTCTCTAAATTTTTTCATCTAAATTTTCATGCGCAAGATTTACTATATCATTAACATCATAAATATAATCATTTTCGGCGTGAGTAATCCTGCATAAAAACTCTATATTTCCTTCAGGGCCTTTAATCGGCGAATAAGTCAGACCAGCAACGAAAAACTTTGTCTGCTCACGGATAAATTGCAAAATATTTTCGAGGACTTCAACGTGAATTTTCTTATCCTTGACAATTCCGCGTGAAATTTTCTCTCGTCCGGCCTCAAATTGGGGCTTAATTAGCACGACGGCTTCATCATGAACAATTTCATCAAGAACCGGCAAAATTAGCTTGAGCGAAATAAACGAGACATCACACGAGGCAAAATTAATCTCATCGGGAAAATCTTCATGTGTCAAATATCTTGCGTTAGTCCTGTCTTTCACAATAACTCGTTCGTCGTTCGCTAATCTCCATATTAATTGGCCGTAACCTACATCGATTGCGTAAACTTTTTCAGCTCCGTTCGCTAATAACACGTCAGTGAAGCCGCCTGTTGAAGCTCCGAAATCAGCGCATATTTTACCGTAAACGTCAAGCCCGAAGACCTCAAACGCCCGCAATAACTTTTTCGCGCCTCGACTTGCCCACTGTGAAACTTCATCGAGCGTGATATCAGCGTCATGTTCGAACATTGCTCCAGATTTCGTGATGACTTGAGAGTTTACGCGAACTTTTCCGGCCATGATTAGAGCTTGAGCTTTATTGCGAGTGTCGACAAGTCCAAGTTCAAGCAAGAGTTTATCAAGACGTTCTTTATTCTTCATGAGCGAGAAATTTTTTACACTGAGCGATTACGTTTTCAGCCGTCAAGCCGTAAAGCTCTCGTTGTTCGGATTGAGTAGCATGTTTTACGCAGATGTCAGGAACTCCGAAGCGTAATAATCTCACGTTAAATTTTTTCTCGGCAATTCTCGACGCTACAGCCTCGCCTAATCCTCCAGGCATGTAATTTTCTTCCAGAACAGCGACAAGCTCATATTTCCGCAAAATTTCATCAAGGATATTCATGTTCAACGGCTTAATCTTTCTCACGTCATATATGGCTGGCGAATAAAATTTTTCGTGTTCAGCAAGATTTTTAGCCTCAAGCATCGTGTTTATACTCGCGCCATTACCAAGCAATGCGATTTTCTCACCGTCATAGAGTTTCACAATGTCATCACTAACAGCCGAAAAGTTTTCACTTGGAATGCTTCCTCTTGGATAACGTATTAACGTCGGGCCGTCTCTCGTTGAAGCCTTAATCATCGCGTCTTTCAGGGAAAATTCATCACACGGCGTGAAAATTTCCAGATTAGGGATTGCTCGTCCCCAAGAAATGTCGAGTAATCCTTGATGAGTATCTCCATCGGATCCGGCCAATCCTGCACGATCGACCATTATTACGACGGGTAAATTTTGCAATGCTATATCATGAACGAGCTGATCCATTGCTCTTTGCAAGAATGTCGAGTAAATGAACACCCAAGGGCGCATACCTCCAGCCGCTAAGCCTGCCGCCATCGTGAGCATATGACTTTCAGCTATACCAACGTCAAAAAATCTTGATGGGAATTCCCGCGCAAATTTCTCAAGTTTTACTCCAGTAGCCATTGCCGCCGTGAAACACACAATTCTTTCATCTTTCATTGCGAGTTCTTCAGCAATTTGTGATGCCGCTTCGCTCCAAGTTCGGGCTTTGGGGGTTCCAGCTGGTGAAACTTGATGATATTTCGTCGGGTCAGCTTCTGCTTCGGGAAGTCCTTTGCCTTTAATCGTGTTAAAATGCAACAATACAGGACGGTAATAATTCTTTGCGAGTTCAAGCATTTTCTCGGCATTCTTAATATCATGTCCGTCAAACGGTCCCCAGTAATTTATGCCTAACTCGTCAAAAATATTGTTGGGCTTAACCAGAAATTTTATGAAGTCCCGAATTTTCTCGAACGGCTTAATCCCGCGAACTCCCCTAATTCTGCGTATCTTGTTCTTAATCCTTCGGTAAAACGTGTTCGCTGACAATCTCGCCAGCATTGTTGAGAAGCCGCCGACCCTGTTTGAAATTGAATGTCTGTTGTCGTTGAGAATGATTATAAAGTTTGTGTGTGTCTCCTGAACGTAATTTAATGCCTCGAATGCTAATCCGTTAATCAATGAAGCGTCGCCGATGAAAGCTATAACGTTTCTTTTCTCGTGTAATAAGTCTCGTGCTTTTGCCATTCCCAACGCCGCAGAAATTGATGTGCTCGAATGCCCGGTGTTGAAATGGTCGCAAGGGCTTTCACTTCGTCGGGGAAAACCTGAAATCCCATCTTTCAGCCTTAACGTATGAAATTGGTCAAATCTGTCCGTCAAAATTTTATAGGGATAAGATTGATGTCCAACGTCAAAAATTATTCGGTCATTAAACGGGTCAAACGTTCGCAACATCGCAATTGTCAGCTCAACAACTCCCAACGAAGAGCCTAAATGTCCGCCGTTACGTTTCACCGTGTCTATAATAACTGCCCTCACCTCTTCAGCAAGCAAGGGCAGAAATTTTTCATCAATTCGCAGTAAATCTTCTCGTGTAAAACCTGGTTTCAGGAATTCCATATCATAAATTATCACATAAATTTACTCAAAACGTCTGAACTCATACGCAGCAAACTGAGCGATTAACTGTAACGAAGCAAGTTGTGAACGATCCAGAGCGTTTGCTCCCTTTTGTCCTGCTCCGAGCGCTAAAATTCCAACCAGAGAATTATCATCACAGACCGGGAAAATATATTTTGCCTCAGAACTCTTCAACGCGTCCTTCCATGGACAACCGGCTAATCCCCAAGATTTAAAGATTGTGTCAGGAGATTTTTCCGTGAGGTCATAATAGGAGTTGTTGATATTGTCGACTGAAGCAGGATTTGACGAGGGTAAAAGTGTCGGGTCCATGTCGGCTTTAATGCTTCCAGTTCGGTATTCGGTGATCGCGTAACCTTTTCGGGCTTTGTTCCAAGTCGCTAATAAACAATTCTGCATTCGGCACTGTTCCATGAAAATATCAACGAGCAATGATAAAAATCTCGTTTTGTTCTCGGCACCGCGTAAAATTTTGAGGACATTCGAGAGCGATAATACCGTAAATTCTCCGGTTGAGATATTAGCTTGGGCCTGCTGAGACTGAACACGTAAGTTATTAATCGCGATTGCACGGACGGCCAAACTTCCAAGAAGCTCAAGGAAATTCATAGTCTGGTCATCTGGTAATTCGTCCCACTGGATTAAACAGAACAATCTGCAATCACCTTCAGCAACTGGCAAAACGACTTCAGCAGGTTCATCATTTTTAACGACCACAGGAGTTGGCGGCAAAATCTGTTCTGCGTAAATTCCTTTTCGTTCGGGAATACTATCAGCTTTACCGTTAAAAACAGATAAATAATTTCCCTCATCCTTGAGAATTGCTACTGACTTCGGGAACAAGCTCTCACGCAATACGTCAGTCAAGAACGAAGCGAAATATTGAAGAGGCATAGGCTCAAAGATTGACGCTAACGTGCTCTTAGTCGCTAAAATCATGTATGACAGCCGCGATAATTTCTTCTCCGTGTCAGATATTTTTTTAAACGTCTGCCACAATCTTATTAATCCTGCATAAGGCTTCAATTCTTCGACTAACGCGTCAGGTTTAGCGGGCTTATCCTGGAGCAAGATGTAAATTTTCCATTGGCCGCCCTTAATTCTCACAACTCCCGGCCAATCTTCAGGACCATCGGAATAATCAACCTCGTAATTCTCTTTCGCAACGCCTGACGTGAAAAGTTTTGTGATATTATCTTCGAGCGTCAAAGTTTGTGGAATAATTCCGGCAGCATCCATAACGTTGAGAGTTCCAGTTTCTTCCGGTTCAACAACGAGTGCTTTAATATTATTCTCGGTGAGATAATCCGTTAAACTTTTGAGTGCTCCACCATTTACAAGGAAATCTATTTTGCTGTAAAGATCATTAATATTTTCGGACATGAGAAATTCAATACACCTCCGGCGAAATTTTTTATTGCTTTATTTTATCGCTTTTTGCTTTCAAATCGTATAATATTACAAATTATCCCAAAAAATTTTTTAATTAACGGGAAGCTAAGAAAATTCATGCAT
The DNA here is from genome assembly GCA_937915835.1 of uncultured Fretibacterium sp. GTDB lineage: Bacteria > Synergistota > Synergistia > Synergistales > Aminobacteriaceae > JAFUXM01. Next base: position 202 of record CALGHA010000044.1, on the reverse strand, counting down.
AAAGATTTATTGATAAAACAAGAAAATTATGAACGCAGTGATAATTATGCGGCGTTGTATTTTATTGTGCGTGATGAGCTTGACTGCTGGACACAAGATAATTTTGCGGCTTGCTGATGAAAAATTTTACGATAAAGGAGCTAAGTAATGATAGAAGTACATCGCTTGAACGGTGAAGCATTCCTGTTGAACTCCGACATGA
>CALGHA010000043.1 GCA_937915835.1 uncultured Fretibacterium sp. | reverse complement strand
CCTGAGGATATAAATTATGCTATTTCTCACTTACAAGTATTTCTCGAAACAAGGGGGAAATAAATTTTGTCGTCGTCGAGCACAACAATTCTCATAACTGGCAACGGTTTTGACCTTGCGCACAAACTTCAAACGAGGTATACGGACTTTTTGGAGTTCTGCAACTGTGTCAAATATTTTACATCTAATCTTGCCAATAATACGCCGGAAGGAATTTTTCTTAGTAATATTAAAAGTTGGAAGCTAAGTGCACAAATTAAAGATGAGTTTATTGACGCTTTCAGGGCTCGCGATAATTTGGGGATATTCAACGAGATTAAGAGGCTCACGGTTGATAACGTCTGGATTGACTTCATGAACAAAGTATCACGTTCACAGGCTCGACGTGGAATAAACTGGGTAGATTTTGAGACGGAGATTAAGAACGTAATAGCTTTTGCTGACAAGACAGAGAGTGATTTGACGGCATCATGTGAAGAGTTCATGAAGAAGTTCAAGGCTGAGAAACTCTCAATGTTTGATGACAGCTTCCGGAGTTCGTATCATAATAAGCATTGGCGCGAAACCCCGAATAAATATTATCCTTTGACGGTGCGGGATTTCAGAAAATATATTTATGATGAGCTTGAAGACCTTATCCGTGCGCTGGAATTATATCTTGCTCACTTCATTAATCACGTTGAATGCGAACAAATCCCGTTAATTGCGAAAATTCGGCCTGATTATGTGCTGAACTTCAATTACACTAACACTTTTGAGCGTGTATATCCCGACGTTAAGCCTTATATAATTTACGTTCACGGGAAATGCGACGAAGCTGAACACGAAAATAATATGATACTGGGAATAAATGAATATTGGCCGACCGAAGAAGAAATCATGAGCAACGTGAATTACGCGATATTCAAGAAATACGTTCAGCGAATAAGAAAACGTACAGTCTATCAATATAAACCTCTGAGAAAAATTGTGAAAGACAGTGAAGCGTCGTTAATCTCTGTGCATATTTTCGGGCATTCTCTAGACATTACCGACAAAGATATACTTTCGGACTTCTTGAGTTCTCCACATGCTGATATAACGGTGTATTATCACGACAAAGAAACAGAAGGAGAATTAATCGCGAAGATGATTGCTTTAGCTGGATCCGAGTACGTGATTGAAAGCGTGAATAATAATCGTCTGAGATTTTGCAAAAGTTTTGAGTGAATAAAAAATTCCCCTCGTGTTAAGAAATTTGCAGGAGGGGAACGAATGATATTAAGGACGTGAATGTTTCGCTAAAACTTTTCGACGAATAGAATTATCGAATGGCCATAAAGCACCGAGTTTGTAATCCCATTCATCGGGCATAAATTTTTGTGTTCCTCCGGCATGTGTAAAGGTCATTTCGCCAAAGAATATTTCACCTCTTGAAGAGTATAAATCAACACGGACTTGATCAATACCTTCTGATAACGTTGTGGCAATTTTTATCATTGTATCTAGATTTTCTGGGCACGGAGCATCTTCGGGATAATTGGGATAATTCAAAGCAAAAGGCATTCGTTCCCAAGTTAGACTATAGAAATTTCTTGCGCATATCTTATGCTTATCGTCGTGAAAATCTACGGCACAATAATACGGTTTTCCAGCAAAACAAAAAAATCTATAATCATTTACATCTGCATTTTCTATGAAGTCCTCGATTATGATTTTAGGCTTTATATTCAAATAATGCATTTCGCAAGCAAACCAAGCGTAATTAGTATTAAGCGTTTTATCATATTTACTCTTTAAGGCTTCATAATTAATTTTGCTCTTATCTGTAACGATCGTTGTGCTTCCTGAATCGTGATTGCATTTAATTACAAAGCGTGAAGGCAGCTTGTCAAAATCAATTTCATCGAACGAGTCATAAACTCCCAATAAAGGAATAAGATATTTACTTCCGATTTTTTCTTTGACCCATTCGCACACAAGATATTTATCTGCTAATCTAGTCTTCAATGGGGTTGGCATGTAGAGCATAGCAACCTTGATTTTCTCGTTGAAAGTTTGCGGATTATCCCAGTCGAGTTTACGTTTGAAACTTGCTTCATAACCTCTGGCGATTTCAGCTTCAATTTCTGCGTAAGTCATTCTCTGGTGGCGTTCATAACTCTCACGAGTTCTGCGTTCATCTCGTGCCCTGAACCATGAATGAATTGCGGGGTGTCTGTCGTTATCAAGAGACTTGCGAATAAATTTCTTAACTCGGCCTAACATGACGCAAAGCCTCCTGGAAATTCAAGCAACAAAAAACGCCCGGATAAAACTTTACCCGAACGTTGGAATTTGCTATTATTCGT
>CALGHA010000042.1 GCA_937915835.1 uncultured Fretibacterium sp. | reverse complement strand
CCCCTGACCTCTTGAATGCCATTCAAGCGCTCTCCCAACTGAGCTATATCCCCAAAAACATAACATGGGGTATTATATGCGATGAGTTCTTATTTTGTCAAGAATTGTAATGTAATCTCAATGCCAAAAATTAAGGCGCAAGAAGTATTTCTGTCTCTTACGCCTAGTCATTTACCGCTTAAACAAAGTTTTTCATGTTCTTCCCTATTTCCTTTGCGATTTTTCCGGCATTATCTACAATTATAGGTAAATTGTCCATCACAGCATTCTTCAGGCTCTTCAGCATTTCCTCTGAATTTTCCTCAAAGTATTTGACATATTCACCGATAGCGTCAAACATGGAAAATCTCACCTCCTAAGCTCCTAATTTTTTGAAGATACTATCAAAACCTTTGTTCATAATATCTCCAATAGTTTGATATTTCCAACCTCCTGTAGAATTTCTATGAATTTCTGCGGCAACTATAACACTACTGCTTGCAAACCTTTTATCGTCCAATTTATGCCGCATAAGTTCCATGTCATTCATATCCACAAGCCGTGCATATGATTTTTCGGTGGAAGCAAAAGTTAACCCGCCACGCTGTTCAGCTTCTTGAATTGTAACAGTGAAAAGGATTTTGCCGATTTCTGAAGGAATTTTTGACAGATATACTACAATCTTTTCTGCATGTTGAGTTTTCCCTTCACCATTGTCATCACCGGTATGTACCACTGCACCGTCTTTATATATTTTGTTGTTATAATAAACAATATACTTATAATTACTGGCCCCATCACGATCATCTAAAAATCGGCCATCGACATCAAGAAGAAAAGCAGATGCATCTAAATCACATGGTCTGTCATTATTTTGATTAAACCAGACTAGCTCAAAAGTCAGCGCATCCGTAAGAGCCGCAGTCTTCGCAAAATTTTTATGATCAATTGGATAAGGATATTCACTGGATTTAAATAAAATGGCAGCAATAAGATAACACACTGCCCATATAGTAGGAGTTATAAACGAAATTTTTTGAGCGTACGGAACAACATAATTTGCTAAAAACTCCGACGAAAAAACTCCAGAAGAAATATAATAAATCCCCCAAGCAACTAGACTGTTGATTATTGCACACAGCAAAAGACCTATCTTGATGTATTTTAGCCTTAGGTGTTTCCTGATATAAATTCTCCTGATGAATTTAATCTTGTTGAACAGGGCTAATAATCCCGCAATCGCCGCAATCACTGGGACAAGGCACAATATAACAAAAATCAGTATTGCAACAATCTCAATACCTCCGTTGGATAACCCGTTTTCGATGATATAATTCACAATAGCTATAAAAGCATCATACATTGAACCGTTAAAACCTGATAACGAAACCGGAATGTTTATCACTGGCTGAAACATATTAAGAGCGGCACCTATCATCGCAAATAAACATGCTATAATATTCACGCTAAAAACTCCTTTCGCTAAATGATTTAAATTCTGTCAATTTTCTCAACTATTTTTTTTTTTTTTCAACGGTATTTTTACTTATTAATGATAGGTCGGAATTTAATATAATCTCATGTCATAAATTATTCATAAAGGAAAATTTTATATGCAATGATTACTTTTCTATGTTTATGTTAGTTGAGCAAAAAAAAATTCCCCCTGCTCTCATGAACAAGGGGACAAAATCTTTTTCTCTTATGCTTCCGCAAACTTCCGGCGTTCCTTAATCCTCGCCGCTTTTCCACTGAGTTTACGCAGATAATACAGCTTCGCTCTCCTGACTTTTCCCTGACGCTGAACTTCAACTTTGTCAATGCTCGGGCAATGCACAGGGAAAATCCTCTCAACTCCGACACCGTTTGAAATCTTACGAACCGTGAATGTCTCGTCAAGTCCTCCGTGCTGTTTCGCAATCACGATGCCCTCAAAGACCTGTATTCTTTCACGAGTTCCTTCTTTGATTTTTACGTGTACCCTCAGAGTGTCGCCAGGTCGAAAATCCGGCAGCGGCGAAGCTCTGTAGTATTTCTTTTGCACTAAATCTACTGCGTTCAACTTTTATTTTTCCTCCTAAAAATTTTTAACGCTTCCCTAATAACCTGTCTAAAGCTATCCCAATTTTGACATTTAACGGGACATCAAAATCATTCTCATAAATATACCCGGAAATTACTTTATTCCCTTCAGGTCCTTCAAGTTTCAGGCCCTCAAGAAATTTTTCATCGTCCGAGAATACAAACATCACTGATCCGTCGTGTTCAAGACATTTGCGCTTAACTTCAAGGCTGTGAAGTGAATTATTCTTTGCTCCACCGAAAATTTTTACGATTAAAGTATTCGTGTCAAGAAATTCCTTCAGCTTCTCAGGATTTCCCAAGATTTTAGCCTCAGGACACAATCCCTTCATCATTCCACGAAGTTCCCGAGTATGAGCAATAACATATGGCCTCGAAATTTCAAACGCCTTGCATAATTCCGAAAGTCCCGACAAGTTCACGTTCTCATTCCCAACGAATACTGCCAAGCTCACGCCCTCTGAAATATATTCCCGTATCGAAGCTCGTGATAATAATTCCGGCCTCCTCGTCAAAGTTCGCGTAACCGCAATTCTTCGTCTCCATTGTGAAACTGCCTTATCATTGCCGCTCATCAAGACCTCAGGAACTTTCATGTCTTCCCATTCAGCAGGCCTCGTGTAATTCGGGTTGTCAAGCATTCCTCGATAAAACGAGTCTTCAATTACTGCCTTATTTTTCCCAACAACACCAGGAACTAAACGGGACATCGCATCAACAATCAGCATCGCAGGAATTTCACCGCCTGTTAAGACACAATCGCCGATTGAAACTTCTAAATCTACGTATTTTTCAACGAAACGTTCATCAATTCCCTCATAATGTCCG
>CALGHA010000041.1 GCA_937915835.1 uncultured Fretibacterium sp. | reverse complement strand
GCCGTATTCTGCCGGTTCAGTAAAAAGCAGTGTCCTCAATGAAGCACTTGAAGAGTTAAATTATATTCGCTGGCTTGTGGGAGTTCCGAACAATGTAACTCTCAGTGAAGAATACACACGAAAGGCCCAACACGGAGCAGTTCTCCTTGACGCGCTCAACACTTTAACACATACGCCGTCACAGCCTGGAGACATGTCCAACAGTTTTTATTCGCTCGGTTATGACGCAACGTCTCACGGAAATATTGCCTACGCTCAGATTTATTCAAATGGCCAATATTCAGGGAATATGACTCTCAGCAAGAGCACAAAAATGTACATGGAAGATTCAGACGCGCATAACATTTCGGCTGTTGGACATAGACGATGGTTAATGAACCCCAGACTTAAGCAAACAGGCTTCGGCATAAGCACACGGCGGGGCTATGCTGTTACATATGTCATCGAAAGTTTCAGCGACAGCGATACTCTTACATATGAGGAATACCAGCAATATTTAGAGTGGTTGAAGTGGCCGATAAGCGACGAGTTCATAACTTGGCCTGCTAATAAGCACGAACATCCATTGACATATTTTGATACGAACACGGCTTGGTCAGTAACACTGAATAGTGAAATTTTTGACACTTGCAAGGAAAATTTAGTGGCTGTGAAATTAACGAGGCTCAACGACGGGCAAATGTGGTATTTCTCGCAAGCAAGCAGTTACGGATACTTCAATATTAACAAGGAAAATGTCGCATATGATGAGTGCATAATATTTAGACCTCAGAATATCGAAAGTTACAACGACAATGAGACCTGGCAAGTCGAAGTTACAGGCTTGACGAGAAAAGACGGCAGGACAGGAACAATCACTTACACCGTGAAATTCACGAGTTCATCAACAGGCTATGAAGAATATGATAGCTACAGCTCACCACGTTACGAATATTATCATTATGAGGAAGAAGAAAGTGGAGGCTGTAATTTCGGTTTCGGCGGCTTGGCGTTAATTTTAATTAATCTCGGAATCCCTCGCGGAAAAAAACGCGTTGGACAATAAAAAAATTTTTTAGGAGGTATAGTTTTCATTATGAAGAAACATGTTGTAATTCTCGCAGCAGCAGTTTTAGCATTATCGGCAGTCGCAGCATTTGCCGCAACAGACGCTCTTGTAGGTGCATGCATCTACAAATTCGATGATACGTTCATGACCGGTGTTCGTAACGCAATGCGCGCGGAGATGGAGAAGCAGGGCGGAGAGCTTGAGATCGTCGACAGCCAGAACCGCCAGCCCATGCAGAATGACCAAGTTGACGCGTATATCTCAAAGGGAGCAAACGCGCTTATCGTCAACCCCGTCGACAGAACAGCCGCTGAGCCTCTCATGAACAAGGCAAAGGCTGAAGGTCTCCCGATCGTTTTCGTCAACCGTGAGCCTTACGCTGAAGTCATGAACGCTTACGATAAGATTTGGTACGTCGGTGCAAAAGCTGAGGAATCAGGCACACAGTCAGGGCAGATTATCGTTGATTACTTCAAAGCTAACCCGAAGGCTGACAGAAACGGCGACGGAAAAATTCAGTACATCATGATTCGCGGCGAACAGGGACATCAGGACGCAACACTCCGCACTGAATACTCAACGAAAGCTATGAAGGACGCCGGATTTGAGATCGTCGAGCTCGGCAACGACACAGCAAACTGGGACAAAGTTCAGGCGACCGATAAAATGAAGGGCTTTATCTCAGCGGTCGGAATTGACAACATCGAGGCAGTCTTAGCGAACAATGACGATATGGCACTCGGCGCAATCGAAGCTCTCAAGGCTGAAGGCTACAACATGGGCGACCCCGCGAAATATATTCCTGTCGTAGGAGTTGACGCAACAGCACCGGCACTCGAAGCTATGAAAGACGGCTCAATGCTCGGAACAGTCCTTAACGACGCTGACAACCAGGGCTATGCGGCAGTCAGAGTTGCAGTACTCGCGGCTGATGAGAAAGAAGTAACAGAAGAGTCAATCGGCTACAATATTACTGACGGCAAATATATTTGGATCCCCTATCGTCCTGTAACAGTTGACAACTATCAGGAGCTTATGAAATAAGTAACAAGCAATCTTCATGCCCCCGTTTGCAAGACAGCGGGGGTTTATTTAGTAAAAATGAGAGGTGAAATTTTTTGCGTAAAGTTTTTATTCTCACATTAATATTTGTTTTATCATTAGTATCATGTTCATACTCAGAAGAAGTCAAAATCGGCTCATGCATTTACAGGTTCAATGACGCTTTCATGTTACGTTTCAGAAATGCGATGTCTGAAGAGAGCGAAAAAGCAGGCGCAAAAATTGATATTGCTGACGGCCAAGACGATCAATCAACGCAGGACGCTCAAATTGATGATTATATTAATAATGGCGTAAGTGTCCTCATAGTTAACCCAGTCGACAGAATGTCATCACAGGCAATAATTGACAAAGCTAAAGCCGCGAATATTCCGGTTGTCTTTATCAACAGGGAACCGACTCCGGAAATGCTTGCGTCATACGAGAAGGCTTATTACGTTGGAGCTAAAGCAGAAGAATCCGGCACTCAATCAGGGGAGTTAATCGCCGAATACTTTAAAGCTCATCCAGAAGCCGACAAGAACCATGACGGGAAATTGCAATTTATCTTACTCAGAGGACAGAACGGACATCAAGATATGATTTTGCGTTCGAGATACTCAGTTCAGGCAATTAGTGACGCTGGGATTGAGCCGGTTGAAATCGCTGGAGCAATCGCAAATTGGGACAAGTTACAGGCTATGACGATAATGAACGCTTTCTTAATGTCAATTGGTCCGGAAAATATCGAGGCTGTTATCGCGAATAATGACGAGATGGCTTTAGGAGCTGTTGAAGCACTCAAGGCGAGCGATTATAACAAGGGCGACGCTTCAATGTATATTCCAGTTGTTGGAGTTGACGCGAACGCTTCGGCTCTCGACGCAATGGACAGGGGCGAAATGCTCGGAACAGTTTTGAACGACGCTGATAATCAGGGTATAGCCGCAGTGAAATTGGCTGTTGCTCTTGCTTCCGGAGGAGATATTAACTCAATCGGCTATGAAATTACGGATAATAAATATATCTGGGTTCCATATCAGAAAGTTACGAGGGGTGAAAAATAGTGAGTGAATATTTGCTTGAAATGAAGAATATCACTAAGACATTTCCCGGCGTAAAGGCTCTCGACAACGTCAACTTGAACGTCCGTAAAGGAACAGTTCACGCTTTGATGGGCGAAAACGGAGCAGGAAAATCTACGCTGATGAAATGCCTTTTCGGGATATACGAACCTGACGGCGGAGAAATTTACCTTGATGGCAAGAAAGCTAGCATTCATTCGGCCCGTCAAGCAATGGATCAGGGTATCGCGATGGTTCATCAGGAATTACACCCGATTAGATTTCGCTCGGTCATGGAGAATGTTTATATCGGCAGATTTCCCGGACACTTCGGAGTTGTTGACCACAAAGCGATGTACGAGAAGACTAAAGCCCTCTTCAACGATTTGGAGCTTGATGTTGACCCGTTAGCATTGGCCGGAGAACAGAGCGCGGCAATTTTGCAGATGATGGAGATTGCGCGAGCCGTCGACATGAAGGCGAAAATTATAATTCTCGATGAGCCGACGAGTTCACTTTCAGACAGGGAAGTCGAACATTTATTCAAGATTATTAATCGTCTTCGTGCTCAAGGAGTTGCGTTTATCTATATTTCGCACAAGATGAAAGAAATTCTTGAAATCTCCGATGAAGTTACGATAATGCGCGATGGAACTTACGTAGGAACCTGGCCTGTAACTGACGAAAAGGGCGAGAAATTAACGATTGACTTTATCATTAAGCAGATGGTCGGACGCGAGATGACTAATCAGTTCCCGCATCGTGAAGGTAAACCAAGCAATGAAATCGTGCTTAAAGTTGAGCATGTCTGTTCACCGTTAAAGAAATCTTTCCAGGATGTCAGCTTTGAGCTTCATAAACAGGAAATTTTAGGCATTGGCGGACTTGTCGGAGCACAGAGAACGGAATTTGTTGAGGCATTATTCGGGTTAAGGGGAATTGCTGCCGGTGAAATTACGCTTAACGGCACAAAGTATTCTGCAAAGTCTCCGGGCTTCGCGAAATCGCGAGGGCTTGCATTATTGACGGAAGAGCGCAGAGCTACGGGAATTTTCGGCATTCTTCCAATTCTCGAGAATACGGTAATAGCTAATCAAAAGAATTACGCTCACTTGGGAATTCTCAACGATCATAAACGCGCGGTTGATGCGGATCAAGAGTGCAAGAAGCTCAACGTAAAAACGCCGTCACTCGCTACGTTAATTCAGAACTTGAGCGGAGGAAATCAGCAAAAAGTTTTAATTGCCCGCTGGTTATTAACGAACTCGGATATTCTCATTCTCGACGAACCTACACGAGGAATTGACGTAGGAGCTAAGTACGAAATTTACAACATTATGCTTGAGCAAATTGCACAGGGAAAATCGATTATCATGATCTCGTCAGAAATGCCGGAGTTAATGGGCATGAGCGATAGAATTATGGTAATGTGCGAAGGCAGAGTTACGGGCT
>CALGHA010000040.1 GCA_937915835.1 uncultured Fretibacterium sp. | reverse complement strand
TCAATTCGCCGTGAACTCGTAATGCCGGAAAAGTTCCCGAACTCAGATGAATATCGCTTGCTCCTGATTCGATTGCTAACTTGATTAATTCTTCTAATGCCGGATTGTTAAAGTGTTGCACTTAAAATCTCCTCCAATGATGTATGGCCAGCAAGAGCCGCGTTAATTCCTGCCTGTCGTAAAGTTTTCATTCCGTTTTCGACTGCCGCGTCTCGAAGTTCGATGTTGTCAGCGCCCTTCAAGATCATTTCGCGCAAATTATCGTTCACAACCATTATCTCATAAATGCCGCGTCTTCCTCTGTAACCGTTTCTGCAATTCTGACAGCCTATAGCCCTGAACGCATGAGTGCCAGCAGGAACGTAAATTTTTTCGCAAGTTGCATCATCAAGTTCATATTCATCTTTACAGTGAGGACATAAACGCCGTATTAATCTCTGAGCAATTACACCTGAAAGAGAAGCTGAAAGAAGGAACGGAGCAACTCCCATATCAATAATTCTTGTAGCAGCACTCGGAGCATCGTTAGTGTGGAGCGTTGATAAAACGAAGTGGCCTGTTAAAGCTGAACGAATAGCGATTTGTGCTGTGGGTTCGTCTCTAATCTCTCCAATCATGATTTTGTCAGGGTCCTGCCTTAAAATTGAACGCAAAGCACTCTCAAATGTTAAGCCTGCTCGTTCGTTTACGTTGACTTGATTAATTCCCTGTATGTAAAACTCTACGGGATCTTCAACGGTGATAATATTAAGTTCTGGCTTGCTAATTCGGCGTAACATTGCGTAAAGCGTCGTGGATTTTCCTGAACCTGTCGGGCCGGTCGCGAGCATAATTCCCCAAGGCATAGAGCAAAATCTGTTGATATGTTCGAGATCGTCGTTTTCAAAGCCTAAATCCTCAAGTTCAGCCGTTGAATTGTCCCTGTCAAGAATACGCATAACTATTTTTTCGCCGCCCATTGTCGGAAGTGAGCTTACGCGTAAATCAATGTGTCGTCCGTCCATTGTCATGAGTATTCGGCCGTCTTGAGGCTTTCTACGTTCGGCGATGTCCATTCCCGACATGATTTTAATTCGCGACACAACAGAAGGATGAATTGCTGCGGGATATTCAAAGTGAACGTATAATGCTCCGTCAACGCGAAATCTAATTCGGCACATCTGTTCATAGGCTTCGACGTGAATATCAGAAGCGTTTTCCTGGACTGCCTGAGTAATCATGTCGTTCACGAGTTCGATTAAAGGTGCGTCGTCGGGGCTTGCGACTAGTGTAGTTGCTGAGAGTGGAGTATAAGCATCCGTAACAGCAGCGTCCGTCATAACTCCTTCAAGATTGGCCTGGAAGTTATAAATTCGCTGAAGATTTTTAGCGATGTCGTCGCGTCCTGATGTTGCAATTCTGATGTCATGGCCTGTTATTAATTTAATTTCGTTTTGAGCAGGTAAATCCAGAGGGTCAGACATTGTGATTAATAAAGTTCCATCGTTGTCGAGCATCAAGGGAATTAAGTTCAGGCGTTCGGCGACGTTTCGAGGAATTAACTTCACGGCTTCGGCTTGAGCTTGGTAA
>CALGHA010000039.1 GCA_937915835.1 uncultured Fretibacterium sp. | reverse complement strand
GCAGAGACTGGGAAAAATTTAGCGATTATTGAGGCTGGAGCGCAAATCACGACCCCAGCGGCGAAAATATTATTAACCGGCGGGAATTACACGCGAGCCTCGAACACACGGCGAGAACTTGAATTTATGATTGAGTTTTATCTTCCATTTTGGGGCACAGACGCATTTGAACGATGCTTAAAATTTCTTGATGGAGTAATCCCGATATTCTTCAAGTACGGTTCCGGGAAAAATAATCAGGACAATTACATTTTGCAGGTTTCACCATCAATCACAGAGGAAGACGAAGAGACGGAATTATGGACTGTAGCGTTAAGCGTTACGGTCTCAATTTTTATATAGGAAGGTGATTATATGCCGAGATTATCGGATGACATATTAATTGGAGGAGCGCGAATATTCGTTGTTGACGGGGAAACGCGACATGAATTAGGCTGGCTGTCAGGAGAATTTAAACTTGAGGAACAGGCTGATTCGATTACAGTGAAAGAGAGCGAAGGCGGCACAGTCTTAACGCTTGCGACGAACAAGGAAGTACATTTAACGTTCAGCATGCTTGAGTGTAATCTTGACACGATAGTGCTTTTAAACCCATCAGCGAAGAAGACGACGAAAGGTTACGCGGTCGGTTCTTATCAAAGTGAGAAGATGTACCAATTTGAACTTTGGAGCAAGAAACGTTCAGGAAAATATCGTGGATTAATAATATATAAAGGAAAGATTTCCGGAAATTTCACGGCGTTTTTGATGAACCAGGATAACGAAAGCCCGATATCAGTTGACATAGTCGGAATTGAGGACAGCAGTAAGGGGACTGAAGAAAACATTTACGAGCAAATTGAGTGTGAAGCCGACGATGTTCCAGGAGGAGGCTGGTAAAGAATGAAGAATTTTACGAAGGACAAAGTGAACGTTGAGATTTCTGGAGAGAGTTACGAAGTTCGAGAATTAACGCTGTCAGAGAAAATAAAATTAATCGGTCTGCTCGGAGAAATTCTCAAGAAGATAGCGGGGAATGCGTTTTTCCGAAAGAGTGAAAGCGGCTCAATAATTTTTGACTGGAACGATGAAGTTTCGTTAGCGGAGTTAAACATTGACCAAATAATTTTAGGGACAATCGGGGCATTGCCGGAACTCTTAAAACTTTCAATCCCTGAGTTTACGGACTGGGAAAATTTGCCGGAGAGTGAGACGCGAGAAATTTTGCCGGTTGTGTTAAATGTGAACGACTTCAAGGGATTTATCATAAATTTTTTCTCATTGGGGACGACGATTATCCGTTAGCACAGGCGATAATAAATTCGCACATGGAGCCTGAAAAAGTTTTGAACGTTTACCCAGAAAGTTACGTGCGAGAATTTTTGAATGCCGCGTTACTTCCGCCGTATTGGGTTCAGGAAATATTAAGAGGGATCGGAGGTGAAAAGAAGGATGGCCGACGTTGAAGAATTGACGCTAAAAATTTCCGGAGACAGTTCTGACGCAGTGAAGGAACTCCAAAAGTTAAGTGAAAGTTTAGACGGAGTGAAGAATGCGGACGTAAAAGTGACGCT
>CALGHA010000038.1 GCA_937915835.1 uncultured Fretibacterium sp. | reverse complement strand
GCAGGAGCATTAGCCGCCGCGCCGTCCTCTAAACTCTTCTCAAGAACACTCGCAAGTCCGTTCGTTGCATTGTCAATCCTTCTGTACAAATCACGAACTCCCTGCATCGCTAATACGTCGCTGAAGAACGAATTATCATATTCAATCATCTTCATATTGCCCTTGATGAGAATATCTTTGTTGCTCTTGTCGATCTCCTCAAGTTTTGGACGCATTTCCTGTAACGCTTCAGACACTGCCTTATCAAGCACAGCTTTATGTTCCGGCTTGAGTGCCTTATAAACTTTGTCGTTTATGCAGATCTGGTTGCAATAAAGAATGTGATTTGTGCACGCAAGATAATTCTGGACTTCCTCAAAGTGCGCTCCTACGCATGTATCAGCCGCATTCTCCTGAGCATTAACTGTTCCGTTCTGCAATGAAATATAAAGCTCCGACCATGCTAACGGTGTAGGTTCAGCCCCGATTGCCGTCCAGAATGTCATATGGTTAGCGTTCTCCATCGTTCTAATCTGAAGGCCGCGAAAATCCGAAAGCGTCTGTAAATCTTTATTCGCCGTCGTAAGTCTGTATGTCGCGTTCTGCATGAAGCCGAGTAAATGCAATCCAGCCTTCTCATACGCTTTTGACATTTGACGATGGAACTCGGAATCTCCGTTCAAAACTTTATCAATCGTGTCGCCGTCGTAACGCGCAAATACCATAGGAAGGTCGAATACTGCCATCTCAGGAATAAACGAGACAACCGGAGCAGTCTGACAGAGCATTATAGCGATATAACCCTTCTGTGCTTGACGTAACAAATCCGCGTCGCCGCCAAGTTCACCGTTCGGGAAATAGTCAATTACAAGTCCTGAGTTCGCCGCCTTAACTTTCTCTTGAACAAGCTGAACAAATACTTGTCCCGCAGCTCCCTTCGCCGTCGTATCAGCCGTAACAAGCCACGTCTCATCAAATTCTGACGCACCAAACGCGCAAGAACTCAACGCAAGAACTAACACTAATAGGGCAATAATAAATTTCTTCATGATAAATTATTCCCTCCTGAAATTAATAAACAAGCCATGTACTGATTGCAGGAATGTATACAATCAGGGCAAGCGATAACAAGAACGCAATAATAAACGGTGTAGCCCTTGCGGCAACGTCCATCGGGTTATCTTTGGAAATATTACCGGCAACGAACAAATCAAGTCCAAACGGAGGAGTCGCAAGTCCGATTGATAAGCAGCAAACGAGAACAACACCAAAGTGAACTTCATCAACACCGAGCATCTTTACAGCCGGCAGAAGAACAGGAGCAAGAATGATAATCGCAGGGCCTGTGTCCATAATCATGCCTAAAATCAAGAATATTACGGTGCAGACGCTCAAGACTGATACTGAACTGTGGAAGTTGTTGATTATGAAGTCCTGAACTGCTGAAGTCGCATGCGTGAGTGATAATACACGACCGAACGCCGTCGCAAATGCTAACACAAACGCAAGTCCGCCGTAAGTCTTTACTGAGCTGATAAGGAACGCAGGAAGTGCCGAGAATTTTATTGTGCGCTCAATGAATAAGCAGACGATAATAGCGTAGAACACTGAGACAACTGCCGCTTCGGTTGGAGTGAAAAATCCCGAATAAATACCACCGAGAATTATAATCGGACACAGCAAAGCCCAGAAGGAATCTTTAAATAATGGCCAGAAACCATTTGCGCTTATCTCGTCAAGACGTGCTTTGATCTTCGCTTTGTCTTCACCCTTTGTCATGCAGTAGAAAATCGCGTAAATCATAAGGAATAATCCGATAAGAATACCGGGGAATATGCCGCCCAAGAATAGTTTACCAGTTGATACGCCCGTCGCTAATGAGTAAAGCACGAACGGAATTGACGGAGGTATGATAACGCCCAAGCCTCCAGCTACAGCAATAAGTCCTGCCGCCCAAGTCTTGTTATAGCCTAAATCGACCATGAAAGGCACGCACATTGCTCCAACTGCCGCCGTCGTCGCAGGTCCTGAACCAGAAATTGCACCGTAGAATAAACAAGTCAAAACTACCGCACAAGGAACTCCGCCCGGTATTCTTCCGACGAAATACGAGAAAAAGTTAAATAACTTCTTGGAAATTCCGCCCTCAGCCATGATTACGCCGCCGAGAATAAACAGAGGAACCGCCAAAATCGGGGTCGAGTTCGCGCCGCTTAATGTGTTGTCAACAATCTGGGGAATAACTCCGCCTCTTGCCATTAATAAAATCGGAGCAACGGAACCCAAAATCATACTTACGCCGATGGGTATAGATAAAATTATTGCTACAAGGAATACTACAAATACGAGTAATGCTGCCATAACTTACTTGCCTCCCTCTGCTGCCTGTGCCGCTTCAAGTTCCGCTTTAGCGTCAAGCTGTGTCTGCTCAAGTGTCGTGAGTTCCTTAACGTTGAAATTCGCAAGATGGATAAAGAACATCTGAATTGCCCTCAACGTAGCAAGCGCAAATCCGAAAAGTCCGACCGCATAAAGCCACCACATAGGCCAATCCATAGCCGGAGAAGTCTCAGCCTTCGCACCCTCGAGCATTTCTCCTGCTGACCACTGCAAGCACTCGATCGAATGATACGCAAGAAGAGCCATGCATGCCGCAACAATGATATCAACGCATAAATTGATAACCTTGCGTAATTTCTGAGGCAAAAGGTCAAGCACAACACTGACACGAAGCATGTTGCTTTTCCTGATTGTGTAAGGAAGGGAGATGAACACGCTCATGATCCACATAAAGCGCGAAAACTCTTCAGCCCATGTAAGCGACTGAATAAACGGAATTTTTCTGACTACAACCTGAAGCATCATGACGCATGCAATCAGAATCAGAAATATGACCATCAAAACCTCTTCAAAGTGTTCGTCAAGCCATTTCATTATAGATAAATCCTCCTGACTGATAAAATATTAATTCCCCCCGATTAAAAAATTTCTCTCAGGGGGTATTACTCTCTTATTCCGCTTGAGACGCAATTAAATCTTTTGACCGTCCTGCTCTCAAAACGTAGCTGTCCAATCCGTGACCGACTATATCACGAATTTTCTTTGACATCTCCATAACTTTTAACACGTCAACGCCGGTCTCAATTCCCATTTCGTCGAGCATGTTAATAACGTCCTCAGAAGCAATATTCCCAGCCGCACCAGGAACAAACGGACAACCGCCAAGTCCTCCGAACGAAGCATCAAAGCGTGTCATTCCAGCCTGCATTGCCGCAAGAATATTAGCCATTGCCGCACCGCGAGTGTTATGAAAATGAAGCCACCATGAAGCCTCAGAATATTTCTCTCGTACGTGCTTGCAAAGTTCATAAACCTGATTAGGGACTGCTTGACCTGAAGCGTCGGATAAAGATATCTCGTTAATTCCAACCTTCAAATAAGCCTCGATAATCGCGTCAACGTCCTCAACCGGAGTTCTGCCTTCCCAAGGGGACGCAAAAGGCATTGAGATTGAGCCGGAGATTTCAATTTTATTCTCATTGGCCATTTTCACACAGTCCGCAAAACCTGCAACGCTCTCTTCCGGTGTCCTGTTCAAGTTCTTGAGATTATGCATGCGGCTTGCTGAGACGTTGAGTTTGACTTTCTTACATCCGCAGTCAATAGCCCTCTGAACTCCGCGAGTGTTCGGGATTAATGCTCTCAACTGAACATCTTCAGGAACTTCGCCGATTTTCTTGAAGACTTCATCAGTGTCTGCCATCTGAGGAACTTTCTTCGGGTGCATGAATGAGCCAACCTCGATAACTTTATAGCCGGCATCAATGAAGCCCCGTAAAATCTCTATTTTCTGGTCGGTGTTGGGATAAACTTTCTCGTTCTGAACGCCGTCCCGTAAACCGACTTCACACATCGTAACTTTTTCTGGTAACTGCAAAATTTTACCCTCCTCTCATATAATACTTTTCACGTGAAAGCTAACCTTGCTGTGCCGTATGTATCAGCGTCAGCATATCCTTCAAATCTTTAACCTGAATTTGTCCCGGTGCGCTCGCTTGTCCTGCTGCTCCGAAAGTCATACATGAACCCGAAAGCTCACAAGCTACTCTGCTCATCATTCCCAGCGGGCCCATCGAGATTGTGAGAAATGGCCTGTCCGTGATATTTCCGAACTCGACTGACGCGGCGATTACGGCGATTACGTCTTCTTTTGACTTCGGCATAACTGCAGCTTTGGGAACGTCAGAGCCGGCTTCTTTCTGATGCTTCAATGTCTCGACGATTTCGGACTGTGAGGGAGTTGCTGAGAAATTATGACGTGAACCGACAACAAGACATTTTGCCGCATGAATTTCTTCAACGAGTTTTGCCGAGTTCTCAGAGGCTTTAGCGTTCCAGTCAGTATTGCCCCAGAACATCTCAACGTCAACTAAATCTGCATCGCCGCTTTTAGCAACGGCCAAGTTCACGCGCGAATAATCATCAAATGACGGTGCAACTTCTCCGCCTTCCGGTCTCGTGCGAATTGTGAAGAGAATGGGGGTGTCGCCTAAAACCTTGCGTAATTCCTTGAGCGTCTCTAAAAGTTTCGAAGTATTGAACAAATCCTCATAGAAATCTGCACGCCATTCAACCAAATCTGCCGGAAGTCTCGTAATCTCTTCAGCTTTTGCGAGAATGTCAGCTTTAGTCTTCGCAACAATCGGAACTATTGTCTTCGGAACTCCAGCACCGAGCTCAACGTTTCTTACTTTCAGCGACTTACTCATGATTAAAATATCCCGTTCTCAGCAAAATATTTCTTCGCGACATCAAGGCACTGTTTAGCATGTCCGGCAACTCCGCGCTCCTTAATCTCCTTCAAGTTCGGAAGCTCAATCGATAACGGGATTTCCGGCATAGCTTTAACCATGTCAGCAATCGCCATTACGCCTTCACCGGGATACATTCTGCCTTCTCTTGCTGTGAAGAGCATAAGGTCATCTTTGATGTTATCAAGCACAGGGTCACCATCAGGGCCTGCCGGGCCATCACAAAGATGAATGAAGTTGAAGTATTTGCGTGGAGTTCTGGCCAATTCTGAACCTGTTACGCCTGCACGACCAGCATGAAGGGTATCGACCATTACGAAGACGTTATCATGTCCTGCCGCATTGAGGTCATCGATGAGGGTAATATCTTCCTGAAGATTTCTTACGCCGGCCCAAGGAAGGAACTCAATGTTGAACTTTAAGCCGAACTCTTTCGCGAACCCTGCAACTTTTCCGGCTGTCTCAGTGTACCATGCGCGGTCTCGTGTCCAAACGCTTCCGAGTACGTCAGTTGCTCCGAGTTTCGCTGCTGCCTCAAACGCTGGCTTATACTCGTTAATGTCCAAATCCTTGCGAATACGTGCAAGCTCAATGTCCATTAAAGGCATGTCGTATTCTTTGAGAGCTGCTTTGATGTCGGCGAAAAGTTTCGGGTCATCCTGTGGAAGGAATGAAGGTTCACCGGGTAAATGCATCGGGATTGTGCGGAGGCTTACGAAATCATAGCCTGCTTCTTTCGCAATTTTAATCTGATCCATCGGGTTTGTTCCGGGAATTGTTAAGTATGCGAGTGAAAATTTACGTGCCATTATGTTTTACTCCCTTCGTGAATTTTAACAAGCCGCCCATGAGTTAGCGACGGCATAAATTTTTGTGATTACTTGCCTGCGAGAATGTCCATTAACGTCTGACGCATTACATCCAACGGTACAGCTTTTCCGCCGGTCCAGAGCTGAATTTGACGCAAGCCCTGATATAATGTCATTCCCAAACCGTTAATCGTCTGACATCCGACTTCTGCAGCTTCTTTCAAGAAACGAGTTTCAGCAGGATTATACGTAGCATCAAAGCAAACATGAGACGGTTTCAAGTATTTCTTGTCAACACAAGTATATTGTTCTTTGCCGCGCATTCCTAAGCCTGAAAGGTTGAGGATAATATCAGTCTCGTCGAGGGCTTTAGCTATTCCTGCTTCGTCAGCTGCTCTTAACGGAACGCAAACACCGGGATAAAACTTGTTGATTTCTTCGCTAAGAGTTTCACACATTTCTGAACGTGAGGAGATGTAAATTTTCTTTGCTCCTTCTTCAGCAAGCTCAAGACAAACTGATCTTCCAGTTCCGCCAGCACCGAATGAGAACATTACGTGATCTTTAATAGGTGCGTTATGTTCCTTGAGGTCTCTTAATGCGCCGTAACCATCAGTGTTGTAACCTACGAGTTTTCCCTCCGCTGTTTTTACTACGGTGTTAGAGCTTCCCATTTTCTTGCAGAGAGGATCATAATCATCGAGATATTGCATAACTTCGACCTTATTGGGCTTCGTAACTGCACAGCCTAAGAACGTGGGCATGTAACGGATGCCGTCAATAATCTCTTTGAGGTGACTGCTGTCTGCTTCACAATAGCAATACACCATGTTGAAACCTGCCGCCTGATAAGCCGAGTTCTGCATACGAGCCGCGAACGACTGGCTTAAAGGTGTGCCGATAAGTGCGATAAGTCTGCTGTTAATATCAATCTGCATTTCTTAAACGCTCCTGACATATTAAAATTTTGGTTAATATTTGGTGATTGAACGAAGATAATTTTATTCAGAGATTATAGATATTGCAAACATAATTTTACGGGTAATTGAAAATTTTTTTATTAACGAAAAATAGAACGTGTTATATTTTGTTGCCGAAGAAATTTTATGACGGGAAAAAATTTTGCCCCCAGCTTTGAGAGCCAGAGGCAGGAATATTTATTTACTGCCGAAGAATTTGCTAATCCAGCTTACTGCCGCTCCTCCACCTCCGCCTGCCGCAGCACTTCCAGCCAAACCGCCAGTAGCAATAGTACCGACAATGGTAAGTTCACCGGCAACAATTGCAGGTCTTGTTTTCTCGTCAGCCGCTCCAGCAGCAGCCCCCATAGCAGCACATCCTGCGACGATTGGCAACGCAGCTCCTCCGGTCAAGACTACGACACCTCCGCCGACGACAGCACCGATTACTCCACCCCCCACAGTTTCAGTGAGCCATTCACCCCAAGTTCTTGCACATGCAGGCTCAACAAGAGCGAACATCATTACGCACATGATTAATACCGCAATAATTTTTGATTTCTTCAACATGATTAATTCCTCCTTGTTAATTTCCCCAGAGCCAGCCCGCAATTCCGCCTGTAATTGCTCCGAGAGCCGTGCCAATTAGAGGAAACCCAAAACACCCAGTTGTTCCACCGATTATTACTCCGATTATGATTGGCGAAATTTCTTGTGCCGCTTCGCTATACTCTTTCGCCGCTCCTACATCATCACTCTGAAGTTGTGCCGCTGTTCCTTTCGCAACGTGTCCGGCAGCTCGTAAAGCTCTTCCGTTGTCTGTGTCAACAATTGCGAATGATGCCTGAGCAAACATCAGCGAGAATAAAACTATCAACGCAATTTTCTTCATAGCTTTAATTCCTCCTCACTCAGCAGGCCCGAATATCCAGCCCGCAATTCCTCCGAAGACAGCTCCAACTCCAGCACCGACCGCAGTCCCGATTACAGGAACAAAGCTCCCGATTACTGCACCTGTTGCCGCACCTCCTGCTGCTCCGTAAACTCCTCCCTTGATTGAAGGTTCAATAACTGTTTCTGTTTTTCTCTCAATTGCTCCATCAGGAAGCACTCTGAATATCTCGCCTGTGCTTGCTGCTCCCGCCACTACGGTTGGTAAATCAGCAAACGCTAAACTTTCGGCCAATGATACGAATACGAACACTAATAACATAAAGATTGAAATTTTCTTCACGAGAATTGCTCCTTTCTGTTCATGGATAAAACGACAAGTTATTTCCGCTATTTTCTTTTGATTATCATCTCCATTCATGTAAACAAGAAAAGGATTGCGCCAAACAGCTCCTAACTTATGAAGAAACTACCCGATAACTATTGAAATAATCTCCCGTTGAGGATTTATTGAATTGGGAAAATATCAACTACGTAAATTATACTTAATGGGGGGGGGGTATTTGTCAAGGGGAAATTATGGAATGACTGAATTTATTGCATATTGACGAGAGAATTATAACATGATTTACTCACAACGAGATAATTCATGACAGACAGGAGAAATACAGCATGCTTTACTCAGGCAAAATCACTCACAACGAAAAAACTATCAACACTCTCTACAAAACTCAATATCTCTCTTACGACAAGCCCCGAATAATCTTAAGGCTCATAATCGGCTTCGTGTTCATAATATTAGCCGTGATGTTTGCGCTTCCAATTTGGGCACGAGGAATTTTAATCGCGCTCGGAGCTTGGCTGATTGTCAGTGTGGATTTTCCGGCTCAGGTCAGAGCTGATAAAGTCGTCCAGGCACGGAAAAATTCATTCCCTGAGATGCATTATGAATTTCATGATGACGAGTTCACAATTTCAGGAGAAGGCAGTATGAATATAGCTTATACGAAACTAACACGATTAATTCAGGATGAGAGATATTTTTACTTGTTCATCGCGAAAAATTCAGTGTGTATGATTGAGAAGTCGAGCATTGAGAATGAGGGATTTGCTGAGTTTATAACTGAGAAGACAAAATTACAATGGAGGCGTGAAAAATCCTTACTGGCTATGAACCTTCAGGACGTAATACAAATCTTCAAAGGCTGAGTAAAATTTTTATGGTGAATAATATTTTTGTTGCGCTCAAATTCTCAATAGATTAAAATATTCATATCCAATCAGTAAATTACAAATTATTCTTAAACTCAAAAAGGAGGAGTTCTATTATCATGAAAAAGTTTCTCTCAATAATGCTTTGTCTGGTCATGGTGATGGCCTTTGCTTCCGGAGCTTCAGCTGACAAAAGTTTCTTCCTAACGCTTGCTCATAACTTGGCCGAAGATCACGCCGTTCACATCGCAATGACACAGTGGGCTGATGCTGTAAACATGGCTTCAGACGGTTCAATCACGATTAACATTATCCCTAATGGTCAGCTTGGAAGTGAAGCGGATTGTGTCTCACAAATTCAGGCAAGCCAGCTCGAAATGACGAAAGTATCAGCCGGAACACTCGCGAATTTCGCCGGAGCCTGGAACTGTGTATCAGTGCCCTACGTTTTCCGTGATAAAGATCATCTCTACAAAGTCATGAACGGCCCCGAAGGTCAGGACATGTACAAGCTCACGGAGAAGGACGGATTTATCGGGCTTGCTTGGCTTGAGAGCGGAACAAGATGTTTCTACACAGCG
>CALGHA010000037.1 GCA_937915835.1 uncultured Fretibacterium sp. | reverse complement strand
TCGGCTCAAAGTTGAACGTTCCTGCTCGTCAAGTTTCATGCTGATGTAACGTATTGTCTCGGCTAAGTTCGGAATCATTACGTACTCAAGCGCATTAACTCTCCGCCTCGTTCGCTCAATCTCTCCGGCCATTAATCTTATAGCCTTTTCTTCGGCCGCTAAGTGCAAAAGTCTCACAATCAACTTGCTGAACTGTTCAAGCGCAGAATCAAGCAACAACGGCACATTCACGAAACCGTAATTTACCGGGTTGCCTTCTTGTTTTACGTCATACTCAGGAACCATTACGCTCATAACATTATGCCACTGAACGCTCAAAGTTGACTTTGCACCAGGAAATATTAATGCCTGCTCAAGAATTTCCGGAGTCGTCTGTGCTCTCGATAACACAAACGTTCCGTAGCATTCGGCTAATTCCTTCTCGACAGCCTCGCGAAGTTCTTTGCCTGCACGAGCCTTCTCAAGAAATGCCTTAATCAACGCGTCTTGTTTGTCCTTCAGGAGTTTATGCCCGCGTTTCGCTACTGCAAGCCTCTTCTTGAGCCGCGATAATTCCATTCGGTTGGGGTTGACATTGATGCGTGCCATCGGTCAATCCCTCCCTTAATTCTCTGCCTTCTCAGCTTTTGCCTTAAGCAGCGGGTTCAAATACTTCTCAATATAAGCGTCTCTAATTCTCTTGAGTTCCTTGACCGGTATCATCGTCAGCAAATCCCAGCCGAGTTCAAGCGTCTCTTTAATCGTCCTGTTCTCGTATTCGCCCTGACGAACATACTTATCTTCAAACACAGTCGAGAACTTCGCAAACGCTTTATCTTCCTCTGAAAGTGCACCCTCACCGAGAATTACGGCCAATTCCTTAGCTTCTTTTCCTCGTGCATAAGCCGCAAACAGCTGGTTCATCAAGTCCGCATGATCCTCACGTGTCTTGTCGCGGCCAATACCTTTATCTTTCAAACGCGAAAGTGAAGGCATAACGTCAACCGGCGGATAAATTCCCTGTCTGTGAAGGCTCCTGCTCAAGATAATCTGCCCTTCCGTGATATATCCCGTTAAGTCAGGGATCGGGTGAGTTTTGTCATCTTCAGGCATCGTCAAAATCGGAATCTGAGTGATTGAGCCGCTCTTGCCCTTAAGTCTTCCTGCTCTCTCATACATCGTCGCTAAGTCCGTGTAAAGATAGCCAGGATAACCGCGACGACCGGGAACTTCTTTACGTGCCGCAGAAATTTCACGAAGAGCCTCGCAATAGTTCGTTAAGTCCGTGAGAATTACAACGACGTGCATGTTGCATTCAAACGCAAGATATTCTGCCGCTGTTAAAGCGATACGCGGGGTTGAAATTCTCTCGATTGCCGGGTCATCCGCTAAGTTGATGTAAAGAACTGTTCTCTGCAAAGCTCCGGTGCGTCTGAAGTCCTCCATGAAGAATGAAGCCTCTTCAAATGTAATTCCCATCGCCGCAAAAACTACCGCGAAGTCCTCATGTCCGCTGATAACCGTAGCTTGTCTTGCAATCTGAGCCGCCATCCTGTTATGTGGAAGTCCTGACGCTGAGAATATCGGCAATTTCTGGCCTCTGACCATCGGGTTAAGTCCGTCAATCGTCGAAATTCCCGTCTGTATGAACTCAGAAGGATAATCTCGCGAGAATGGGTTCATAGGCATTCCGTTAATGTCCAAATTCTGATCAGGGATTAACTGCGCTCCTCCGTCAATAGGCTCACCGCGTCCGTTGAAAACTCGTCCTAACATGTCGCGTGAAACTGGAAGCGTTAAAACTTTTCCCAAGAAACGAACTTTTGAATCCTCGTTCTCAATTCCCGTTGTTCCCTCGAAAACCTGAACTAATGCTCGGTCGCTCTCAATCTCAAGAACTCTGCCCCTGCGCTTGTCGCCGTTCGCTAAAGTTATCTCGACGAGCTCATCATACATTACATCCTGAGTTTTCTCGACCATCATCAACGGGCCGGAAATGCTTGATATTGTCCTGTACTCTCTAGGCAGCATTGCTATCACCTCCGACAGGAATTATGCCGTTAATCTGCTCTTTAATCGTATCGTCGAGCTTGTCAATCTGTCCGATATCTTTTTCCTCAAGATAACGCATTCTCGCAATCTGCTCACGTACGGGCAAGTTAAACAGCTTGTTCATTGGCGCGCCTTTGTGAAGGGCATCAAGTCCGGCATGATGGAAATTAACAATTGTACGCAACATCTTGAACTGCTTATCCATTGAAGCATACGTGTCAATCTCATGGAACGCGTTTTGATGTAAAAAGTCCTCACGTAACGACTTGGCCGTCTCCATAACCATACGTTCATCGCGTGATAATGCGTCAATTCCTACGAGCCTGACGATTTCGTTTAACTGGCTCTCCTGCTCAAGAAGTCCCATTGCTTCAACTCTTAAGCTGCTCCACTGGTCATCAAATTTTTCATCCCAATATGCGTCAAGCCTCTCGGTGTAAAGTGAGTAGCTCGATAACCAGTTGATAGCCGGGAAGTGTCTTTGATAAGCTAAATTAGCGTCAAGTCCCCAGAAAACTTTTGTAACGCGCAACGTGTTCTGAGTAACAGGTTCTGACAAGTCGCCGCCAGGAGGTGAGACTGCTCCGATTACCGTAATTGATCCTTCGCGGCCGTCTTTACCGTTCACGATACATCTTCCGGCTCTCTCATAGAAACTCGCTAAACGTGTTCCCAAATATGCCGGATAACCTTCTTCACCGGGCATTTCCTCAAGTCGTCCGGACATTTCGCGTAATGCTTCAGCCCAGCGGCTTGTTGAGTCTGCCATCAATGCGACCGAATAGCCCATATCGCGATAATACTCGGCGAGTGTGATTGCTGTGTAAACACTGGCTTCACGAGCAGCAACAGGCATGTTTGACGTGTTAGCAATCAACGTTGTACGCTTCATTAAGGGCTGGCCGGTCTGCGGGTCGTCAAGTTCCGGGAATTCCAACAAAACGTCCGTCATCTCATTGCCGCGTTCACCACAGCCAACGTAAACGACGATTTGAGCTTGTGCCCACTTCGCAAACTGGTGCTGAATAACCGTCTTACCTGAACCAAACGGGCCGGGTACACATGCTGTTCCTCCAAGCGCTACAGGGAAGAACGCGTCAACAACTCTTTGTCCTGTCGTCATCGGAACATTCGGAGCAAGACGAGTTTTTACAGGTCTGGGCTTACGAACTGGCCAACGCTGAAGCATTTTCACTTCTTGCTTTGTCCCGTTGTCCTCGATTACGGCGATAACGTCCTCGATTGTGTGCTCGCCCTTCTCGATCTTCGTAACTTTTCCCTTGACACCATAAGGCACCATAATTCTATGCTCAACAACAACAGTCTCTTGAACCGTTCCGAGAATGTCGCCAGCAATAACTTCTTCGCCAACTTTCACTTTCGGCTCAAAGTTCCATTTTTTATTTCTGTCAAGTGCCGGAACGCTGATACCTCGCGAAATATAGGGGCTCTTCGCGGCTTTCTCGATTAACTCAAGCGGCCTCTGTATTCCGTCGTAAAACTGCTCAATAATTCCCGGCCCAAGCTCAACACTTAAAGGCTCTCCCATTGAGATAACGGGTTCACCAGGCTTCAGGCCCGAAGTTTCCTCGTAAACCTGAATTGATGCCTTATCGCCGTTAACTTCAAGTATTTCGCCGACAAGTCCGAGTTCACCAATATGCACAACGTCCTGCATACTGGCCCCTTCCATCCCGCCAGCGACTACAAGAGAGCCGGAGATACGCTCTATTACTCCTTTTACTTCTTTCTTCTCAGGCATTTTTATAATCTCCCGCCTCCGAATTTTTTTACCATCATTATTTAACGTTCTGCAAAAATATCCATACCGACAGCCTTCTCTACGCTTCCCCTAATCGAAGCTAAGCCCGCACCAGTTGCTCCAGAAGGACCAGGCACAGGCAGAACGCTGGTTGAATATTTATCGTTTATCTCTTCAACTTTGCCCGTAAACTCGACAAATAAATCTTCCTGAATGAATACGACTGCATAATCTTCACGCGCTAACTGTTCAAGTGTCGCCTCGAAAGTGTTTCGCGTCTCCGGAGTTAATATCACGCTCCGAACTCCGACAGCCTGAAACGGTAAAGCCATCTCGTAGCTTCCAATTGCCGCCATAGGTTTACTGTTATCTGCCATTGCTCAAGAGCCTCCTTCCAAATTCGCGATCAAGTCCTCCTGCAACACACACAAGAGCCACACGCATATTTCGAGCTTCAGCTTCCTTGTTCAGCAAATATAACAAGACATTGGCCGGAGCATCCATTGAATATTTCGCGTTCTCAAGAACTTTCATTAAGTATTCATCAATTGCCTTCGTAACTTCCGTTAAAGCGGCGTTGATGTCGTTCTGATCCTGCAATGCTCCTAAAACGCTTCCGATGTCAGTATAAGAAAGCAGTCTTGCCCAAGTTTCCTGAGGTTCGTTCAGCAATTTAGCCATATCGTCAGGCCTTATCGTTCCGCCCTCATGGAAAAATGTTAACGCTTTTGCGCTGTCATATTTCATTCTTGCAAGTCTTACGGCACTACGCAAATTCTCCGCATCAATCTTGTTCTGAACCCAGCGGATTACGTCAGGCATCTTCAAGTCCTCAGCAACTTTCAACATTGCCTTGAACATCTGATGATCTATTAATAATTCCACAGCCTGAGCGTTCTTCGTCTGATCCCATAACTGCCAGCACGCCGGGATTAAGTCAGTCAAGCCATAAGGCAAAAAGCCGTATTCTTCCGTCTCGATCGCGTTCATAAGCTCTTCCGTGTCAATCGTCCCGAGCTTCGAGAGCAAATCATAACGTCTTCCGTCAGCTTCTCCGCCTCTAACTTTAAATAATCCCTTCAGCAAAACTTTTACATTATGAAAATCATAAGGAAGCCTGAGAATATCAAGCAACTCTTTATCCGGCACAAAGCTCTTTAACTCCTCAAACGTTGCGAACATCTCAGAATCTATAGCCTTGTCGAAATTGGCATTCCCTGAAATCCATTGTGAATATGAAGTCTCACCAAGTGCCTTTAATGCGTCGTCAATCCCTGCGCTGTCCATAAGCCGCGAAAAAAATGCCGTGTCAAGCAAGTGATTTTCCATACCCCGCAATCTAGATACGGCGTATACGTAACTCACTGTAACAGCACCTCCTTACGCAAATAACCGCTTCACTACTTCAGTCTCAATGTCTGCGCGTGCGTCGGCTATAAGCATTTCCCATGAACAATTTGTGTCGATTCGATCATTCCTGAGCACAAATCCTCCGGCTATAGGCAGTCTGTCAGGTGAAATTGTCAGCT
The DNA here is from genome assembly GCA_937915835.1 of uncultured Fretibacterium sp. GTDB lineage: Bacteria > Synergistota > Synergistia > Synergistales > Aminobacteriaceae > JAFUXM01. The sequence goes on along the minus strand of CALGHA010000037.1, from coordinate 1,047 downwards.
TTGTATTATGTGAAGCATTGTAGCCGTCAATCCAGCGCTGGTCTAAATGCTTCTCGTTTTTACCGACAAAAACAACTTCGCTTCCTGTTGAAACAGCCTGAGACATTAATTTATCCGCGAACTTCACGTACTTATCCGGAGCCATCTCGACCATCTGCTTTAATGCCGCGTCAAATGCTTCTCCCATTAAACGCTGCTTAACTCCCAAGTCAATACGTTTTGCGTCAAGTTCAGCAACAATCTCACGTCGTCTAAGAACTTCAGGCTCTTCCTTAGCAAGTCGGGAATTATAAGCGTCCTGAACTTCTTTAATCTCGGCGTTGACTTTGCGGCTTATCTCACGGACTTTTGCGTCGTTCTCAGCTTCGAGTGCCTTAATTTGTGCCTGCGAATCGGCTTTAATCTTTGCTTTGATGTCAGCAAGTGCCATTCTTCAACACCTGCCCGACTAGCCTACCTGAACTCCCATGAGCATAAGAATACTCGTAAGAAGTGCAAGCACCGCATACGTCTCAACCATTGCCGGGAGGATAATTGCTTTACCCATTGCTTCGGGCTTTTTGCTAATCATCTGAATTGATGCCGCTGAAGTCTTGCCCTGCCAAATGGCCGAATACCAGCCGACTACCGCGATGGGAAGGCATGACGCTAAAATCTGCAAGCCCTGATTCCAATCAAGAGCTACTGCACCGCCGCCGCCGAGTAATCCCAGCTTATTGAGAACGAAGAAAGCGATTAATAATCCGTAAATTCCCTGTGTTCCGGGAAGGGCCTGAAGAATTAAGCATGAACCGAACTTGTTGGGGTCTTCTGTCATAACTCCTGCTGCTGCTCCTCCTGCTACACCGATTCCGATTGCTGATCCGATTCCAGCAAGAGCCGCCGCCAAAGCTGCCCCAAATAACGCAAGTGAAAGACCTAACATTATAGATATACATTCCTTTCAAGATATAAATTTGTTGATAATAAAATTTACGCCTTCACGTTTACAAATTCTTGTGAGAGCGTCAACGGGGTAAACGGTTCGCCGCCTCCCGTGTAAAACTT
>CALGHA010000036.1 GCA_937915835.1 uncultured Fretibacterium sp. | reverse complement strand
AGTGAATTGGCCGCAAGTCCGATGAAAGGTGCTTATCTCGAATACGACTAGGAATTTGCCGCTTGATTAGGGTAAATTTTTCATTCCCTCTGTCTTTACGATGGGGGGATTTTGTTTATAATTTTCCCTAAAATAATTTTGAAGGGTGGTTCGGAATGTTCAAGCGCAATTTATTTTTCGTGTTGAGCTTAATTCTTATCGTTATTTTTCTCTCCTCGCGATATTCTGAAGCACAAGATGACAGAGCAAAATATAACAATGTCTCTGAACTCAACGGCAAACCTATCGGAGTTCAAACCGGCGTAGCTGAATGGGCTGACCTCGCTAAAGAAACTTTTCCTAACTCTGAAATAGTCTACTTTAATACTTTTGCTGATATGGCCGCAGCTCTTGACAGTCATAAAATCGAGGGCTTTTTGCTTGATGAACCTGTATTCGCTCTGATGGCCTCGACTAATAACCGTATAGCAATGCTCGAAGACAAAATTGATGAGGCTCTCGACGTAGCTTACGTTTTTGCTAAGACAGAAAGAGGCAATAAATTATGTGATGAACTCGGCGAATATATACGTTCTCTTAGATCAACTGGTGAACTCGAAAAGATAATCACGAAATGGACAGGCCCGGACGAAGAGACTAAAACGCTTCCGGATTACAAAAATTTTCCGGCACCTAATGGCATTCTTTCACTCGCAACAGAAGGTGAATATCCCCCGTTTAATTATTATCGAGGTACGGAAATAGCTGGGCTTGAGATTGATATTGCTGCAAAATTCTGTGAGGCTTACGGTTACGGCTTGGAAGTTACGGCGATGTCTTTTAACGCAATATTACCGGCGATAGCTTCAGGGAAATTTGACTTTGGAGCTTCCGGAATTGCTGTAATCGAAGAAGGAAGCGAGAACGTAAAATTGTCTGAGCCTTATTATGCATGCCGGACTGTTGTAGCATGTCTTAAAGCATTAACGCCAATATCGTCATCGTCGTCATTTTGGGAAGACTTGAAAGCCAGCTTTAACAGGACATTTTTCCGTGAAGACAGATATAAATTATTTATCGATGGCATAATTAACACGATGATTATCACTGTCTTATCAATAATTTTCGGGACAATTCTCGGCTTTATCGTGTTCATGTTATGTCGCAAGGGAAATATTATCGCAAATTCCCTCACTAATTTTTCAATCTGGCTAATTCAGGGAACTCCTTTAGTCGTGTTGTTAATGATTTTGTATTACGTAATCTTCGGTCATATTGACATAAAAGCTATATGGGTCTCAATCATTGCTTTCACACTTACATTCGGCTCTTCGTTTTACGGCATGCTTCAATTCGGGGCAGGAGCTGTTGACATTGGTCAGACCGAAGCGGCTTATGCATTAGGTTTTACTGACTGGCAGACTTTCTTCAAGATTATTTTGCCTCAAGCAGCGTTACATTTTATGCCGAGCTATAAAGCCGAAGTTTCTGAACTCGTCAAGGCAACAGCAATTGTAGGCTATATCGCTGTTCAGGATCTTACGAAAATGGGCGACATTGTGAGAAGTCGTACATATGAGGCATTTTTCCCGTTAATCTCAGTCGCTGTGATATATTTTATTTTAGCCGCATTATTAAACACGATTACGAATATAATTCACGCGAGAATTACGCCGTCCAAACGTAAGCCCGAAGATATTTTACGGGGAATTGACCTGATGAATATAGAATTAAACGGAGAATATGGAGAAAAAAATCATGATTAGGCTTGAACATGTTAAAAAAGTTTATCCCAATGCGAAGCCGCTTTTAGATGTCAACGCTGAAATTAACGCCGGAGATGTAATCGCAATTATCGGACCTTCAGGAACTGGGAAAAGTACGCTCTTACGCTGCATAAATCTTCTTGAGAAACCTGACGGCGGAAAAATTTTTATCTATAATGAGGAAATCACAAGCCCGCGCTGTAATGTCCCGAAAGTCCGGCAAAAAATGGGAATGGTCTTCCAATCGTTTAATTTATTCGGGCATCTTACAGTGATAGAAAATATTATGTTCTCACCCATGAAGCTCAAGGGAATTAGCAAACAAACGGCTTTTGACGAAGGAATGAAGCTCTTACAAATGGTCGGCTTGAGCGATAAATATTTGAATTATCCGGATCAATTATCAGGCGGCCAGAAACAGAGAATAGCGATTGCGAGAACTTTAGCGATGAACCCCGAAGTGATATTATTCGACGAGCCTACGAGCGCATTAGATCCCACGATGATCGGTGAAGTTCAGGCGGTAATACGTGAGCTTGCAGAGAGCGGACGAACTATGATGATTGTTACGCATGAGATGAATTTTGCCCGCGCAATTTCTTCACGAGTATTTTACATTGATGACGGCGGAATTTACGAGCAGGGAAGTCCCGAAGAAATTTTTGAACATCCTAAACTCGAAAGAACTCGAAGATTTATACGACATTTGAAAGTCCTTGAGTTCACGATTAATAATAACAATTTCGATTTTCCCGGCATGGTGTCAAATGTTGATGCTTATTGCCAGAAAAATATGATCTCCCGGCATTTGAGAAATTCGATTCAGCTTGTCCTTGCAGAGTTAATCCAGCAAATATTAATCCCTGAGCTTGAAGCCCCGAAAATTAATACAGTCTTGGAATACTCGGAAGAAAACGCCGAAATCAACATAATCATTCGTTACAACGGCCAATTCTTTAACCCTTCGGAGAGCGAAACATACTCTATCTTAACTGAAGCTGCGAGAAATATTCTCCATGAGCCGGATAATTCTGATGAGTATACTAACAAGGTAAAAATATTTATACGTTAATAAAAAAATTTCCCCCAGTTTTGTACGAGCTGGGGGCTTTTGTTGATTATCAGCTAGCTTTTTTCTCGTCAGCTCTCTCACGTGCTCTTTCGTTCTTCAAGATAAAATCTGACGCTTGATGAGCTAACTTTACGGCGTTAATCAGGGATTGACTGTTTTGCTTAATCACCTCCAGCCAAGACGAAACATAAGCCGCGTGATTGTCAAAATGCTTTTGCGTTTGGTCAATTCCGGTCTCAGCAGAAACGAACATTGAGCTTATCTCAGCAACGAGTTCTTCAAAGGCGTATGCTTCTCTGCCAAAATTCTCACAGAAATTGCGGTTTAATCTGCTCACATGTCCTGTCCAATGTGAAAGCTCATGAAGTGCCGTAGCGTAATAATCCGCTGAAGTGTGAAATTCCTCAATTTTGGGAAGCTGTATGAAGTCATCTCCGAAATCGTAATATGCTTCGTCGCCGCCATGATGAATTTTTGCGCCAGATTCCTGTAAAATTCTCTCTGCTTTTTCACAAAGTTTTACAGGAGCATGAATTTTCGGAGGTTCAGGGACGTAAAGCGTTAAGCCTGAAATTTGTTCAGCGTTGAAGACTACGTAACGTTTCAATATCCATTGATAGCGATAAACTGGTTCGCCGTTGGTGTTGAGCACGGGTTCTCTCTTTGCGTTGGTAATTTGAACAGCTCCATTCTCGATGTAAAATTGAATGTAAGTTCCTTTTTCGCCGAGTTTTACGTGTCCTCCTAAGTCTTGAGCCTGCCTGTAAGTGAGCCAGCGGCAATCCGTGTAGCCCATTCTTTTAGCTCTTGCGTAAAGTTTCATTGCGTTGTTGTAACTGTAGTGATGTCCTGTTAATGCGTTTATCGGCCATTCTTGAACGACCTTGCTCCAAGGTTGCTGCCAAGGGGCTGTACCGTTTTTGAGTGCTTCACATAAATCATTCACGAGTTCTTTGCGATATTTTTGAACACTAAACCAGCTCAAAATTGTGCCTCCTGAAAAATTTTTTGCATTATTTCAACGGACTGTTAGTGAGTGTCTTAACGGAATTATTGTGAGAGGGTTGATTGTGAGTTAAACGTAAACTTGATAAAATCGTTGTGTAAGTTTTTCATCGCCTCTTTACATGTCAAATTGAGGTGTCAAAAATTTCTGTCTTGTCTGATATTTAATTGTCAATTTACTGGGGAATACTGAAATGCGGCAAGTATGATATCAATCTCGCCTGACTTTGTCAAGTATGCAAAATTTAACTTGTTATGTCCTAAGAACAGTAAAATTTACTCTCAATACTTTATGATTTTCGCTTATAATAACTTGTAAACATTCTCAAAATTTTAATATATTATTCTCAATAATGAATGAAGGAGGCTGATTCGTAAAATGATATTCGAACAGTTCAGCAAAATCGGAATAATCCCCGTAGTAGTACTTGATGATCCCAAAGATGCCGCCCCTCTCGCAAAAGCCCTGTGTGAAAATGGGCTTCCCTGTGCAGAAGTAACGTTCAGGACAGCTGCCGCCGAAGAGAGCATTAAGATTATGTCTCGTGAATTTCCTGATATGCTCGTCGGTGCCGGAACAGTCTTAACGAAGGATCAGGCAAATCGCGCAATGAATGCCGGAGCAAAGTTCATAGTTTCACCCGGACTTAATCCCAAGATTGTGCAGTATTGCCTTGATAGAAGCATTCCTGTAACTCCCGGAACTCAGACACCAAGCGAAATGGAACAGGCTCTTGAACTCGGTCTCAAAGTCGTAAAATTTTTCCCGGCAGAACCAGCAGGCGGACTTGCAATGATTAAGGCTGTTGCGGCGGCTTACGTTGACTTGAAGTTTATGCCGACCGGTGGACTTAACGCTAAGAATGTCCGTGATTATCTCGCTTATAATCGTATCGTCGCTTGTGGCGGGAGCTGGATGGTCAAGAAGGATTTAATCTCGGCCGGAGAATGGGACAAAATCGGAGCGCTTGTGAAAGAGGCGGCCGCAATCGTAAAGGAAATCAGGGGGTAAATTATGCAATTAAACGTAAAGCCGAAAAGTGAATGCAGATTTGACGCTGTAAGTCTCGGCGAAGTAATGTTACGCTTAGATCCTGGCGAGGGAAGAATACGTACAGCGCGTTCATTCAGAGCTTGGGAAGGCGGCGGAGAATATAACGTAATTCGCGGGCTTCATAAATGCTTCGGAATGGATACGGCCGTAATCACTGCTTTTGCTGATAACGAAGTCGGAAAATTAATGAAGGATTTCATTGAGCAGGGCGGAGTAAACACGAGCTTAATTTACTGGAAGAAGACTGACGGAATTGGCCGAATTTGCAGAAACGGAATTAACTTCACTGAACGCGGCTTCGGAATTCGCGGAGCTGTTGGCTGTTCAGATAGAGCTAACACGGCAATCTCTCAGGCGACACCGGAAGAATTAAACTTTGAGTATATTTTCGGTGAACTCGGTGTACGCTGGCTTCACACTGGCGGAATTTACGCGGCACTCTCAGAACAGGCTTGTGAAACTGTTATAGCCGCATGCAAGACAGCCAAGAAATATGGAACGTTAGTATCTTATGACCTGAATTATCGTCCGTCAATGTGGAGCGCAATCGGTGGCCAGGCTAAAGCTCAGCAAGTTAATAAAGAAGTTGCGCAGTATGTCGACGTAATGATTGGCAACGAAGAGGATTTTACGGCATGCTTAGGGTTCCAGATTGAGGGCAACGACGAAAACTTGAAGGAACTCAACCTTGACGGCTACAAAAAAATGATCGGTGAAGCCGCAAAGACATATCCGAACTTCAAGGCAGTAGCTACGACATTAAGAACTGTAAGAACAGCAACGGTCAACGACTGGAAAGCAATTTGCTGGGC
>CALGHA010000035.1 GCA_937915835.1 uncultured Fretibacterium sp. | reverse complement strand
CTACGTTCGTGTAATTTCCTCCTGCACAGCCTCCGATTACTCCCTGCTGAACCATTAATTTACCGTCCGGAGTAATCTTGTCCATCATCGTGAATGTAGCGCGTCCTCCTGCAACTTTCGCGGCTCTCTTCTCTGTGTCAGCAAGAATATCCTTCAAGTTTGCATAAAGTTCATCAATCGTGTATGCGTTTGACGGGTGGAAAGGCATTGCGATCATCGGCTTAATCTTGGATAAGTCAATCTCAACACAGCCATCATAATACGTAACATCTGCCGGATTAAGTTCCTTGTAGTCATCAGCGCGTCCGTGTTCAGCCAAGAATGAACGTGTATCTGTGTCAGTTCTCCATACAGATGAAAGGCATGTTGTCTCAGTCGTCATTACGTCTACACCGTTACGGTAATCCGTAGTCATCGTTGATACGCCGGGACCTACGAACTCCATAACTTTATTTTTCACATAGCCCTTCTCGAATACTGCTTTGACGATTGCGATCGCTATATCATGAGGCCCAACATAAGGAGCAGGCTTGCCAGTCAAGTAAATCGCGACAACTCCAGGATATGCAACATCGTAAGTGTCCTCGAGTAATTGCTTGACGAGTTCACCGCCACCTTCACCGATTGCCATTGTTCCGAGCGCACCGTAACGAGTGTGAGAGTCTGAACCCAAAATCATTTTGCCGCATCCAGCGAACATCTCACGCATAAACTGGTGAATAACTGCAATATGAGGAGGAACATAAATTCCGCCGTATTTCTTAGCCGCTGAAAGTCCGAAATAATGATCGTCATCGTTAATCGTTCCACCGACCGCACAAAGCGAATTATGACAGTTGGTCATGACATAAGGAAGCGGGAATTTCTTCATTCCGGAAGCTCTAGCAGTCTGAATAATTCCGACGAACGTAATATCATGCGAGGCCATCGCGTCAAACTTAATGCGGAGATTATCCATGTTGTCCGCTGTGTTATGGGACTTAAGAATACCGTATGCGATTGTTCCTTTTTTCGCTTCAGCTTTGTTGTACTGATTGCCGGCCTGGCTTTCAGGTACTATCTTCGTGCCGTTGATGAGATAAACACCTTCATCGTAGAGCTTAATCATTTACGAATATACCCCCTCGAAGATAAATATTTTTTTCCCTGACAGCGAAAGAACATCATACGATAATCAATCCTTCCGCTTGCGTGAAAAATATTTTATTTATGAATTTGTGAATGAATAATAATTTTTGTATAAAGATTATATCACGCGAATATCAATAAATTTCTAAGTGTAACTATGTAGAATATAAAATTTTTTCTTGACACTCTCACAAATTATCAGCTTATTAAACATGAGCCATCTGCATAATAATTTTCACGAACTCAGATATGCTTATTCCTTTAGCTTTTGCGGCCTTCGGAACTAAACTTGTTGCTGTCATTCCTGGCGCAGTGTTGACTTCGAGGATATATGCTTTACCATCATTCGACAACCTGAAATCCGAACGGCTATAACCCGAACAGCCTAAAACTTTATGAGCTTTTACGGCCATCTCTGAGACTTGAGAAATTTCATCATCCGTCAACTTTGCAGGAACGATATACTCAGTTGCTCCGGCTGTGTATTTATTCGCGTAATCGTAGAAGCCCTCATGCGGTTTAATCTCGATTATCGGGAGTGCTTCAGTCTTGCCGTGGTTGTCCCAAACCGCGCAGGTTAATTCTTTTCCCTCTATGTATTCTTCAATGATTACATCACCTTTGTAGCTGTCTCGAGCTAAATAAGCCGCTTTCGTCAATGCTAATTCCGTAAGTCCGTGAATAATCGATAGTCCTACGGTGCTTCCTCCTGAACAAGGTTTGACGACGACATCAAGCCCGAATTTTGCTTTTACGTCAGCGAAACTTTGCGGCCAGAGTAAAGCGTTTGGAGTTCTCATGCCTTCTTTCTTGAATACTTCCTGAGCCTTCCATTTATTCATAGCGAGTGCGCTTGCTTCAGGGCCTGAACCTGTATACGGAATGCCTAAATCCTTGAGCTTCTGCTGTAAAATTCCACCCTCGCCCCAGTCGCCATGCATAGCGATAAAAGCTCCGTTGTAGCCTTTAACTTTTGCGACATCAGTGAGAGCCTTCAAGTCAAGCAATTCTGCCTCAAATTCTCCCGTCTCGTTCAAAGCATCACAGACAGCCCGGCCGCTTCTGAGTGAAACTTCGCGTTCTTGGCCGTCGCCTCCGCATAAGACTGCTACTTTTTTTCCTGTGAACAAACTTTTATTCCTCCTGTAAAATATCGTATCGAACAAAGAATTTTAACATGAAAGAATAAATGTAAAATAAGACGAAGCAGAAAATTACGAGTTAGCTAGTGATGACAGCCAACAAGATATTAACGGGGAAAATGAGAAATTGATACAGCTTTCGGCGAAAAATTACTTTTTATACGGCGAAAATGATAATCTCACAAGTTACGAGACAATAAATAAAACCGGAAGCCCTCAAAAGCTCCCGGCCAATTTACAAATTTTAATGATAAATTACTTCTTGCCCTGCCATTCACAAAGCAAGCCCGTAGCTACAAACATTGAGCTCCAAGTTCCGGCGATCATTCCTACTAACATTGCGTAACTGAAAGCCATTAACACAGGCCCGCCCCAAACGCAAAGCGCGATTACCGGGAATAAAGTCGTCAATGTCGTGTTAATCGTTCGTGCTAATGTCTGATTGAGCGACTTGTTGACGAGATTAACAATTCCTTCACGAGAAAGTGTTCCCCAGTTCTCACGTACACGGTCAAGAATGATAATCGTGTTGTTCAGCGAGTAACCTACAATTGTGAGAATTGCCGCGATGAACGATGAGCCAATCTCCATTTGAGTAAGACTAAAGAAGCCCAGCGCGATAATCACGTCATGAATAAGAGGAACAACGCTGACTACAGCAAATCTGAACTGGAAACGTAACGTAATATAAATCAGAATGGCAACAAGCGCGATTGATACGCCGATTATAGCCTGCCTGCGTAATTCTCCGCCGACGACCGGTCCAACCTTCTCAAAGCCTGTAACTTTCATATCAGCATAATTATTCTGCAACGCTTTCACGACAGCTTCACGGCTTTCTTCAGTGTCCTCGTTGGTTCGGATAATTATTCCCTTCTCGCCGAAATTTTGTATCATAGCTTCACGCGCAACAACTCCGGATATTACAGAACGTACGCCGTCAATTTCAGGCCTGTTGTCAAACTCAACCTGAATTACATTGCCGCCCGTAAAATCTATTCCGAGATTAAGGCCGCGAGTTAATAATAATCCAATGCTGGCGATTACGAGCACAAGGCTTATTGTGAGGGCTAATTTACGATGGCTCATGAAGTCAAAATTGAGATTTAATCTGCTCATCATTAATTCCTCCCTCCGCGCTTGATGAACAACTGCAATATAGCTCGTGTAACGACAATATTCGCAAAGACGCTCGCGACTAAACCGACTGACAAAGTTACTCCGAAGCCTCTGACTGAACCGGAACCGAAATAGAATAATACTAACGCCGCAATCAACGTAGTAATATTGCTGTCCAAAATCGTAACGAGAGCTTTTCTGAAGCCCGAATCAAGTGCCGCCGCCGGAGTTTTTCCGGAATTTCTCTCTTCTCTGATGCGTTCATAGATTAAAACGTTTCCGTCTACAGCCATTCCAAGCGTCAAGATAATTCCAGCGATACCGGGAAGCGTCAAAGTTGCATTGAAGGCGATTAATCCCGCGAAAATTAATAATACCGTAACAGCAAGGGCTATATCTGCGGCTAATCCTCTGAACTGGTAATAAAGCAGCATGAAGACTAATACCATTCCTGCACCGAACAATCCGGCTTCAAGTCCCTGTTTAATGCTGTCAGCTCCCAAGCTCGGCCCAACTGAACGATTTTCCGCGATCTCAACAGCTACAGGCAATGCACCAGCTTTTAACATAATAGCAAGTCTTCCGGCCTCATCAGCTGTAAATCTTCCCGTAATCTGCGCTCGTCCTCCGGCTATTCTATCCTGAACAACAGGAGCCGAAATTACGACGTTATCAAGAACGATTGCTAACTGTTTGCCGACTAAACGCCCCGTAGCTTCCTCAAAGAGTTTTGCACCGTTTGAGTTGAACTCGAGCGATACTCCCATTCTGCCGAGACTGTCAGGGTTGACTTCAGCGTTGTCTAAATCTTTTCCGGATAATAATACAGGACCAAGCAGGTAAAACATTCCGGCTTCTTCAGCAGGTGCGACGATTGAGCCTTCGACAGTCTTTGAACGAGCAACTAAATCCGCGCTGGCATTGCTCAATTTCGCGACTTCTTCACGCCATCTTTCTTGAGCGTTCACGAATTGAATATCGCTGTCGTAATTTCTCCGGATTGGTTCCAAAGGTAAATTGCCTCCAGTTGACGCTAAAACCTCGCGAAAATCCATCTGTGCCGTTCTGCCGATTAACTCAAGAGCGGCCGCAGGATCCTGAATGCCGGGTAAGTCTACAATAATTCTATCTGAACCGGACTTCTGAATAATAGGCTCAGCAACTCCATACTGGTCAATACGATTTCTTAAGACTGCTAATAACCTGTCAATGCTGTCATCACGCAAAGGATTTTCTGGAGTATCTTTTGCCTGAAGAACTATATGCGCTCCTCCTTTGAGGTCAAGACCCAAATTAAGCCCGTTCCTCTCGAAATACGCATAACACAGCGCTCCTAAGACTACGAGAATTACGAGCCAGAAGCGAAATTTATCCGCACGATTCATTAAGATGCTGCCTCCTGCTGTTTGACTGCACGCTTACCCTGAACTGCTGACTTCAGAATTGTAACGCGAACTCCTTCGGCAATCTCAATCTGGAACGAATCATCTCGAACTTCACGTACTGTTCCGTAAAATCCGCCGATCGTGATAATCTGATCTCCTCGCGTTATGCTGTCAATCATATTTTTCTGTTGTTTGTCGCGTTTTCTCTGGGGACGAATGATGAAGAAATAGAAGATTAAGACGAATATTGCAAGAGGAAAAAGCATCCCCATAAGTCCACCCTGCTGAGCCGCCGCTCCTCCATCTGCTCCAGTTCCGCCAGAACCAGACGGCGCACTTCCTCCGCACGGCGATACTGCTGTTGTTGTTTCTGCCATACTAAAAAATTACCTCCAAAAAGTTATTTCCCAAATTTACAAATGAAAGCCTGAAGCTGATATTTCAAGCCTCAAGCTCATAAAATTGGCATTAAATTATTTTTTTCTCCAAGCTACTGCTTCAATCTCAAGTCCTACACCTTTCGGCAAATCTTTCACAGCAACGAATGAACGTGCCGGAGCATCACTGCTGAAATATTGCGCGTAAACCTCGTTAATCTTCGCAAAGTTCGCAATATCCGCCGCAAATACCGTAGTCTTCACAACGTCTTTAAGTGAATATCCTGCTGCCTCGATTATTGCCTTGAGATTTTCGAGCGATTGTTTAGCCTGTTCCGTAATATCTTCCGCGAAAGTTCCAGTTGCCGGGTTCACAGGAATTTGACCGGAGACATAAAGAAATTCACCGGCTTGTACAGCCTGAGAATACGGGCCAATTGCCGCAGGAGCTTTGTCGGTTGAGATTACGCGTTTGAACTGTTCAAGAATTGGTTCGGTCTCTACGAATGCCATGATAAATTACTTCCACATAGGTGAATATCTGTCGAGTTTTGCGTATTTCGCTGTTTCGCCGAGTTCTTCCTCAATCCTTAACAGCTGATTATACTTCGCAATTCTGTCCGTACGAGCGACGCTTCCCGTCTTAATCTGGCCCGCTCTGGTTGCAACTGCTAAGTCAGCAATGAACGTGTCGGCTGTCTCGCCTGAACGGTGTGAAACTACTGCCGCGTATCCTGCTTCACCGGCCATACGGATAACTTGAAGTGTCTCACTGACGGTTCCGATTTGGTTGAGCTTGACGAGAACAGCATTTGCGATTTTCTCACTGATGCCGCGAGCTAAAATCTTCGGGTTCGTTACGAATAAGTCATCGCCGACGAGCTGAATTTTTTTGCCGAGTGTCGCTGTTAAATTGGCCCAACCTTCCCAGTCGTCTTCAGCGCAACCGTCTTCAATTGAGATTACGGGATAATTCGCAACGAGATCATCATAGAGTTTTACGAGTTCTGATGAAGTGTACTCCGCACCGCCGCTCTTCGTGAAGATGTATTTGTTCTGCTTCGTGTCGAAAAATTCTGAGCTTGCAACGTCGAGCGCAAAACTTACATCTTTGCCCGGAGTATATCCTGCCTTATTCACAGCTTCCATGAGTAAATCAAGGGCTTCACGGTTATCTTTCAGGTCAGGAGCAAATCCGCCTTCGTCGCCTACACCGGTTGAATACTTGCGGGCCTTAACACAGCTCTTCAGTGAGTGATAAACTTCTGCGCCCATTCTTAAAGCCTCTTTGAAACTCGGGGCATTATGCGGGACAATCATAAACTCCTGGAAGTCTACGGTTGAATCTGCATGAGCTCCGCCGTTAATAACGTTCATCATTGGAGTAGGAAGCAAGCCGCCGCCAATTCCGCCGAGCCATGAGTACAGAGGCACACCATGACTTTCAGCAGCTGCACGGGCATTAGCCATTGAAACGCCGAGAATTGCATTAGCACCGAGATTTGATTTGCCGTCTGTTCCGTCAAGAGCGATCATTGCGCGGTCAAGTGAACCCTGATCGTCTGCGTCCATTCCGAGAACTTCGGGGGCGATTTTCTCGTTTACGTTGTCGACAGCGTGCTGAACACCTTTTCCGCCGTAACGTGCTTCTTTGTCGCGAAGCTCTAACGCCTCATGTACGCCGGTTGATGCTCCTGAAGGTACAGCGGCACGGCCCATTGAGCCATCTTCGAGATAAACGTCAACTTCTACTGTGGGGTTTCCTCTTGAGTCAAGAATTTCACGGCCGGTAATTCCAATTATTGATGCCATAGAAAAATTCCTCCTGATAATAAATTTTGAATGTGAGCTAATTATAAATGGCAAGCGGAAAAATTAAAATGGTTTTTCGTCGGGCTTTACGGGGCGTTCGTCTAATTGTTCCCATGAAATTGTTTTAGGACGTTTCAAAATTGCCTCGTCAGCACACAACACTTTAACTTTCAAAACTCTGTTAATGTAAGCAATCTCTATAATATTTCCCTCATGAACTTCACTTGACGGCTTGCATTCCCGGCCTTCAAGTCTGACCGCTCCGAGTTCAATCATTTCTTGCGCAACTGTTCGACGTTTCACAAGTCTAGCTAGTTTCAGAAATTTATCAAGTCTCATAACTCATTCCCTCCTCCTTTCACACTCTCTTTTTCACACAGAAGCAGAATATCTCCCGGATTTCTCGATGATTAAGCCTTCAGCCTCCAAAGTCATCAATGAAAATTGTACACTAGAAGCGTCAAGTTTACTTTCAGCGATAAGCTCATCAATTAATCTTCCGCCTTGTCTCTGCAACAGGGAATATATCACTTTTTCGTCGTCTGACAATTCGGGCGTTGAGTTAGTCGCTTTCACGTTCTCTTTCTCGTCAGCGAACAAATCAAGCTGTAAACTTTTTCCCATGAAAGTCTCAATGAAGGCGTTAATGTCATATAAACATTTTGCTCCGTCATGAATTAATTTATTCGTTCCCTTGCTGATTTCCTCGTTAATTCTTCCTGGAACTGCCCATAATTCCCGGCCAATTTTCCGAGCAAAGCCAGCTGTGATTAATGCTCCGCTCTTCTCGCCAGCCTCAATGACAACAACACGAGACGCAAGCCCAGCGATAATTTTATTACGTTCGGGGAAATGCCATTTGTCGCCTCCGGAGTTCAACGGGTATTCGGAGATTATTGCTCCTCGTTCGAGAATGCGTGAGAATAAATCTCTGTTCTCTGTCGGATAAATTTTGTCTATCGATGTTCCGAACACAGCGATTGTAATTCCGTCAGCACTGAGTGCTCCTCTGTGAGCATGGCTGTCAATTCCTCGTGCTCCTCCACTGATGGTGATTATGTTGTTCTGAGCTAAAGCGCGTGCAAGTCCTGATGCTGTGAGTTGTCCGTATGAACTGCATTTACGAGTTCCGACGATTGAGACGGACGGGAGCGAGAGATTAACTTTGCCTTGAACGTATAAACCGACTGGAGGCCTGATGATGTCGAATAATTTTGCAGGATAATCAATATCTTTCGCCGTAATAAATTTCGCGTTTAATTTATCAACCTGTTCAAGTTCACGTTCAGCCCAGCCGTCTTTTGCGAGTAAACTTGATAATCTGGAAATTTGTTCTTCGCTTAAGCCGAGTTCTCTCCAGAATGATGGGCCTGTTAAAATTTCCGAAGGCTGATAATCGTTGCAGAGTTTCAGGAAAATTTCACAGGGAATATTCGCGGCGTTTAATAATAATCCTGCTCGTGTTGTGTCATTCATAATATATAGTGTAATTGTTGACATAATAAAAGCTCAAGAAAATTTTATAGATTATACGATATAATTCAAATTATTCTATAGTTTGAAAGGAGCCTTCATAAATTTTTCATGAATAAAGAAGTCTTTGACTTAATATCAAGTATTTGCGTGAATTACTTACGGGGGGGGGGGTAATTCCTGCAAATGAAGAATTAATTGATAACTTGCAACAAAAAGGTTTAATCGATAAAAATCTTACTCCTTCCACTCTTGCTTATGAAAAATTGAAGCAATACCGCGTAAAAAATGCAATAATTCTCGCCGCCGGTTTCGGCTCACGTTTTGCTCCCGTAACTTTTGAAATTCCCAAAGGCTTAATCTCAGTCAAAGGTGAAATTCTGATCGAACGCCAAATCGAACAGCTCAGAGCCGCAGGGATACAAGAAATCGTAATCGTTATCGGCTATATGGCGGAAAAATTTCTTTACCTTCGCGACAAATATAACGTCAACATAGTAATCAATAATAACTTTTCAACAAGAAACACTTACAGCAGCATTTATGCCGCAAGAGATTATCTGAGTAATACTTATGTTTTGTGTGCAGATAATTATTACCCGCAAAATTTATTCAGCATGTACGAATACAGAGCGTTTTACAGTTCTATCTTTCTTCATGGAACGGGCATAACAGAACGAGCATTGACATTTGACGACGACGGCCTGATTTATGACACAAACAAGCCCTCGTTTAATCAATACATAATGTACGGACATGCTTATTTTGACGAGGCTTTTACCGCGAAATTCCGGCCAATTCTCGAAGAATATTTTGCCCGCTCAGGAACTGAAAATATGTACTGGGAAAATGTCTGGTGTGAGAACTTGAAGACAATTCCAATGTGGATCAAAAAATATAACACGTTCGATATTCTTGAATTTGACAGCATGGAAGAACTTCAAGCCTTTGACAGCGATTATATTTCCTGCAACAAGGTAAAAATTTTTGAGAATATCTGTCGAGTTCTTTGTTGTGATTATGACGACATTGATGACATTTCCATAATAAAGCAGGGGCTTAATAACAGGTCATTCAAGTTCAGGATTAAATACAGCGGAGAATATTATATTTACCGGCATCCAGGAAGACACGCTCAAAGTTTCATTGACAGGAAGAGAGAAGCAATTTCATTACGGGCGGCAAAAAGATTAAACATTGACAGCACTCTTGTGTATATGGATGTAAATGAGGGCTGGAAAATTTCAAAGTTTATAGATGTCTCGGAAGACTTTGACTTTGGGAATAAAGCTCATATAGACATGCTCGCCGAAAAACTTAAAACTCTTCATGCTTCGTGTATATCCGCAGGTTCAGGATTTGACTATCAATTTGAGGCCGAAAAAATTATCACAACTCAGAAGAGCATAAATGCCGCAACATTCAGGGAATTTCTTAAAGAGCGAGAAACAATGATACCAATCTTTAATTTTCTTGAACATGATAAATGGCAGGTCTCACTTTGTCATAACGATTTATACGAACCTAATTTGCTGGTTAAGAATGCTTCGTTAAATATTATTGACTGGGAATTTGCTGGCGATGCTGATATTGGCTTCGATATTTGCAAGTTGTTTGCTGTGAATAATCCGCCGTTTGAAGAAATTGATTACTGGCTTGAAGGATATTTCGGACGCAAGACTACTGACCAGGAGAAGACGCATTTAATCTCATGTTCAGCCGTGATTTATTACTACTGGTACATTTGGGGAAGCTACACGATGAATGATACTCCGGCAGTCTCTGAATATGTCCCTGTTTGGCGGGAAAAGATGAAAAGTTTTCGGGCGAAAGCTCTTGAGCTAATTAATCATTAAGGAGGATAAATACAAATATGGAAATAGTTATTGCGGTCTTTATGGGATTATGGTTTTCTGCAGCTGGCATATTTTCGGCTGTGTTTGTATTCAGGGATTACGGGAAGGAGAATTATTAATGAACATATATCTTGCCGGGATAACAGCAACGATGATCTTTTATATCATTATCAGCTCTATAATAAGCCGAAAAGTGAGGGATGCAAATGATTTTTACGTGTCCGGCCGAAATGCTCCAGCCTTCCTGATAACTGGCTCACTTGTAGCATCTTTTCTAAGTCCCGAAGCATTTATGGGCGATGTTGGAGAAGCATATAACGGATTTTTTGCGCCTGTATTGATTGTTGTATGCATCTTATCGGTAGGGTATATTATGGGGTCTGTTTTCTTCGGGAGATTTCTAAGGCGAAGCGAAGTAATTACAATACCTCAATATTTCGGCAAAAGATTTGATTCTCAAGCTGTAAAAACTCTCGCAACCGTTACAAGTATATTTACTATGACAGTGTACAGCCTTTCGTGCATTCAAGGTGTAGCCTCAATGATGTCACTGATTTCAGGGCTTGAATACAATACGTGCATAATTATTTCTGTAAGTGTCTTTACTATTATAACCGCGTTTGCCGGAGCAAAAGGAGTTCTCATAACTGACACGATAATGTTCGGTATATTTTCAGCGGCGGCAATTATAGGTGTTGCATTCATAAGTCATAAGGCTGGAGGCTGGGTTAATGCCGTCAAAGAAATGGCATCGTATAAAAATATTCCCGGTATTCTTTCATGGAGCGGCAATCTGGACTATTTTTATCACACAGGACGAGAAAATATAATCTGGGCATTAGGATACGGAGTTGCGTGGATGGCTGTTCTTATGGTTGCGCCGTGGCAGTCAAGCCGTTATATTATGGCCAAGAATGAACATGCTGTTATACGTTCAAGTATATTTGCTTCGTTTTCCGTCTTCGTAATAGAATTCCTAATGTGTATGGCCGGAGTTTTCACGCAAAAGTTAAATCCAGGAATGAAAGTTCCTTCGCATGCTCTAATATGGGCCTCGATGAATATAATGCCTTCTATACTGGGAATAATAGTGCTTTCCGGAATACTTGCGGCAGGAATATCGTCGGCAACAACTTTTTTATCGTTAATAAGCTCAAATATAGTAAACGATATACTTAACGTTAAAGACGGACAGAAGAGCATACTTTACGGAAGATTAAGCATTATAGTGCTAGGAATAATCATTTGCGTTCTTTGCATATGTCAGCCTCCTCAAATCTTCTGGATAGTGTATCTTGGAGCCACGATAATAGCGTGTTCATGGCTTCCTGCGGCAATTGCGAGCGTGTGGAGCAAACGAGTTACAAAGGCCGGAGTTTTCTGGGGAATGCTTACGGGCTTTATAGTAAGTTCTGTAATGAAAATTGGAGCCGCTTTAGCTAATGTACTTTTGCCAATATACTTTGATTCTTTCTTTGTCGGAATGCTGACAAGCATAATAGTTATGGTAATAGTCTCTTCGTTCACACAAGTTACGGATAAGGAGAAAGAGAAGCGCGAAAAGTTATTTATCATGCCTGAAAAAGAGAAGAATGCGGCCGAAATCAAGAAGACTAAGTTAATGATAGCGTTATCAATTCCCTTAGGCTTTGTTATAACTGGCATTATGTTATTCTTATGGGCAATTCCATATCTTGAAGGACTTCATTAACTCGAACAAAAACAAACCCTCCGGAGTAAAATCCAGAGGGCTAATTTTTTCTTGTCGCAATAAATCACTTAAGCAATAATCTTCTGGGCTTCTTCCTGAATTTTCTTCAAGTGCTCAGGGCTTACGAAACTTTCAGCGTATAATTTGCAGATATTCTCAGTTCCAGACGGACGAGCTGCAAACCAGCCGTTTTCTGTCGTAACTTTCAGGCCGCCGATTGACGCGTTATTTCCCGGAGCCTTCGTGAATTTCGCCGTAATCTTGTCGCCAGCGAGAGTGTCGGCTTTAATGTCCTCAGGTGATAATTTTCCGAGCGTCGCTTTCTGTTCAGGAGTCGCCGGTGTGTCAATTCGAGCGTAATAGCTTGTGCCGTATTTCGCCTTAATCTCGTCGTAATGCTGAGCAGGATTTTTCCCCGTCGTCGCAGTAATCTCACACGCCAGCAAGTCCATGATTATGCCGTCTTTGTCGGTCGTCCAAACGCTGCCATCTTTGCACAAGAATGAAGCTCCTGCGCTCTCTTCTCCGCCGAAGCCCATTGAGCCATCGAGTAAGCCGTCAACAAACCACTTGAACCCGACAGGAACCTCGCATAATTTCCGGCCAATTCCTGCAGTAACTCTATCAATGATTGAGCTTGAGACTACAGTTTTTCCGACGGCCGCGTCAGCTCTCCAGCCCTTACGTGATGTGAATAAATGCTGAACAGCGACTGACAAGTAAGCATTCGGGTTCATTAATCCCTGAGGTGTAACTATTCCGTGTCGGTCATAATCCGTGTCGTTGCCAAATGCAATATCGTAATCGTCCTTGAGCTTGATTAAATTGGCCATCGCATAAGGTGATGAGCAGTCCATTCTGATTTTGCCGTCGTGATCGGGAGGCATGAATGAAAATGTCGGGTCAAGATTGGGATTAACAACTTCGAGATTTTTAATTCCGTAGACTTCCGCGATTGGTGCCCAATAATAAATTCCTGAGCCGCCGAGAGGATCCGCACCGATTTTCAAGCCTGACTTAGCAATTGCTTCCATGTCGACAACCGACGCAAGAGCTTTGACATACGGCAGAACGTAATCTTCAAAGTGAACGTTATCCATCTTGATAGCTTTTTCAAACGGAACACGTTTAATGCTGCCTACTCCTTGACGAATTAACTCATTAGCTCGGTTCTGAATTTTGCTCGTAATCTCCGGACTTGCAGGACCTCCCGAAGGCGGATCGTATTTAATTCCTCCGTCAGTCGGCGGGTTATGTGAAGGCGTGATGACCATTCCGTCAGCCGTCTTGTTGCCAGGAGTGCGATTATGCTCAAGGATTGCTCGTGAAACTACGGGTGTCGGTGTCGGCGCAAATTTTTCCTGCAAGATTATCTCAACGCCGTTAGCCGCTAAAACTTCAACGCAAGTTCTCATTGAAGGCTCAGAAAGTGCATGAGTGTCCGCTCCAATGTATAACGGTCCGGGAATTTTCTCCGCTGTTCTGTGTTCGTAAACGGCCTGTGCAATCGCGAGAATATGAGCCTCGTTGAAGCTGTGAAGTGCTGAAGAGCCGCGATGTCCTGAGGTTCCGAAAGCTACCTGCTGGGTCTTGTCGTCAGGATTTGGAGCAAGCGTATAATAATCGCTGATTAGTGAAGGGATATTTACAATCTTCTTTTCCTGCATAAAATAAACCTCCGTTCATGTTTTATGTTTTACTTGGGATGTGTATAGTTTATAGCTCAAACGCAAAAAATGATACAGGAAAAAACATAATTTCTGCAAAAATTATGGCACAACTTTTTGACTAAGAATAATATCCAGCTGTGAAATAATTCCCTTTTTCACAATTTCTACTTTCTTATAATTTTCGGACTTCTCTTTTTGAGCATTAATATCTATGCTGCCGTCCTGCTTAACGGGAAGAGTAATCATAACGTTCTTCAGCATTGAAGGAGGAAGATGCGTGTATTCATCACTTCCGTCAATATCTCGACGACCTCTTGCCAGTCTTCGCAATACAGGCTCAAGAGTAAATTTCACGTAATCAAAATCTATATCACTTCTGCCGTCTATGGGTATTAAGAGTCCTCTTGCACTGTTGACCGAAAATTTACCGTCAATAATCATAATATATCCTGCGAAACCGTCAGTTGACCATGTTAAATAGCGTCCTTCGTAATCATAAGTATCTATGTAACCAAGAGGCTTATAGATCGATGCTGAATACACAGGATAAATCCCGGAATGCCGCGCGCAGTATTCCTTATTGTATTTTGATGAACCCCTTTTTGTGTGAAACAGAGAGGTGAGCGCAAAATCTTTTGTTATATAATCATCACCTTCATCATCAAGAATTAGCTGCAATTTTCAATTTGTGCTTTTTTCTCGGCAACTGTTTGCTTTATCTGGTCAATAAGAAGATATGTTTTGGCAATTTCCTGCTGTGCTGATAAGTCAGGGCTTCCGTCATCTTCTATGGGAATAGGTATTTTTACATCATTAAGCATTGATGGATAAAGTTTTGTGAATTCGTCTTTCCCATCAATATCTTTGCGGCCTTTTGCAAGGTCTCTTAACACAGGTTCAAGAACATATTTTATGTAATCAAAATCTATATCAACACGATTACCTGCGGGAACTAAAATTCCTCTGTCGCCATTTATAGAGAATTTACCGTCAATAATCATAATTGTACCTGCAAAACCGTTAGTCGACCATGTTAAATAACGCCCATTATAATCATAAGTATCTATGTACGTAAGAGGTTTAGAGCTTGAAGCTGAATATACAGGGTAAATGCCCGAATGTTCAATACCATATTTTTTAGTATATTTAGCTAATCCCTTTTTTGTTACAAAAATCTCTGAAAGCGGAAATTCTTTAGTCTTCAGCTCCTTGATGGGATTTTTTTTTTCGGCCTCATGCAAAGGTTCATCAAATTCTGTTAATGTATTCACAATATCTCCGAGCATTAACCTTAAGACTTCTATGGAAACTGTTTTTGTCTCATCTTTCACGCCTAAAGCAATAAGCTCATCCTGCGTCCACCATCTGTCAACACACCAGTGAGCTCCGTCGTAAAAATCATCAATGCTTACGATTTTGCATCGTTTATCATCAGTCCTGAAAGAATTTCTTGCTCCTTTGAACATATTAAAAAGCTCAGAGGCCGTCTGAAGATCATTCTGCTCAATGTTGAACCTGTAAGTATCACGGGATTCTCCTATCTCTGAACAAAGATAAGTGAATACGGGCTTGTCCTGTCTTACAAGAACATCAATTCCGTTTATATGCTCAGGAATTTTCTTAGTTACGGCTAGAATATACGTTTTCTTGTTAGTCGTAAAAAATGTATTCAGCGGTAGAGAGATGACAGCGTCTATACAACACTGCTCCAGAATGAAACTGCGCAGCTTCTTATCGTTGCTTCTGTTCATTATGCCGTCAGGTACAATTACAAATGCTTTTCCGCCGGGCTTCAGAGCGTTAATTATCCATTCCATGAAAAGACCTTCAATTCCCATAGCGTTGACCGAAAAATAATCTCTTAATTCTTGAACTTTATCAATTTCTTCTTTGAGATTACTGCTGCCGCTCATAACGTAAGGCGGGTTCGTCAAAATAAGGTCATATTCATTTCGTATCGGCTTGGCTAAAGTACCTAATATCGAGTTCGTCTGAAGAGTAAAGGTGTCGTTGAAAAGCTTCGCAAATTTTTCTTCCATACCGGGATTTTCTTTTATCATATCTGACATATAAATTAGCATGTTGGCTTTGGCAAGTATTATTGTTTTCTGTTCTTCCCTATCAAATCCCTTATCGAAACCGAAAAGGTGTATTTGCGGCTTAAGTTCATCACCTTCAATGAGGTAAAAGCGGTTCAGCTGGTGCAAAATTGGCTCTAAAAGAAATTTTCCGACACCGCAGGCAGGATCACATATCTTCATGCCGGTGTTAATATCTGCCATATTCACAATAGCACGTACAACTTTTAGAGGCGTGAAATACTGCCCCCAGTTTTTGCGGCTGATTGACTCCTTTAGAAAAGTTTCAAACAATTTGCTCTTGAAGTCATAATCAATATTTTCAAGTGAACCGAACTCGTTAAATCTCTTGAGTATTTTATAAAAAACTGATGCATAACCTTCCACTGCTTTATCATCTTTTGATACAAAAATTGTCCCGTTAATTATTGTCGTTTTATCTTTAGTGTTGCCTGGAAAACGCTGTTTTATTCTCTTTCTTATGATAGAAGCATAATTTTCAAGAACTTCACTTTCTGTGTTAATTGAATATTGACCTAGAAGGTAATAGAAAGAATGTATACCATGAAGAATGCCTAAATCACTAAGATACTTGAATATAAATATTTCTACGAAAGTATAAAGACAGTTCTCAGGCGTTGCACCAGACACAGACCATAAATCCTGCCAGACTTGTTCAGCAAGCGGAAGAGGATCAACAGGAGAAGGCTTACGCAAAGTATCATTTTCAGTAGTGATTGAAGATAGCATCTGATTTAATAAGGCTATACATTCTTTGTCGTCTTTCTTGAAATTTAGATTTACTTCGCTGCCGTCATTATGAAGAATTTTATTGCCGGTCGAAGGATTTATCCAGAAAGTTTTTGTACCGTCAGTAACTATATAAACTTTTGCCCCTAGCACTTTTGCAGTGTCAAGCTCCTGCGATACAGCTGAAGCAATTTGCTTTTTCGTCCTGAGCTGTGAAGGTGTCTTATATTCTATTGCGGCAATAACTCCATTTTTTGACGTTATGAGCGCATCAGGCTTCTTGCGTTCAAACTCTTTATAATCATAATCAGGAATAATCCTAGCTTCCTTAAGTGCTTTTAATGTTGTTGAACCTATATTATAAAAATTCCACGCCCCAATTTTCTCTGGCGTTTCGATTAAATTTCTCTGTATAAGTTCCTCACTCATGAAAACCATTCCCCTCCTGCATTTTATGATTATTCTAGCATAGCCTAAAAACCCCTGCCGTTTGACAGGGATTAATAGTGATTTAGATCATATTCCCCAGAAGGTTACTCCGCGTTTTGTCCCTTCGTAAAATTCTATAATTCTCTGTATCTCCGGAATATAATTTGCTTTATTGGCCCGAACCTCAGCTAATGCTTCAGTAAATCTCTTGTCCTTCTTGTATAACTCCTGATAAAAATGATATATCTCACGGCGTTTTTCACTCGTAAATCCTCCGCGTTCAAGTCCGACCCTGTTTAAGCCCGTAAGTCTCAAAGGCTCGCCCGACGCTAAAACATAATGAGGAACATCCTTAACGACACGATAAAGCCCGCCAATCATGCAATACTCCCCAATCCTCACGAATTGATGAACTCCGCACATTCCGCCGAAGACCGTATGACTTCCAACCTCGACGAAACCAGACAAACCGACTTTGTTAGCGAGTGTCACGAAATCGCCGACTTTCACGTTATGAGCAAAGTGAACTCCCTCCATTATGAAGCAGTCATTGCCGATAACTGTCTCGTTGCCTTCACCGGTTGCACGGCTGATAGTTACATTTTCACGGATTAAATTGTTGTCGCCAATTCTAACGTAGGAAATTTCGCCCTTGTAACCGTGATCCTGAGGATCTCCGCCGATCGCTGTATACTCGAAAATGTCGCAGTTTTTGCCGATTGAGACGTAATTATGAACGCTGACGAAGGCTTTTAATTTCGTTCCTTCTCCGATTGAAACTTTATCTTCAATTACACAGAACGGACCAATTTCTACGCCGTCAGAAATTTCTGCCTTAGGTGAAACTATTGCGCTCGGATGAATTTTAATGCTCAACTTTCAGCCTCCTCTTTTTTCGTCAGAGTATCGCCGATTATGCACATGAACTCACCTTCCGCAACAACTTCATCGTCAACGTATGCGACAGTCTTAACTTTTGCTGAGTTGCTCCGAGCTTTCAGCAGTTCAGCCTTCGTTACTAACTTGTCGCCAGGACGTACAGGCCTCCTGAAACGTGCTTTGTCAATTCCAGCCAGAAAAGCAATCTTGCCTCCCTGCTCATTGCCGAGTTTCAAGCCAAGCAAGACTGAAGCAACCTGCCCCATGCTCTCAAGTATCATTACGCCAGGCATCGTCGGATCTCCGGGAAAATGTCCGTTGAAAAAAGGCTCATTAATCGTAACGTTCTTATAGCCGGTAATGTGAGTTTCGTCATACTCCGTAATTCTGTCGACCATTAAGAACGGATAACGCTGCTTCAACATTTTCATTATTTCAAGTATATCCATAAAAATTTTTATTCTCCCTTCAGCATCAATTTTTTTATTTTCTCTGCAAGTTTCAAATGTAATTCATGCCCGGCCCTGACTGCTACAATATGAGCGTGTAAACTTTTTCCGAGCGAGGCTAAATCACCGATTAAGTCCAAAACTTTATGCCTCACGAACTCATCAGGCCATCTCAAGCCTCCTGAAGCCGTAATCTTCTCATCAATGACAATTGCATTCTCAAGACTTCCGCCCATAGCCATACCGTGTGAACGTAAATAATCTATGTCAGATTTCATTGCGAACGTCCGGGCTGAAGCGATCTCGTCATAATATTTTTCCGGCGAATGATCGTAATCTATAATCTGAGCACCGATAAATTTATAATCGACCGTGTAAGTTATGTGCAAATTCTCACTTGGAAACGCGGCTATAAATCGTTTCTTGTCATCAGTCGAGATTATTATGGGCTCAGTTATCGTTATCGCTTCCGTTTCGCTTGCATCGTTTTTGTCAGAGTTCGCAAGAATTTCATCACAAACTTTTTTTGCGCACCCGTCCAATGCCGGCATTTCCCCGCCCTCAACTGTGAGCTTAACGCCCGAAAAAATTCCCAGCCCCGTCAATGCTGATAAAACGTGTTCACAAGTCCTAATTCTCGTACCGTCCGGGAAAATGTAATCCGAACCGCGATTAGTCCCGTTCAACAAAAATTTTCTCAATGGCAAATCATTCATCAAGACTTCAGGAGTTTCATAAGGCTCAATCGTCAACTTGCAATCTTTACCGGAATGAAGCCCCTGACCTATTAATAATATTTTCCCGTTGAGCTTCATGATTTTTGCAACTCTCCTAATTTTTTCTCGAGCATTCTCATTCGCTTAAACAAACTCGGCAAATCAGCTGACAACACAAGCGCGCGTTTAGCTTCATTATGGGGCCTCGCTGGAAATCCTGAGACAATCGCTCCGGCTGGAACGTCATTAGTAACTCCCGTTCGTCCTGCTAAGATCGCTCCTGCTCCAATTCTGACGTGATCCGTTATTCCGACCTGCACTGAAACTGTAACGTTGTCTTCGATTACTGAGCTTCCGGCAATTCCAGACATAGAACAGATTATGCAGTTCCGGCCAATTTTTACGTTATGCCCAATCTGAACATGATTATCTATCTTAGTCCCGGAATTAATCTCCGTGTCGTCCATCGTTCCTCTGTCAATCGTCGTGCATGCTCCAATTTCGACATCATCGCCGATAAAAACTCCGCCAGTCTGAGGAATTTTCACGAGACCTTCAGGCGTTCGCTCGAAACCGAAACCATCACAGCCAATTACAGCGCCTGAATGAATCAAACAATTTTTGCCGACTTTTACGTTTTTCAGCAAGACAACTTGAGGCTCTATAACACTTCCGGCTTCAACGACGCAGTTATCTCCGACATAAGCAAGCGCAGAGATATATGCTTCCGGTGAAACTTTCGCGCTCGATGAGATTATTGCGCTGGGATGAATGCCCGTTAATTTATGCTCATGACCTGAAAATATCTCTAATAATCTCGGCAATAAAGCTCTGGGATTGTCAAAAATTATTCCGTCGCGGCCTGACACAAAAAATTCTTCGGGAGCACAAATCGGGACTTCAAGCGGCAATTTCGAGATAATATTCTTGTCCCAAATTACACATAAAGTTTCAGTATCCGCGTTCTCTGGTGAAGCAATCCTCTTGACCTCATGAGTTTTTTCACCATGTATTTCTAGTTGCAATTTATTTGATAATAATTCTAAATCCATCCTCTTTTATTCTCTCCTTACAAATGCCATAACCCCCGAAGTCCGAATTTATCCTCGTCCTCCGTGTAATAATATAATTCTATTGAAACATGATCATCTAATCTATAACCTAAAGCCATTTCATGCACGTCAAGCTCCGGGCTCCAACGCCACCAGAAATAAGGCCTATGAACTCGCACGGGATTATAGAGAAACCTGATGAAATATTTATTCTCCGGCCATTGGACTTCAGCCCCTAACCAGACGTTATTAAAAACTTCAAACCTTCCGCCTAATCTATGAACTTCGTCAAAATCTGATAGTGAGAATAATGCTTCGATATAAAATTCTATGTTAAATTTTCTCGACGGCCTGAACGCAAAAAATGTCCCAATCTCCGGATATCTTCCCTCAATGCCGGCATAAGCTGCTACCCATAAATTAAACACGAAATCTTCACTGTCAACTCCGGCTTCAAGATTTGAAACTGTTCCAGGCTTAAATTTCAGATTAACTTTTGCACGTAAATTTTCGATCGAATGACGCTCAGACAAAAATATCCGCGAATATTCCTCAACTTCGGATTTATGCTTTTCGGCCCACTTCACAGGAACTCCGATTAACGGCGACAACTCAGGGATTAAACGAGCTTCCAAATCTGAACGTAATATTGCGGGGATCGTCCGGGAATATAACGCGGGCTTGACGGCCAATATCATGGGATTTCCAGGCCTGAACGATAAATTTATTGATGTCGAAGATTGAGCAAGAAAAATTTGCATCGAGAACTCCCAACCGGGCAAAATTTCTTTCACAATTGAGCTTATCCTCTCACGCAAGGCCTCATCTGACCAGGTTAATGCGCTTTGAGGAATTTTATTGATTAAACGCAAAATCTCAGCCGGCAATCCTGAAACATCAGCGTCAAACCATTCTTGAGCAAATTCACGAAGCTCAGGCTTGATAATTCTCACGTCAGCAGAAATATTTTCATCATAGGGCGTAAAAAATACAACAGGCTTATCACGATTAGGCTCAACCCGCACGTAATAGCCTGCAAATAATCTCTGTGCTACAAGTTCCAATGTCCCCTCACGGTCAATCTCAGGTTCATTCGGAATTTCTGACCAGACAGCATTCAAGCTCCGAATTACGGCAGGTTCTAACCATTCAGGGACTCCGGCGACGCTCAAAGCATAACTGGGAACGGCAAAAATCAGCGCGAGAAGAATTACGCTAAAACATTTCGCCAAATCCGAAATATGTCCTGTTCTCGTCTTCTCCGTGAGCATAATCTATTCTCAGATTTCCAAACGGCGTTTTCACTCGAACTCCCATTCCATAATCATCATGGTAATTGCTCCAGTCAAATTTATCGTCAGCATTCCCGATGTCATAAAATCCCACGATTGAGACAGCATCAGCAACAGGAACACGAAGCTCAAAATTGCCCAGATACATATTGCTTCCTTCAAATGAACGAGAGTTATAGCCTCTAAGCGTGTTCATTCCTCCGAGTGAATATCTAGCAAATGCAGGCAGTTCATCTTCCGTCGCTGAACCTATTCTTAAACGTGCCGCCAATAACAACGGGTTATCATCTGTCCAAGGACCTTCGGTATCAGCAAAGCCCTCAAGAACTTTGTTCAACGAAGCGTAAAATCTCGCCTGAGTCCAATATTTGAGATAATTATATTCTCCGCCTAAAGCCTTCACAGCCTGTTCAAACGTAGTGTCCCAAACAAAGCCGTCTGAATAAGAAGAATAGGGATTACGTTTGTCCCATGTAAATGAAAGTTCAACAGTCTGGTTTACTCCGTCCCAAGGGGTTAATTCATCGATGTAACCTGGTATTGCATTCTTGATGTCATCGTATTTTACGTCTTCATGCCTTAGAGTGAGGAACCAGCTCCAGTCCTCATTTGAAAATTTCTTCCCAAATCCAGCAAAGATAGCCAAACTTTTTTCGTCATATTCAAACTGACGGCGGCTGTCCTTATAATAATATCTGTCGTCATACTTCATGTAACGTGCTCCAACTCTCCAGCCGAAAGTTTTAGCGTCCATGTAAGGACTTGACAACGTAGCCCAATATGAAGCCTCATCGCCCTCGTTGAAGCCGATCTCAAAATTTATTCCTCGTCCGCCCAAGTTCGTATCGCCATAAGTCAAACCTCCGGACATTCCGCTTTCTGTTCCGTACGCTAAGTTTATTCCGATTGAAGCTGTCTTTTTCTCTTTCACGGTCAAGATTAAATCAAAAATTCCGTCATCTTCTTCGGGAACATCAAAGCCGACGTTAACGTCCTCAAAATAGCCTAAACCTTGTAATTTCCCTAAGTTATGCCGAAAATGTACGACGTTGAAAATATCCCCGTCCTTCAGCTTTATCTCACGGCGTATAACGTTTGTCTTAGTCTTAGTATTGCCCTGAATGATTACGTCATGAACTCTAGGCTCAAGAATTGTAACGTAAATATTTCCCCCTTCAATCTGAACGTCGGAAATTCTGACCATAACATAACCGTCTGAATGATATTTTGACTGTATTCTGTCCAAGTCATTACGGAAAAAGTTTCTGTTAAAGACGCTCCCAACTGACGAAAATACTTCTTTCATGAGGCTTTCTGTTGAGTAAAGAGTGTTTCCTGAAAAACTTATGCTCTCTATAATCGGATTTTCCTGCACTGAGAACATAACTGAAACTCCACCGCCCTCAGGTCTCAAATCCACATCGACGTACGAAAAATAACCCTGATTGTAAATTGCTGTAAC
The DNA here is from genome assembly GCA_937915835.1 of uncultured Fretibacterium sp. Taxonomy (GTDB): domain Bacteria; phylum Synergistota; class Synergistia; order Synergistales; family Aminobacteriaceae; genus JAFUXM01. The sequence continues at coordinate 50,108 of CALGHA010000035.1, read as the reverse complement.
ATCCGCTTGAAGTTTATCACGGCTCAAAATATCTCCGGCTCTAATCTCAGCGACATGCAAAATATATTCAGATGAGATATGTTCGTTTCCGACCACTCCCACCGAAGTAATTTGCGGCATATCAGCTGAATATGAAACCGACGGAATTATTATTAACGCGAAAATAAATATCAATACTGAAAAATTTTTCATGATAGGCCTCACTATTTAACTTTTACTACGGAATTATTATTCTTCAAAGCTCGCTGCCCAGTCTGAACCAACGAAAAAACTTTGTCATAAGCCACTGTTTTATTAGCCTGAACACGCGAAATTTCTTCCTTGACAGACTGTTTATTCGCCGCTGGACGTTTTGATGATATAGACGCTGAATTTTTCTTGATCGTCGTTTTCTTGGTGGAAGTCTGAGTTTCATTTTTCGGCAAGGAAGCTAATTTTTGCTTGGATGTCGTGAGAGTTTCAGTTGACATCAAAATATCAGTTTGTTTTTCTTTTACAGCTAAGGTTTCGGCTTGTGTCGTCAACGTATCGCCTTTGAGCGAAAAATTAAGTTCTTCGTGTGAGACGAGTTCAGGAGCTTTGACATCTTTAGAAATTGGGAAAACGTAAACCATAACGATAATTCCGGCAAGCAAAAAAGGTTTCATGAACTTAACGAGCCTTGATGATATTCTCGCTGAAATTTTCGGCGGTGAAGAATTTTCGGGTTTAACTTTTTCCCAGACGGCAAGCCTCAAATTTTCCAGATCAGCACGTGCACACTCGGCATCCATTAAGGCACTCTCAAGCGCTCCTGAGCTGTAGGACTTCTTTAATCTTTCAAGCCAGCGTATAATCCCGGCAACTCTTTTTTCAACTAACATTTTTACGCTCCTTCAAGCCCTAACCATCCCCGAATTTTCGCGATCGCTGACCTCCGAAGACGATATACATGGCTTACATCTAATTTTTTCTCGCTAGCAACGTCCTTAGGCTCTTTGCCCTCGAAGAATAACGCCGAGACAACTTCAGCTTCACGCCCTCTGAGTTTGGAAATAGCCGCCGAAGCATCAAGCCAATCATCATTGTCATCTGCAAACTCCGGAGTGTCATGATAATCCGGGACTTGGAGCCATTCATCAGGAACAGGAACAGGAGCTTTTCTCTCTGAACGTTCAAGCATATTTATGATTTGTCCGTGAATTTTGTGATAAGCATACGTCGAAAACTTGAAGTTTCTTTCCGGCTCAAACTTATCAACAGCACGGATAAGCGCGAGCATTCCTTCTTGGATAATGTCCTGTCTGAGTTCCGGATAGTTAACGTGAATTTTCCCGGCAATCCAGAAAACTAAAGGTCTGTAAGCTACGATTAACTCTTCTCGTGCGTCAATATCTCCCTGTGAACATAACTGCCATAATTTTTGCTCATACTCTGGATTTAAGCTCATAACTTTCACCCCACACAGGTAAATTTTCGCCGCTTTTTCCGGCACGTATATGCAAGTCATCATTTGCGAACACTAAACAGGCTCGGCCAAAACGCATTTCAACGCCGCTCATTGCACAGTTCGATACTTCCATGTTCCAGACTTTATGAGGATTAAGCCCAACGAAAACGGCATAAAGTGCTCGCATAATTCCTCCGTGTGAGACTACGACAATTCGCTTGTACGGTCCGTCTAGGAAAATTTTTACGGCTCTCGATAATCTCGCGTAAAGTTTTTCCCAAGTCTCAGCACCGGCCGGAGGATTAAAGAACGGATCAGCTCGCCAGCGTGAGAAAGTTTCGTGCTGGTCTCGTTCAAGGCCGTTAATCGATTGTCCTTCCCATGTGCCAAAATTAATCTCTTCAAGCTCTGGTAAAATTATCGGCGTTAAATTATGACGTTCACCAATCGCCGAAGCCGTAAATTTTGCTCGGTCAAGAGGGCTTGTGTAAATAATCTCCACAGGCCATGACGATAATCTCGAAGCTAGCGAATGAGCCTGACTTCTTCCCTTCTCCGTCAACTGTACGTTGGTCCTGCCTTGAAAGCGAGCCTGCAAGTTCCATTCAGTCTGGCCGTGTCGTGCAAAAATTACGCGTCTTGGTTCGTCTTGATTTGCCAGGTTCATTTTGCCTCCTGTTCAATATTTATATTCGCAAATGATTTCATGTTTGTAATTAACGATTTATTTTTACGCAATTATAGCATGTACATTTTAAGCGTGTGCTATCATTACAGCAAAAAAGGAGCTTTTATTCATTCATGCTGAGTTTCAGATTGAGGCCCGAAGAATTTGCTGCTTTGAATTTACGCGCTCTCTACGAAAATTATCACTACAACTTTTACAGAATGAGCAGATTTGAAGAGTATGATTTTTACGCGGACAAGAAAGATTTTCTCACGTCAAAACGAATATTGACATTCACGGATATTAACGGGCGGTTGATGGCTTTGCGCCCTGATGTAACACTTTCAATAATCAAGCATTGCCGAACAGTTGAAGGCGTTCAAAAGTTTTATTACGACGAAAAAGTTTATCGAGTTCCGAAAAATGCGAGCAACTTTCAGGAAATTTCACAGTCAGGTATCGAATGCATAGGCAAACTCTCAACTGAAAATCTGCGTGAAGTTGTCGAACTTGCAATCTTGAGCCTTAAGACTATATCAGGAGGGAAAAAGTATATTCTTGACATTGCCGACGCTGGATTTATCGCTGAACTTCTGAAGGACAACGAGAATAAACAGGAAATCTTGAAGTGTTTAGCCGAGAAAAATATTCATGGACTGAAAAGTATTAATGCTCCTGGTGAAATTATTGCTTTAGCTGAGTTTGACAGTGAAGAAAAAATCCCAGAAAAAATTTTATCGGGAAAATATAACGCGTTATATAAACTTGCTGAACTTTTTGAGAGCTTGAAGAAATATCGTGATGTTATGCGTGTTGATTTCTCAGTCGTTAGTAACCTGAATTACTACAATGGGATTGTCTTTCGAGGTTTCATTGAGGGAATTCCTGAGAGTATTTTATCCGGCGGCCAATATGACACTATGATGCGTTTAATGGGACATAAGAACTCTAAAGCTATTGGATTTGCTGTGTATCTTGACGAGATAGGGAGAATGTAAATGATAAATATAGCTTTACCAAAAGGGAGATTAGGCGAGAAAGTTTACAAGTTATTTGCTGAAGCCGGCTATGAATTTCCGGGAATGCTCGACAAAAATCGCAAGTTAATCTTCGAAAATAAAGAACTCGGCATGCGGTGTTTCTGGGTAAAACCTTTTGATGTTCCTGTTTACGTTGAGCGTGGGACTGCGGACATTGGGGCGGCCGGAAAAGATATTTTGCTCGAAAGAAGCCCGGACGTTTATGAACTTGCTGACTTGAAGGCCGGATTTTGCAGAATGGCTGTAGCCGCGAGGAATGATTTTGTTGATGACCCTGAAAGAATTTTGCGGGTTGCTACGGAGTTTCCGAATATTGCTCAGAATTATTACTCCGGAATTGGCCGGGAAATCGACATTATCACACTTCGAGGCTCACTTGAACTTGCGCCGGTGCTTGGACTTTCTGACGTAATCGTTGACATCGTCGAGACAGGAACAACTTTACGGGAAAATAATTTGTCGGTGGTAAATTTCATCGCTGATTTAAGCGCACGTTTAATCGCGAATAAGTCAGCCTATAAATTCAAAGGTGAAATCATAAACGAGATTATTAGGAGGATTATCAAGTGATAAAAATTGTTGAAGCAAAGGATTTTTCGCGAGAGGAGATAAGCATAAAGACTCCGGATGTCAGTAAAACAGTCAGTGAGATTATTGACAACGTGAGACTTAACGGGGATAAAGCGGTAATTGATTATGAGGCGAAATTTGACGGCGTGAAGCTCTCAAGTTTGGAAGTCAGCGAAGGAGAAATTCAAGACGCGTTAAAGAAAGTTGGGAATGATTACGTTTCGATGTTGGAGCGTGCGGCAAAAAATATCCGTGAGTTTCACTCTAAGCAGGTTCGTAACGGTTTCGCATTTTCCCGTCAAAACGGAGCAATTCTCGGTCAACGTGTAATTCCTCTTGAACGTGTCGGCTTGTATGTTCCTGGCGGGACGGCTTCATATCCTTCGAGCGTGTTGATGAACGCGATACCGGCGAAGATTGCTGGCTGTGATGAGATATTCATTGCGACACCTCCGGAGATTAAGAATGAGATTATTGCGGCGGCTCATGTTGCTGGCGTGAATAAAATCTTCAAGATGGGCGGTGCTCAAGCTGTTGCGGCATTGGCTTATGGGACTGAGAGCGTGAAGAAAGTTGATAAGATTGTCGGGCCTGGAAATATTTACGTCGCTGAAGCAAAACGTCAAGTCTTCGGTCGAGTTGCAATTGACATGATAGCCGGGCCGAGCGAAATTTTGATTGTTGCCGACGAGAATAATAATCCCGCGTATCTTGCCGCTGACATGTTAGCTCAGTCCGAACACGATAAACTCGCCAGCGCAATTTTGCTCACGAACTCAAGGGAATTGGCCGAACGTGTAAGCTCAGAGATTGAAGCGCAGATTGTGAAGCTCATTCGTCATGACATAGCAAGAGTTTCTGTTGACAATCAGGGCAGAATTATTCTCGTTGATGAGCTTGAAGAGGCAGTGAAGATTGCTAACGAGATTGCTCCCGAACATCTCGAAATCTGCACGGCCAATCCGTTCTTAATGCTCACTAAAATTCGTAACGCCGGAAGTGTATTTTTAGGCTCATATACTCCTGAAGCTCTGGGAGATTATTACGCCGGCCCTAATCACACCTTGCCGACAATGGGAACAGCAAGATTTTCAAGCCCTCTCTCAGTCGATGATTTTATCAAGAAATCGCAATATATTTTTTACACTCCTGAAGCCCTCAATGAAGCCTCATTTGATATTGAGAATTTTGCGAACTCCGAAGGCTTAACAGGTCATGCAAACAGCGTAGTAATACGGAGGGGATAATTTGTACACGAAAGAATTTACAGTTATGCCGTCAAGTTCTTCATCGATTGGAACGTTGAAACTTCACAGCCTGCTTGATTATTTTCAGGATACGGCGACGCTTGCAGTTGATGAGATTGAGGGCACGACGACGGAATTATTTAATCGCGGTTATGCTTGGGTATTGACGCGCTACGAGATTAATATTGAGAGACTTCCGACGCTTGACGAAAAATTTATCATCAAGACTTTTCACGATCCATCACACGGCTATAACATGCTGAGAGCTTTTCAGGTTGACGCTTCCGACGGTAAAAGAATAATCGACGCAAAAAGTTCATGGTTCCTTGTCGACGTTAAGACAGGAAGGCCCGTAAAATCAGCCGCTCATGTTCCGGAAGTTTTGACGATAAACACAGGAGATATTAACCCGGATTTTCAGGACATTCCGGAATTTTCGGACGATGAAACTTTGCGAAGTGTGAATTTCCCCGTTAGATTTCACGATTTAGATTACAACGCTCACGTCAACAATGCAATTTATTTCGGCTGGGTTCATGATGAATGTCCTGTGAATTTCGCGGATTATGAGCTGAAGAAAGTTTGCGCGTCATTCCGAAGCGGGGCAAAACTCGGCGAGAATATTACGCTGAAAATTTCTGAGCCCGAGAAAAATAATTTCACATGCAAGATTTTTAGACCAGAAATAAAGAAACCTTCTGCGGAATTCTTATTCATATGGCAGGAGAAGGAGGCATAAAGTGAATATCGTAATCGTTGGAGCTGGAGAAGTCGGCCGAAGTGTCGCAAAAACTCTTTCAGGTGAGGGGCATAATATTTACCTCGTTGAGAAGGACGAAGCTCAAGCCAAGAATGCTGATGATGAACTCGACGTGCAAGTTGTCAGAGGGAACGGGGCGAGGCCTCAAGTTTTAGCTCAAGCAGGAGTTACACCGAGTGGAGATGTTGATTTATTAATAGCCTGTACAAATCGTGATGAAGTTAATATGCTCTCATGCTGGATTGCTCACAGTGCCGGAGTTCCTTATGTAATTTCACGCGCAAGAAATTTAGAGTTCACGGATTCAGCTGACTGGGGAAATAAACTCGGAATTGACATGATGATTTCGCCTGAACGTTCGATAGCACGAGAGATTATAGGATTATTAGAGGTAAGTTCAGCGACACACGCGGCAGAATTATTAGACGGAAAAGCCGCACTTTATACCCTTAAAATCTCCGAAAAATCCCCGCTCGTTAATATGGCATTGAAGGATATTCGCCCGAAATTCCCGGATTTGACGGCAGTCTTCGTTCATGTTGAGCATGCTGACGGAGTTTCAGGAGTTCCAAACGGATTTACTGAGCTTAAAGCCGGTGATATTTGCTACGTTGTAACTTACAAGGACAGCGCGGAATTGTTGCAGAAAGTTTTTCAGCCGGAAAAAGAGAGCGTAATACTTCGGAAATTATTTATCGTCGGAGGCGGAAAATTAGGGACACAGATTGCTCAAGCCGTAAAAAGGGATTTTGGGAATGTCAGCTTACGATTGATTGACCGAGACCCAAAACGATGCGCCCATTTAGCTGATGAATTAGGTGAAGCACTAGTTATAAATTCTGACGGAGCGGATAAACGAGTTCTCAGTGAAGAAGGAATTGACGAGGCTGACGGATATATCTGTGCTACGAACTTAGACGAGCTGAACTTGATATATTGCGCGATTGCTAAACGAATGGGAGCGAAGAAGACAATTGCGATCGTTAAGCGTAAAGACTATCAGGAAATGACACAGTGCATGCCTGTTGACGCGATTGTTGACCCGAATGAAGCACTTGCAAACTTGATACTAAGATTTGTCCATTATCCGAAACACACAAGGGCATTCTCGATGATTGAGAAGATTAACGCGGAAATGCTCGAAGTTGTTCTGCCTGAAAATATCGGCTTAATCGGAAAAACTTTAGCCCAGATAAAATTAAAGAAAGGTGTAGTCGTAGCATTATTAAAGCGCGGTGATAATGTCTTTGTCCCGTTCGGTTCAACGCAATTATTGGCCGGAGACAGAGTAATTTTGTTCGCTCTCACTGAGATGATGCCGGAAGCCGCGAGATTATTCGGAGCTGAACTCGGAGAACAGTCATGAAAATTAGAGTAGTCTTCAAAGTTTTATCGCTAATAAGCCTTGTAGTCTCCTGTGCAATGTTATTCCCGTTCCTAATTTCCGTTTATGACCATGCTCCAGATAAAAGCGCATTCGCCTTGTCAATGTTTTTTGGCTTCTTCGTGAGCTTTATATTCTACGTTTATTCGACCAACGAGAAGAGTACGCATATAGGCATTCGTGAAGGCGTGGGAATTACGGGATTTTCGTGGCTGACGGCTTCGATTATCGGTGCATTGCCATATTGGATTTCTGGTTCAGTGCCGAGTTACACTGATGCATTTTTCGAGACAATGTCGGGCTTCACAACAACAGGAGCAACGATTATGACTGAGATAGAAATTTTGCCGCGCGGGATATTATTATGGCGCTCATTAACTCACTGGATGGGAGGAATGGGAATTATCGTTTTGAGCCTGGCTGTTCTGCCTTTCTTGGGAGTTTCAGGAATGGAGATGTACAAAGCTGAAGTTCCCGGAGTTACAGCTGAGAAAATTACGCCGCGACTTCACCAGACAGCAATGCGATTATGGGGAGTTTATGTATTATTAACATTGCTTGAGACGTTATTTTTGCTTCTGGGGGGAATGAGCCTGTTTGACGCGTTTTGTCATTCATGCTCGACGATTGCAACCGGAGGCTTCTCAACGAAAAATGCTTCAATTGCTTACTTCACAAGTCCATATATCCAATGGGTAATAATTATATTCATGTTCGCTTCGGGAATAAATTTCTCGTTGTATTTCCTTCTGCCATTGAAGAAATTTCATGATTTTCTCGCTGATGAGGAGTTCAGAAGTTACGCTTGTATCACGATATTTTCAGCTTTATCAATGTCAATTGCGTTATATCTCTCTGGATTTTTCGTGAGCATTGAGCATACTTTGCGCCGAACTTTCTTTAACGTTGTAACTGTGATGACGACTACGGGCTTTGTTATCGAAGATTATAATTTATGGCCGGAGTTCACGAAATTTTTATTTATAATCTTAATGTTCATCGGAGCTTCTGGCGGATCAACCGGAGGCGGCTGTAAAGTCTCACGTTTTCTTATAATCGGTCGTCAGCTTAAAACTGAAACTATGAGGCTTCTTCATCCCCGCGCAATAATCACAGCTAGAATGAACGGCAGGCCAATTCCAAAGGGGACAATGGACAGTTCAGCGGCATTCTTCGTGCTTTATATGCTCATACTTGCAGTCGGAACGTTAATCACTACAGCGTTCGGAATAGATTTACTCTCAGCCTTCACCGGAGTTTTAACATGTTTAAGCAATGTCGGACCAGGATTAAATTTACTTGGGCCGGTTGAAAATTTCGCATGGCTTCCGTCGCTAATAAAGTGGCTGTTCTCGTTCTGTATGCTTGCAGGTCGTCTTGAATTGTTCGCGGTATTCTTACTGTTTGTGCCTGGAACTTACAGGAAATGAGATTAGCCGAAAAATTTTTGACGAGAAAATAGAACGTGTTATATTTTGCTGTCTTCGTTGGGAAAAAGCAGAATAATTTTCACTAAGTTTTTATCCAAAATCGCCGATACGTTTTTATTGATTAATGGCCTAAAATTGGAAATAAAAGGAGCTGAATAAAATTTTGACATACGAAAACGAAACTCAGACGGGAAAAATTCAGCCTCGTCTTCAGATAACATCATTTTTCAGTGGAGCGGCAACTATGATACTTGAGCTTACTGGTTCACGTCTTGTAGCTCCATTCTTCGGAACAAGTTTAATCGTCTGGACAGCCTTAATCGGAATTATCATGACAAGTTTATGCATAGGTAACTGGCTCGGAGGTTCATGGGCTGACAGAAGGCCTGAGGGAAAATTACTCGGAAGAATTTTATTGTTCGCGGCGATAATCATAGCGATCACGGCGTTTGCAAGTAATTTTATTCTCGTCAGTCTTCAAGGTTTATCATTAAATCTCTACATGTCATCAGTTTTTGCGGCTGTGTTAATTTTTACGCCAGCTAGCATTTTACTCGGGATGGTCTCACCGTTTATTGCGAGATTAGCTATGCAGGACGTAAATTCTTCGGGTTCAGTCGTCGGCAGATTATCAGCGTTGAACTCAGCAGGAAGCATTTTCGGGACGTTCATGGGCGGTTTCGTGTTAATCTCGTTATTCCCGTCGGGCGTAATCTTGATGTTCTTAGCAAGTCTCGTAGCTCTTCTCTCAGTTTTGATTTACACAGGAGCTTGGCGGAAGATTATTGCAATTCTAGTTTTCTGCGTACTTTCGGCGGGAGGCTATGAGGCTCTCAAGTTGGGAATTCCCTTTCAGCTTGAAGGAATACACGTAGACACTTCGTATAATCACTTGTTGATAAAAAATTACGACGGCCAGAAAACGAGAACGAGAAGACCCCTGCGAGTATTAGTTACGGATCCTGACAGCGCACAATCAATGATGTATGTCGATAATCCTTCGGAACTCGTAAGCTCTTATACGAAATTTTACGACCTAGCATTTTATTACAAGCCGAAAACGAAAAAAATTTTGATGTTAGGCGGAGGAGGATATTGCGTTCCCCGTTACATTCTTGCGAATTATTCTGACGATGTTACTATTGATGTCGTTGAACTGGATCCAGGAGTTACAGAGACGGCCCGAAAATATTTTGAGCTTAAGGATAATCCGAGAATGAGAATTTTTCACGAGGACGCTCGGACTTTCTTAAACCGGGCAAAACGCGACGGCTTCGATGATTATGACGCGATTTTCATGGACACGTTCAATTCATGGATTTCTATTCCATTTCAGATGACGACGACAGAGACAGCTGCAAGACTTCGGGAAATTCTCAAGCCTGACGGAGCATTAATCGTGAACATCATAGCTTCGGTTTACGGGCCGAAATCAGGAGTTTTTCACGGGATTTATAAGGCATTCGCTAACTCGTTTGAGACCATGATGATATTTCTTGCGAACGCTTCCGACGTGAAATATGCTTATGCCCTGCAAAATTTAATTCTCGTTGGAACGTCTTCAAGTGTAGCTCCGACATTCTCGCCGAAATTTTCGGATTTATTATCTCATCAGTGGCTTGAACCTTTTGTGCCTGACGAAAAAGTTCCGGCGTTTTCAGATGCTTTTGCTCCTGTCGAAAAATACGCGTTAATGCAATAAGGAGGAAATTACATGAAGAAGAAAAATTTGCTTGAGAAAAAAAATCTGCCCGTTAAAGATTTATCGCTTCCGTTAGTTCCAGCTGGATTATTGCTTCCTTTATGGTTTATTTCGCTTGCGCTTCCGAACTTAATTTACTCGGGAATAAGATTTGCTGACACCTTGCATATTTTGAAGTGGGCAATAACTGGAGTTCCTGTAGCAATCGCCGTGTTAGTTGCTGGAGTAAGATTATTTTTTTACGGACGAGAGAGAATTAATTTCAAGATTGATTTATTCGGCGTAATCTGGGCGTTAATTCTTGCTTACTGTACATTACAGCCTTTCTGGGTGAATTTATTCTCGCCTACAGCTTTTGCGCTTGAGATGGTCTGTTTCGTAACAATGTGGGCATTTTACGTTATAACTGTCGCGTCGTTTCCTGACTGGGGAATTCGTCCGGTCTTAGTCCTTGCAAGTTTGAACGCGGCAATTAATGTAATATTCGCTGAGCTTCAGATTAGGGACTTAAACAGCTTGAATTTTCTTCAGGGGACAATCTTAGAGGGATTAATAAAGTACAGTTCAATAATTCTTCCGACGCCTGGAAATTACATCGGCAATACGGCTCAGCAAAACATGTTCGGGTTATGGGAAGCTGTAGCATGTTTAGGAGCTGTGTATTTATTCGCTTTCGACGTTTGGAAGAATGACGCTAAGGAGCACGCTAAAAAAATCTGGCTTCCGGCAATAAGTATCTCGCTGGCTGTCGTATGCATTCGTTTTGCTTTCACCCAACCCAGCGGAATTTTGGCAGTTCTCGGCGGCTTGTTCATAATTTCGGGATTTATTCTTGCTTGGAAACTCGGCAATGATAAACGAACGTATTTCTCTGTTTGCATATTAATTTTGGCGGCGATAAATTTCTGGGGATTGTTGAACTCAACGAGCCGTTCAGGAACTTACGCGCTTTTCGGCGGATTGATATTGTTGTTGATATTTGCGGCATGGAAATTTGACCGGAATTATGTACTTCGTTTCTTGGCTGTAATTCTCGTTCTCGCTACGGTCTTCACAATCTCGATGGACTCAAGCCGAGCCGGAGGATTTGTTGACAAAGCTGCTGACGTAATCCGAAACGCTGAGAATATCGGCAATCGTCGCGGGATTTGGACAACTTCATTCGCAATGTTGCGTGAGCATCCGAAAGGTGTCGGGATTGGCCAATATAAATGGCATTACATGGAAGCTCAGCGCTACGGTTTCCAGACAATTCATGAGGACTGGTACACGTGGCAATATACACATTGGGCTCATAACGAGTTCTTGCAGTTTTTCTGTGAAGGAGGCTACATCGGCGGAATATTATTTATATTGATGTGGCTTGCTTGGTTAATTCCTGCTGTATACGGCCTATTCAAGAAAAAGCGCGGGACTGTGAATAGTAATGCTGTCTGGGGATTTGCTCTCGTCTCGCTTGTAACTTTTGCGGGAATTTTCACTCGTCCATTCCATAGAATTGAGAATATCGTCTGGATAACTTTAGCTTTCGCGATGTGTAATCGTGAGTTTTTCCCGGAGTTCAGATTTAATCTCAGCTTTGACTTCCTCAAGTATAAATTTTTGCGTAAGTTAGCTGGTGTTGCATGTGTAATTTCGGCGATTGCTGGCTGTGTTTATATCGGGAGCGGAATTTACGGGAATTACATTTTGCGTGAAGCTCTCTCAACTCAAGACGCGAGATTACAGCTTTATTATCTCCAAGAAGCCGACAAACACCCGATTGTTCGTGAGGAAGCACAGCGAAATTTAGGCTACCACTATTTGCAGGTTGGTGAACAGCTCGACGACATGGACGCGACTGCGAGAGGCTTAAATATCTTATGGCGGCATTTCAACCGTGAGCCTCATTCGGAGGACATCAGCAAATTGTTAAACGTAGCGCAGAGATATCAAGTTGAAGAAGTTTTGCGTGAGCTTAAGAGTTACTTCAAGCCTGGAACGTATCACCTAGTCCGCAGACCTCAACAGAATGAGGACGGAAGTATTGTGAACGCACTTTTGCTTGTGAACGGGCCTGGAAGTGATGACGAGTAATTTTCGCAGGGGTTTTACGCTCGTTGAAATTCTCGTTGTTATGATGTTAACGGGAATGCTCACGACTTTAGCATTGGCTCCTGTCGTTGTTACAGTCAGGCGTGTAGTTGAAACTCAAACGGAGTATTCTGACATTTCGGCATTATCTCGAACTATGAATTTCATAGCTCGGGATTTATCTTCTGCCATGAGATTATCTTCAAATGTTATAACAGTAATAGATCACGAGGCATTAGGCGGCTACGATGACGACGCTTTAATGATAATGAGCACGGCACCGACAGCACAAAATCTGCCCTCAGGAACTCTTGTTTACAAAATTCAAGAGGGAGGAATTATGCATAATAATATTATTCAGGGTCTATATCGCTGGATTTTTCCCGGACAAATGCCAAATGGAATAAACGTTGAGCGCCTTAATCCTGAAGAAGGCCAGTTAGTTTTGCCGGGAGTGAATGAGTTTTGCGTGGAAATTCCTGTAGAGTCCCTCAAAGACGACAGGCGTAAAGAATATAGAGGTCAGATGCCTTCAGGAATATACATCAAGATTGGCCGGTTGAATAAAGACGAAAACAGCTTCTACAATCAAAATGAGAATGAAAGGGGATTAAATGAGCTTGAGAGATTTATTGTTTTCCCGTAAGAGACATAAGGGCTTTGTTCTTGTGAGTGTATTAATGCTCGGCGTAATGTTAATCTCATGTGCAACGGCTTTCTCATGGTTCGTTCGTTCTCAGGTAAGAAGTGCCGGGCGTGAGAGCTTTAACATCACCAATCGAAGCATGGCTCATGTCCTCACTAACGCGGTTATGAATATTTTATCCGAAATCTCGAATAGTTACAGCTATGACAGCCCCCTTCAAAGATGGTACAAGCCGTTCATAATTCCTATTGATGGTTTAGGAATTTGGGTTATTCAGATTACGCCGCTCGATGACAAAATTCCCCTGAGAACTTTATTTTTACCTGACGGAACAACTTTGAGGCGTGAACTTAATGACGCTTGGGAAAATATGTGGGAAAAACTTGACAGAAAAGGGCTTGAAAATCTCCTGCTTGACTTTCTCGACAGGAACACAAGGGCCAGAGTTGGAAGTGTCGAGGAAGAATATTTTATCAATCGAGGGCCTTATGACATTTCCGAGTTATTAATTCTGAGCAATGACATTACACCGAATTTGCTTTATGGTTCAGGAGGAAAATTAGGGATAAGCGATTATTGCACGATTTACAGTGAAGGAAGAATTAATCTCAATGTCGCGCCCGTTCACGTCATGGAGTTATTGCCGGGACTTGACAACGGATTAGCTGACAGAATAGCACGAGCACGAGCCGAAGAGCCTTTAGAGAAACTCGACGACTTAACAAAACTTCCCGGAGCAAGCGCGAAGACCTCAACGCAATTAACGAACATAGCGGCCTTCAAGAGCCGTTATTGCATGATGAAGATAGACTGTCTCGATGATGACGGCGAAGGTGGAACAGCTTTCATGATAATATTCGACAAGATCACGAGGCAGATAGTCAGATGGGAGGAAGCATGAGCCTTAAGGATTTATTATCACAGAAAATTAATTTATTCAGCCGTTCCAGACAAGAAAATTTTGACGACACAGAATTTCGCAGAATTATAGAGATTAAGCAGGTTATCAAAAACGAGGAAACCGGCGAGAATGAGGAAGTAACACGCAAGGCCGTAAAAATTCTCACGGAGGGTTCAAGCGGCCGAATTACATTAGTGCCGATGAAGTCATTATCGCTTGAGGAGTTCTCATTCCCTTTCGCGAATAATACGAAGATACGCGACGCTTTGAGGCTTCAAGTTTTGCCGTTTTCTGCTGCCGGAGAGCTTGAGATTTTCCCTGTAACTCTCACGAAAACCGGACGAGGTGCAAATGGTTTAGTCTGGTACGTTTCGCCCGATGAGCTTGCAATCCCCTCGATAAACAACGACAAATCCAATTCAGGTAAAATCTGGCCTGCTCCGTTACCGTTTATCTCACAGCTTGAAGATTACGACGGTTCGGGCGTAACGATGTGGATCGATGAGGAAAATATTTGCTCGTTTTTGTGGCAGAAGAATAAGCCGGTTTTATATCGCTGGCGAAAATTGATTGACGACACGACCGAAAAAAAAGAATTGGCCTGGTATGACGCGTATTGCAAGAGCCGGGAGCTTGAACGGGGCGGAAATTTCGTAGTTTATGCTTCTGGCGATGATGAAGTTGACGAGGAATTTAACGAGGTTATCAGTGAGAGCGTAAAAACTTGTTCATGGATTAATAACGTGAATTTGTCCCGTTCGGTCTTGGAAGGGGCAAAAGATTTAGAGCGTGTTGTGAGATTATTAACTCGTGTATCAAGCTGGCTTCTTATCTTCGGAGTAATTATGCTCACAGCAGGATTATTGCGATGGTATCAGCTTCAAAATCAGGTTCAGGAAATCCGTACTCGTTCAGAGAATTATTATAAACAAGTCTTTGACCCTCAGCATACAGGAAGAATAGCAAATCCAGTCTCTTTAGCCCGTGACAGAATAGCCGCTTTAACAGGAACAGCCCAAGAAGGAAAGCCCTTAGAGAATGTACTTGCTGACTTAGGCGACATTTTCACGGATGGACAAAGCCTTGACGTTACACTCGACGTTATCCGTTATAATTCAGAAGGAATTGACTGCACGGGAGTAGCTCCGGATATGACGACGGTATTAAATTTCCGTAAGGCTTGGGAGACTCGGGCTAATCTTGCTCAGGTTGATAATACGCAATTTGTCTCGGGAATTGGCTATCGATTTGATTTGCGCATCAGGTGGTGAAAATAAATTATGGCGATAAATTTAGACTCAGCAAGAAGCGTTTTGCGAGGTGAGGCTTCCGGTTCTGTAAAATTTCTTGCGGCTGTGATATTAACATTAGCTGTCTGGTCAGGTGTCTCAATCGTAAATAACTGGGTAACTCAGAGCAATAACACTTTGACTTCTCAACAGACGCGCTGGCGAACTCTCTTAATGCTCGCCGATGAATACAAAACTTTAGCTCCTGCGAATAACTCAGGTAATATTAATCGTAATGTCGATGTTCCTACGGTGTTTGCTCAGGTCTCAGAAAGAATGCAATTAGGGAGCCGAGTAAACAGAATTTCACCTGACGGAAGAAATCAGGCAGTCGAGATTAATCGGCTTTACATTGAGGAGTTCGAGGAATTACAGAGGGAATTAGCATCACGAGGCGTGAGATTTATAGCTGTTGAGCTTCGAGCCTTGCCGGCCGGAAGTGAAAGATTGTTGACGATATCGGCGATAATAGGACCAATGAATTAAAATCTGGATTAAATCATGAAACGTTCACTAATTAACATATTCAAAATTTTGTTGTTCATAATCGGCTTTCTTTATGCCCTCTATGTTTTTATGGAATGGCAGGAAGTTGGGAAATTTGCGATGTCAGCGGCACATTCATATTTAGCTCGTCAGGGAATGCGCGTAAATTATTCTGACGTCTCTGGAGTTTCTGACGGGTTTACCGTTCATAACTTGACTTTAAGCGGAATGGCTAATGTTTCATTCAGTTCAGTAACAATAAGGCCGAGATTTTTAGCGAGCGTTAAGAATTTTGCTCCGACTGCTGAGATTAGCTTCAAGGGAGGCAGTGTTCAGATTGGACAAGTCATAAATTTCGGCGACGGAGGCTTTACGTTAATCGCGAGACCGAGTGAAATTATGCTTGACCAGCTCAGAGCTAACGGGGAATTCGGCATAAACGGTTATATGTCAATTAACACGGCTAGCATGAGAATTGGCCGGGCTGATGCTAGATTAAGTGTACCGGAAGAATTTTTACCCAACATGGATTTGATGATGAATTTTCTGCCTTTAATGCGTGCCGGTGATACATGGTACTTGCGGCGTTGAAATAATTTTACAAGGGGTGAAGTAAATTATGTTTGACAGGATACGAGACATTTTCACAGGAATAAAATTCACACGAGGAACCAAGACCGAAAAAGTTAAATCTGATGAAAAAGAAGCTGACGGAAAAATTTATGCTGTGTGGCTGTTAGTCCTTCCGTTGTTATGCGGATTAGTTCTTGGACGTTTAGCCAGCGTCGGAATTGGTTATGCTTTCGAGAAATTTTCAGGCACAGGAGGAGTTACGAACTCGATAATTTCCAGCCAGAGCAATAACGTTGAGACCAGCAATGCAAATCGCGGACTTGGTGAATTTGCCAAAGCTAACCCATTTCACATTTCACCGCAGAAGCCCGCAGTTGTTGAGGAAGCCCCGAAGCCGGTTGTTGAGGTCAAGCCTAAAGAGCCTGAACCTACACTTGAAGACTTAGTTTTAAGAGGAACACTGCCGGGAATTGGAGCTTGGGTTGAGAATAGAGACGGCTTGAAACTTTTGCTTATCGGGAAAAATATAGACCGTTTCAGGCTTGAGAGTGTAAATTCTTATGAAGCTGATTTTAAGCGAAATAAAACGAGAATTAAGAAATACATCACGTACGGGCCAATCGTCGAAAAAAAAGTTGAGGAAACCCCGAAGCCTGTACCTTCACCATCAAAAGAGCCCGAAAAATCCCAACAAACTGGAAATATCGTAGCTGCTGTGCCCGGAAATCAAGAAGGTGAAGTTCCAAGCGAAGTTGTTAATCAGCTCGTTCAAAATCCATTTGATGAGCTTAAACGTATTCGCATGCGTCCGAATGAAACAGCCGGAGGCCTCGAAGTCCAATGGATACAGAATGACAGCATATTAAAACGTCTTGGAGTTCAACGAGGCGATGTGATTAAATCCGTCAACGGAATTCCTTTTACGAACATGGGGGATATTGCGAACTCGATTAACTCTCTCATGAATAGTGAAAGATTTGACGTTGAAGTTACACGCGGAGGAAACAATACGGCGCTGCGTTATGTTGTGCGTTAATGTTGTTAAGATGAAGCGAAAGGGTTTTACATTAATGGAAGTTCTCGTGTCTGTCGCAATTGCTGGGCTTGTAATCTCTGCAGGCTATAGATTAATTGCGATGTCGTATAAACTTTTGGGGGAACTTCAGGCTGAACGTGAATTAACGGCAGCAGCACAAAAAATCTGGCTTCGTTTTCGGGTTGAAGAGGACATGTCCGACAATGGCACTGATGACGAGAATAATATTACATGGAGGGCAGAAAAACGTTCGATTACTGTTGAGGATTACGAGCTTAAATATAAACAAGTTACGATTACTATAGCTGATGGACGTTCGACAGTAATTTATGTTGCTGAATAATTCTGATTTGTAGTATTATTTACACTAAGTATATATCTCTAATTATAATTACTCATTTTTACGGACGGGGGATGTTGACAATTTGAACCTGAAAAAAATTTCATGGATATTAATTTTTACATTAGCAGCTAATTCCAGTGTTGAAGGAGCGATACGAAGGCCGGCATCACAAAATCAGCCTCAGAGAAATAATCCTCCTGCAAATCAGCCTACTACTTCTTCAACGACGGCAATCGGCGGAGAATTGACACCAGAACAGGAGCAAGATCTTCGACGTGCCGCTGAAGAAGCAAGACGCAAAGGGATAGTTCCTCTTAATTTCAAAGATTTGGATATCAGACAGTTTATTTTTTTCATGTCAGTGCTTCTTGAAGAAAATATAATTGTGCCGCCAAATCTCAATGTAAAGATTACAATAGTTTCACCTAGACCCGTATCTCCTAGCGATGCTCGCGAGATTATGCTTTCAACTCTCCAAATGAATAATTTATCGCTTCAGAATATGGGGACTTATTCAGTTATACGTCAAGGGAACACAAGCACTTCTTCTGAAGTTTATCGCGGAAAAACTGGGCCTGGTTTTGGTGAAGAAACTGTAACTTACATTGTCCCTATTGATTATATTACTGTTGAGAGTGTCATACCGGCGTTACAGCAGTCATTTGGGCCTGCCTTGCTTGTTTTTCCTGTTGGTAATGGAAAAGATATTTTGCTGCAGGGAAAAGCTACGGACGTGAACAAAGCAATGAAAGTAGTTCGTCAATTAGATGATCCCAGAAGTGCAAGGTCAACCAGAACTTATGAGCTGAGATATTCTGACCCGACAACTGTAGCAGCTCAAATCAATGCAATCGCTCAGTCTAACGGACCTCTTCAAGGCTTGAACGCGATCGCTGATGCTCCCAGCAAAAAAGTTATCGTTGTAGGTTCAAGAAGTGCGATTGATCGGGCAACAACAATAATTCGTGAACTCGATGTTGACTCAAAAATCGGCGACTTTCACATTTACAGGTTGAAAAATATTGACGCAACTGCGGCGGCTGAACAAGTCGGAAGAGTTTTAGCGTCAACAACGACGATGCTCGGTGCTGACTCGGCGAGATTTCCTGCTACGGTTGTTCCTGACGTGGCGACTAACAGCCTGATTTTTGCGGCAACTCAACGACAATTTGACTCGCTTGTGCCTATTCTTGACGCGATTGATGTTCAATCCAAGCAAATTTTGTTACGAGGCTTCATCGCTGAAATCAACGTAAGCAATCTTGAGAATAACGGCATTGACTGGACAGTTATCGGCGGTAAGCTCTGGGATGAGTTTCTCTTAGGAGGAACAGGAACGCTCGGTGAAAATTCGGTGCCTTCAACTTTCATGACGATGTATAACGATTCTTTGAGACGTGAGGAACATTATTATGACCGTGCGGGAAATTTATACACGACTACGGAGTTCTCGCCTGTTCCGTTCATGTATGCGACGATTGAATTACTCAAGAAGTATAACGCCGTCAACGTCTTATCAGTGCCGCGCTTAATGTGTCTGGACAACAAAGAAAGCTCGTTCCAAGTCGGCCAGGTTATTCCTGTTATGAAAGGCTCAACTTCGGATTTATCGAATACGAGCGCGGTTCAGAGCAATTATGACTACAAAGATACTGGCTTGACATTAACCGTAACTCCTCATATTCGAAGCGGAAATCTCGTAGCGATGGACATTAAGCAGACGACAGAGGACGTAATGACACCTTCAGGAGTTCCGACACCGATAACGTCAAAGCGTGAAGTCAACACTTCGGTAATTGTCGCCGATGGTGAGACAATAATTTTGGGCGGCTTGATAAAAGAAACAGAACGTTCTGTGAAGCGTCGTGTGCCTGGAATTTCGTATATCCCTTTGATTGGCGGATTGTTTCAGAAATTATCGAAGGAGAAAGAAAAAGTTGACTTTGTGATTTTCTTAACGCCCACGATTATAACGAACCCTGAGCAGATGAGGGGAGCTACGATGAGGGCGGCAGGATTTACTCAGCCGTTTTCTTCACCTGATGTTAGTATGCCTGATGTCAACGGATATGACGACGGATATGACGACGGAAATATCATCAAGGGTAATATTATCACAAGGCCCGCACGCCGTGAACTCGCCAGTATTGACGTAAGTCCTGTTGAGTCTGAGATTGATATTCGGTTCCGTGAGCTTTATCAGAAGAGCTTAAAGAGGAAATAATTTCATGGCAGAAACAGAACAAGCATTAAAGCCTCTTCCTGAAGCAAAAGAAGTTTCGAGCTTGTTACCCGACGGAATGGGTTTAGACATTTTGAGACAAGCCCGAATTGTCCCATTAAGGATTGAAGACGGCGTTTTAATTGTTGGAGCTGTGGATTTCGACGCTTGGCCCAAAGCTCAGATGCTCGGTGTAGCGTTGGGATTTCCGATTGATATTGAGCTTCGAGACGAAAAGGAACTTGGCGATTTAATTCACACACTTTATGACTTACGGAGTGTTGCCGCTGATGAAGCCGCTAAAAATATTGAGGGAATTGATGACATTGACGATTTGACGCGTGAAGATGTCTTGAGTGATTCCGTTGATGTTCCTGTTATAAGATTGGTGAACGGCCTGTTTGTTGACGCTTTGAGACAGCGAGCTACGGATATTCACGTTGAGCCGTATGAAGATGAAGTGTTGATAAGATTTCGGATTGACGGAGTTTTGCAGGACAGATTGAGACTTCCGCGTTCACATCAAGCGCCGTTAACCAGCCGAATAAAAGTTATGTCTCGAATGGATATTGCTGAACACATGGCACCTCAGGACGGCCGTATCGGAATTACACTCGGTGACAGAGCTGTAGATGTTCGTGTAGGACTTGTTCCGACGCAATACGGTGAGAGAATTGCAATGCGTTTGCTCGATAAGGGACATGGATTATTGACGCTTGAAGATTTAGGAATGGAAGCTCGTGAACGTTCAATCATGGATGATTTAATTCACAGGCCTCATGGAATGATTTTGTTCACAGGACCAACCGGAAGCGGAAAATCAACGAGCCTTTACGCAATTTTGCAAGCATTAGCGCGTCCTGAAGTGAATATTATCACCGTTGAAGATCCAGTTGAGTATGCATTGCCCGGAGTTTCGCAAATTCAGGTCAACGAGAAAGCCGGAGTAACTTTTGCGGCGGCGTTGCGTTCAATCTTGCGTCAGGACCCTGATATCGTAATGATCGGAGAAATGCGAGACTTTGAGACTGCACATATTGGAGTTCAGGCGTCATTAACGGGACATTTAGTTTTGTCGACACTTCACACGAACGACTCAATCAGCGCGATAATTCGACTTGTTGACATGGGGATTGAGCCGTATTTAGCCGCAAGCTGTATGATTGGAACGGTTGCGCAGAGATTGGCCAGGAGATTATGCCCGCATTGCAGACGTGAGATTAATCCTCCGGCGATGATGGCAAAACAGGGCTTAACTCGAGCGTTTGCTCCGGTTGGTTGTTCTGAGTGCCATAACACGGGCTATCGTGGACGCGTCGGACTTTATGAGCAGTTTGTAGTGAATGAGGAAATTCAAGAAGCGTTTGTGTCAGGAGCGGCGGCTTCAAAGTTGAGGGAAATTGCCAGACGAAGCGGCTTCAAAACGTTATGGGAAATCGGATTATCGGCTGTTCAGTCTGGATTGACTTCGCCGGATGAATTAACGAGAGTTGCGGGAGAAGATTAAATGCCATATTTCAATTATTCAGGTTACGACGCAAAAGGCAAGAACACGAAAGGAACGATTGAGGCCGGTTCATCAATGCAGGCTGTTGACCGTTTGACCGAGCGCGGAATTGTTGTAGTTGACGTGAAACTTGCTGAGGAGAAAAAAGGAGGGAGAGGCTCACGGATAAAGTTACTTCCTCTTGAACAGCATATCTTTTTCTGCCGGAGTTTGTCGTCATATCTCAAGTCTGGATTGCCTCTTGCTGATTCGTTGCGCATAATGTCAAGGCAAGCTCGCGACAGAAATATGAAGCCGGTAATGGAAAAATTGCTAGCTGAAGTTGAAGGCGGCCGGAAATTTCACACGGCGTTAGCTGAGTCCGGAGCATTTCGCGAGAGTTTGTGGCGAGTTGCTGAATCCGGAGAGCAGTCAGGAACGTTAATCTCAGTTCTGAATGAGGCGGCTGATGAGTTCAAACTTGAAGATGACTTGAGACGGAAAATTCGCGGAGCTATGACCTATCCAATTGTTATGGCGGTTGTCGGTGTCGGAGTTGTCTCGTTCATGTTGACTTACGTTGTCCCGAAAATCTCGGAATTATTCGAGGATATGCACCAGACTTTGCCGTTGCCAACGAGAATATTAATCGGGATGTCTGACTTTCTAGGGAATTATGGCTTATGGATATTGTTAGCTGGACTTGTCGCCTGGTTCATCATGAAACGGACGGGGAAGAAAATTAACATGCCGTTCATGCGAGGAATAACGGATCAGCTCAACTTAGCTCTCGTAATGTCTCACATCAGCACGTTATTGAAATCAGGAATTCCCTTAGTTCAAGCATTACGAATGGCCTCATCAATGGACGCTTACAAGCAACGTTGGCTTGATGCTGCAGAAATGGTTAAAGCCGGTCATCGTTTCGATAAAGCCCTCGAGAAAATTGGAATGCCGGAAGAAACTGTTGCTGTTGTTCGAGTTGGCGAAATGGGCGGGGATTTATCCGGAGCCTTGACGAACGTATCTGACCAATGCCGGGAAATTGCGCAGACTCGAATGGAAAGACTTTCTACGTTGATGGAGCCTATTATGGTCTTGTCGCTGGGCTTCAGCGTAGGATTTATAGTTCTGGCAATCTTAACGCCCGTATTCGACTTAGCCGGTATCGTGAGATAAAAAATGTTAGTATGTTATGATTATAGAAATTTATTCAAAGGAGATAATTCATTCATGACAAAGAAAACTAAGAATAAGCGTAAAGGTTTTACCTTGATTGAAATTATGGTTGTCGTCGTAATTCTGGGCTTATTGGCCGCTCTTGTAGTTCCTCGAATTGGTCCGCAAGTCGCAGAAGCTCAGCGCACAACAGCCGCAACACAAATTCGCAGCCTTGAGGACGCACTCGAAATGTACAGAATGCACAACGGATTTTACCCCTCAACTTCACAGGGGCTTGACGCTCTCGTTACAGCACCGACGACCTCACCAGTTCCACGACGCTATGCTGACGGCGGATATCTCAAGAAAGTTCCCGATGACCCTTGGGGAAATCCTTACGTCTATCGCAATCAGAACGGACATATCCAGATTATGAGTTACGGGCCTGACGGTGAAGAGGGCGGCGAAGGAATTAACGCTGACATTACGAACGAGGATTAACGCGAGGAATAAAGATTTGAAGCGTTCAGGTTTCACGTTAATTGAGATTATGATGGTCTTGATGATTACAGGAACTTTAGCAGGAGTTTTTTTGCCGAGACTGTCATTTTTCTTTGAGCCTCCTTCAGCGACTTTACAGCGTGCAATCGAGGAAGCTACTGACACGGCATTATCTGGGGTTCCTGTGAGACTTAAGATTGAGACCGAAGAAATTTCACGGCGAGGATTTATCGTTGCTGAAGCCCTCATGAAGAAGGAAGAGCCTGAAGACAGCTTGAGCGTATTTCTTGGAACAAATTTAATGCGTCCGACTGTGCTTGAGTGGCAAAACGTGAAACTTAAGAATTTACCCGAAAATGACGGCTGGAAGTTTGAGCCTGAGATAATAAATTTCTTCACAGACGGTTCATGTACTCCAGCAAGAATTTCTTGGGCCGCACGCGATACAACAGAACGTGATGCAGATGAATATATCTTGACCGTTACGGGGTATTGCGTGATGGTCGAGAAAGAATAAGCAAAAAATTTTTCTCCCGTCTTGAAAATTTATTGGGCGGGAGAATTTTTTATTTCTTGATGAAAGTCAACTCCTCATAGTTCGGCGAAACTGAAGCTATGTAATATCCTGAGTTGTTCAATTGTGAAATCAGCGATTTTATTCGTTCATCGCCGTCCTCGTAAAATCTATTATGAACTTCAACGCATAATTGTCCGAATTTAACGCCTGAACTGAGAATGTCAGGAACTACAAGAAATTCACTGCCCTCAATGTCAATTTTCAAGATGTCAATATATTCATGTTTTAACTCTTTTATGATAGTAATTAACCTTTTCATTGGAACGTTTATTACTGATTTATCGTTTTTCCCCTGTATTGTTGTACCCCAGCCGGCTCCATCACTTTGGGACATGTAAAAATTTTCGCTCCCGTCTTTGTCAGAGAGACCATAAGCGTAAAAATGGAAGTTCGGACTAAAGCCCGCGTTTTCTTTCACCCAGTTAACGACTTCAGGCGTTGGGTCAAAAGCATAAACTTCAGCGTTGAACTCGTTGATTAATGCAAGGTCAAACGAAACATCTCCGCCGACACCAAAGGAATACACAATCGGTTTAGCGTTAAGCAGTTCAGGGACAAATGAGAAGCTGTTGCCGTAATTACCTCGTTTAATAACTTTAACATTCTTGATTTGCCGAGAAGGTTTGTATGAATTAACTTTCTTAAAGAAGAACCATACACGACTTAAAAAGTTTATTTCGCGAAGTCTATTACGAAGAGTTTTTTTCACTTGGGCATTTCTCAAATTGTCAAGTCCTTTCTGCGGAAAATTTTCTGCACGATTATTTTAACTTTTCAGCGATTAATTTACAAACTTGTTTGAGATCACAGCGTTTCAGAATTGCTTCTCTTCCCTTAAGTGCTAACTGTTCAATATGAGCTTCATGATTACAGGCATAAAGCAAGTTCTTAGCCAGCCCGTCAACATCATCAACTTCACTTCCAAGCCCAAACTTGAAGCCTTCTGTCAATTTCTCACTCGTAAAAATCTTACTCACCACAGGAAAACATCCTTGCGCCATTGCCTCACTCAAAGCAATTCCGAAGCTCTCCCATCTTGACGGAAACGCAAAAATCTTAGCATCTCTATACATCTCGATTAATTCCTGTCTGTCTCGAATTTCCCCTGTGAAAATTACACGTTCCATTAAGTCCGGATATTTCGCGTAAAAGTCCTCAGCTAAAGTTTCATTCTCCTCAATTCTGCCAGCAATTTTTAATCTCCAGTCTGGAATTTCACGGCCAATTTTAGCGAATGCCTCAAGCAAAATTTCTACAGCTTTCTGCTCAGAACCTGGACGACCAACGTTGAGAATTGTATTAGAACGCTGGGAAAATTTTCGGGGCTTCTGGACTTCTTCAGGATTTATCGGGTTAGCAACGCTGATAATTTCTCGCCGCCAATCATGTGAAAGCATTGCAACGTTCTCTTCAAACTCAGTGCTTATGCATTTACAAAGTTTCGTTAGCAAATATGTCTTCGGGTAATTCAAAGGATGTCTGCCGTTAGTCGATGACCAGCCGTCCATTTTGAGATAAATTTTTCCTCTGGGATTATGAAGTTTGTAGACGAGAGCATGTTTCAGTGAACGTTTATAAAGATGATAGATGAACAGGACATCAATTCTCTTTGCATTTTTTCTGAGCCAAGCACACGAATCTTTGAGCCAGTCGCCCGAAACTCTCGGGATAAATTCAAGTCTTACACCGGGCAAATATTTCAAGTTCGGGTAATCGCCGTTCTCGTAAGTTGCCATGAAGGAATTATAGTTGTTATATTCATGCATTCCCCATGACAACAAGCCTTGCTCCTTGATTATGTGTTCATTGCGAATGTCGAAGAGGACGCAGAAAGTTTTTGACGGTTCAGGCCTTAATTCATCGCGTATCTTCATTAAGATTTTGCCGAGATTATTTTCACCTTCGCCGGTCTTGTCGTCAATTCCCCAGAATGTATCGTGCCAGCCGTTTCCTTCGAGCAATAATGCGTGGCCTGTTGAGATTAATTTTTCAGCAAGTTCGGAGTTCTGCGTGAATTTTGCTCTCACAATTTCTTCCATAAGATTAACTTTCACGTCGTCCCAATCCTCACGAACCGGTAATTCTCGCGCTTTAACCTTCGATTGATGAGGCCGTAACGCCGTGAATAACTCACATTCCCCAGATTTCTGAGCTTGATATGCTGCCTCACTGCTTCCGTAAGTAAAGCCGCGATATTTCACAGGAGCTTCATAATAATTACTCAGGAATAAATATTCTTTCGCAAAACGTTTTATCTCTGACATCGTGAATATTCTTCCTCCCTTCTTAAAAGTTTATATTATCACAAGAATTTAGCTGTTTTTATGCAATCTGCTATAATCCCATTCATACCCTCATAAAGGAGCAATTAAGATTGGGACAAATTCAAATCATCGTTGAAGGAATGACAGCGAGCGGAAAATCTACAATCGTTAATTTATTATCCGAACGTTTAGGCTTCAAAGTCATGCCCGAAGAGTTTCGAGACAGCTTAGATTTACTCAACCGTTTTCATCACGAAAAAGAGAAATGGGCTTTTCCCATGCAGTTAAACTTTCTAGTTACACGTTTTGCGCAATATTTATGTGCCAGCGAGGAGAATAAATACATTCTTGACAGAAGCGTTTTCGGCGACAAAGTTTATGCGTTGATGTATTACAGGGATAAATATTTTAAAGACAGCCAGCTCGGATGTTACTTGACACTTTATGATTCACTTTTACGTTATGTGAAACCCCCGAAGTTGTTAATCCTCGTTCGCTGTGAATTTGACGAGATTATGCGGAGGATAAAATTGCGAGGCCGTCAAGATGAGATTGACGCGGGCATTGAATATTGGCGGGCACTTTATGACGCTTACATGCCGTTTCTGGACTTCATGAAGAATGAGCTTCAGGGCGAGTTTAATTATCTTGAGCTTGATTTGTCGAACCCGGATTTTATTCACACTCCGGCAATGGTTGACGCTTTTATCGATGAGGTCAAAAAGTTTTTCCCAGAACGAGCATGAAAGTTAGAGATTTATTATCACATATTGACACATTCGCGCCGTTTGAGCTTGCTGAACAATGGGACAATCCCGGCTTAATGGCTGGAAGTTATGACGCAGAAGTCTCGTGTGTCGGAATTTGTCTCGACGCTGTCAGTGAAGCTGTGATTAATGCGGCTGAAAATGGCTGTAATGTCTTGTTGTGTCATCATCCGTTGATATTCAGGCCAATTAAGAGAGTTGATATTGATAGCGAAATTGGCCGGACGATTTACGAGGCTCTGAAACGAAACGTGAATATCCTAGCTGCTCACACAAACTGGGACAAAGCCGACGAAGGAGTTAATGCGACACTTGCTGAATTCTTGAAACTCTCGAACGTTGAAAAATTAGGCGAGTTCGGATTAATCGGTGAGCTTCCAGAGAAATTTACACTGAAAAATTTTGCCGAACATGTAAAATCTTCATGGGGACTTTCATATCTGGACATTTTCGCCGACACAAAAATAGAACGTGTTATATTTAATGTCTCACGAGTAGCATTATGCGGAGGATCAGGCTCTGAGTTCTGGAGGGACGCAAAAAATTCCGGAGCAGATATTTATCTCACAGCAGACATGAAATATCACGAGTTAATCGACGCGACAAAAGCAGGCTTAATCATCGGCTTGATGGATCACGGTGAAATGGAACGCGCTTCACTGTCGAAATTGGCCGAAAAAGTTTCACTCTGCGGAGTTCCGACGAAATTAATTGACGTGAAAGCACTTCCCTCACCACTAAGATTATAGGAGTAAATTAACATGAAACAACGAGTTTTAAGCGCAATGAGACCAACCGGCCCGCTTCATTTGGGACATATGGCCGGAGCTTTGAGCAATTTCGTGAAGTTACAGAACGATGATAAGTATGAATGTTTTTATGCAATTGCTGACTGGCACGCCTTGACTTCGAATTATGCTGAGAGTGCGAACACAGGAGAATATTGCTATACGGCTTTGCTTGACTGGCTTTCAGTGGGATTAGATCCGGAAAAATCGCCGTTGTTCATTCAGTCGCACGTTCCTCAACATGCCGAGTTAGCTCTTGCTCTGGGAATGATTACACCGTTGGGCTGGCTTTATCGCAATCCGACGTATAA
Source organism: uncultured Fretibacterium sp. (assembly GCA_937915835.1). GTDB lineage: Bacteria > Synergistota > Synergistia > Synergistales > Aminobacteriaceae > JAFUXM01. Next base: position 22,456 of record CALGHA010000035.1, on the reverse strand, counting down.
GGAACAGCTCGAGAATATCACGAACAAAGATTTAGGAACATACGGCTTTCTTGGTTATCCGGTTTTGATGGCGGCAGATATTTTACTTTATCGGGCTTCACTCGTTCCAGTCGGAGAAGATCAGAGTGCTCATCTTGAAATCAGCCGTGAACTCGTCAGGCGCTTCAATAATTTCTTCGGTGAAAATTTACTCGTCGAGCCTCAACCGTTATTCACAACAACTCCGAAAGTTCCGGGAATTGACGGACGTAAAATGAGCAAATCTTACGGCAACGCTCTCGAAATTTCCGAACCAGAAGCCTCAATGTGGAATAAATTACGCACAATGAAGACTGACCCCGCAAGAATGCGCCGAACTGATCCCGGAGATCCCGAAAAATGTCCGGTTTGGGATTTGCACAAAGTCTTTAATCATGACGAACAGGAAAAGGCCGAAATCTGCGAAGGATGTAAAACTGCCGGAATTGGATGTATAGACTGTAAGAAAAAGTTGAACGCTCATATTCAAGCGATGATGGCTCCGGTTCGTGAAAGACGCGCAAAATATGAAGGCAAAAAATCCCTGCTCGACGAAATTTTAGCTGATGGTGCCGAACGTGCCGGAAAAGTCGCCCGTGAGACCATGAACACGATTTATCCGGCTATGGGCCTGTTAATTAATCCCAAACGTTAATGAGTTTATCGAGTTTATCTGACCTTGAAGTTGACGTTAAAGGCTATTCCGGACCGTTTGACTTGCTATGTTCACTCGTTGAGGAAAAAAAAATTCGCATCTCTGAGGTAAAAATTTCGGAGCTAATAAGAATTTACGGGGATTATCTCATCAAGACTAAACAGGCTCCAGCTGAGACCCTCGCTGATTTTTTTTACATGAGTGCCGGGCTTTTGCTCGCTAAAACTACTTCACTTCTTCCGGGCAATGAGGACTTGGAACCTGAGAATTTGCCCGAACAAGAGGAGTTCTTGAAGTCAATCAAGCGTTACAAGCCGTATAGAGATGCCATAAGGAAGATTACAGGACTTTTGGAGGCTCATTCAAAGTGTTTCACTCGTAATCTCCCTCAATTCAGCCCAGATCAAGAGGATGAAATTATGATTGATAACGATGGGGCTTATTCTCTCGCCGTAATGTGGAAGGCCCTGAACGAAAAATGTGAACATGAACTTCAAGAGAGAATTGAACTCGCTGAAGCTATGGAAAATGCTGACTGGGACGGTTTCGCTGAAACAGACCAGGAACAAATTGATGATAGAATTTTTGAGCTTGAGGAGTTATTACGTGAAAAACCATTACTCAGCTTCAACGAGTTATGCCGCTCGAGAAGTAATTGTGTCGTAACACTCTTAGCCTTGCTTGAACTTTGCAGGATGGGTAAGGCAGAATTTTCACAGGAAGAATTATTTGCAGATGTCAGAATTAACAGGAAAAATTGAGGCTCTTTTGTTCGTTGCTTCGTCGCCAGTCTCGGAAAATGAGCTTAAAGAGGCGTTGAACGTTTCAAAGAGGAAAATTAGGAATGCTCTTTACGACTTAAAATTTTTGCTCCAAGACGAAGCTCACGGGATATTTCTCAGGAAATTAGCAGGAGGCTGGGTGCTTGAGACTAAACCGGAGCTTGCTGACTTAGTCGGGAATTTTCGAAACACTGCCAAGATAAAACGAATTTCACTCACTAAGCAGGCACTTGAAACTTTAACCGTTATCGCCTATAAACAGCCTATTTCACGTCGAAATGTCGAAACAATACGAGGCGTTGACTCTTCAAGCCCAATAAAAAGACTTTTGTGGCTCGGATTAATCAGAATTTCAGACAGGGGCAAAAATCGAGCTGCTATTTACGCGACGACGAAAAAATTTCTCGATGTCTTCGGGCTTAGTTCACTGGAAAATTTACCGACAATTGATGAGATTGAAATTGAGATTGAAGATGATACTGAAAATAATGAAACAGGGGAGGAAGATGAAACTTGAGGTTGAACGCATTTTTGTCGTCGTGCGGAGTTGCTTCACGGCGTAAATCTGAGGTTATTATTCTAAGCGGCAGGGTGCAGGTTAACGGGAAAATCGTGCTTGCACCTTTTTTTGACGTTGAGCCGGATAAAGACACAATAACTCTTGACCATAAGAAATTAACGCTTTCTGAACACGTCTATTATGTAATCAACAAGCCGACAGGTTACGTTTGTGCTGCAAGTGATAAATATGATCCAGTTGTGATTGACTTAATCCCGGATAAAGAAAAACGAATTTATCCAGTTGGAAGGCTTGATAGAGAGAGCGAAGGATTATTAATTCTCACGAACGACGGAAATTTTACGCAGAGTATTCTTCATCCGTCTAAAGAAATTCGCAAGGAATACGAGGCATTATTGAACGTTCCGATTAATGAGAAGCAATTAGCACGCTGGAAAAAAGGCTTTGAGCTTCAAGAAGGGAGAATTTCCGCGCCGATAAGTATTAATGTAATGAAGAAGGACCCGGCCAATCAATGGATCTCAATTGTCATCGTTGAGGGCTTAAAGCGTGAGATTAGATTAATGGCTAAACAGGCGGGCTTCAACGTACAGAAATTAATTCGGCGTAAAATCGGCAAAATGAAACTTGAGAAATTAAATTCCGGTGAGTTTGTCAATTTGTCTTTTTCAGAGCTGTACACTAAAATATTTAATGGCGGTATAGTTTAATTTTTCACAAAAGGGGGCTAAGTCCGTGAGTGAGATAGACGAGAAATCCAGAGAATTAATCAAGACGCGAATAATCAGCAAACTTAAAGACATAAAATCATTCCCGCAGTTCGTCATCGAGACAATGAAGAAGCTCAACGATCCCGAAAGTAACGCCGCTGACGTGGCTAAAAGTCTTTCACGTGATGAAGGACTTGTATTGAGAATATTGAAACTGGCCAATTCGGCAGCTTATGGAATGAGCCGCAATATCTCGAACATTTCCGAAGCAATTGCATTATTAGGCTATAAGAGTGTCAGCAATATCATTCTCGCCGCAACCGTTTATTCAGCGATGGACAAGGGACTAGCCGGCTATGCGTTGGACAGGGGCGAACTCTGGAGACATTCTCTGATGGTCGCTTACACTTCGAGGCATCTGGCGAAATTGACGGGAAAAGTCGGAACGGAAGACGCTTATGTCGGAGGATTGCTTCATGACATCGGCAAAGTTATTCTGAATGATTACGTGAGATTTGGCTACGGAATAATCGTTAAGATGGTCGAGGAAAAACATATTCCGTTCACTGAAGCTGAAAGTCAAGTTCTGGGATTTGATCACGCTATGATTGGCGAAATTCTCGTTGAACGCTGGGAAATGCCGGAAGGTTACAGAATTGCTGTTGCATATCATCATAAGCCGAATGAATTACCAGAAGACAAATTGAAGTATCAGCCTTTGCTTGACGTTGTAACTCTTGCGAACACAATATGCTTAATGCTCGGAATTGGTTTAGGAGCTGACGGCTTACAGGCTTATATGTTCCCGGAACCTATTGAGAGGCTTGGAATTACGAATTTTGACGGATTATTCTCAGAGATGGTTGATTTTGTCGGCAACGTTTCAAACGATATGGGCGACATGGCAGGACTGTAAAAGTGTCATACGTAATCACAATTGACGGACCTGCCGGAGCTGGAAAAAGTTCGGTTGCTAAGGAAGCCGCAAAGAAACTCGGAATAAAATATCTCGACACCGGAGCAATCTACAGAGCAATAGCCTTAATCCTCGCTAAATCCGAAATTAAACCCGACAACGAAGAATATTTACGTGAAGCCCTGAGTGAGATCAAGATTGAGCTTAGAGATAATGAAGTTCTCGTGAATGACTTTGACGTTACAGGTGAGATCAGAACGCCTGAAGTTGACGAGTTAGCCTCGATTTATTCAGCATTGCCGATTGTCCGCAAAGCCTTATTGGGACTTCAGCAGGAGCAGGAAAAATACGGTTCAATCATCGCGGAAGGCCGGGACGTTGGGAGCGTCGTATTTCCGAATGCAAAGGTGAAATTCTTTCTTACAGCAAGCCCCGAAGCTCGAGCGAAACGAAGATATGATGAGCGTATCAAAAAGGGAAAATCTGCGGATTATGACGAGATTTTAGCGGCGATAATTCAGCGTGACAAGAATGATTCAAGCCGTGATACTGCACCTTTGAGCGTTCCGGACGGAGCAATTTACCTTGACACTTCTGAAATGAGCGAACTGGAAGCCGTAAATTTTGTAGTTGACAAAGTGAATGAGGCATTAACGAAATGAGACAGAACAAAATTTTTTATGCAATCGTCAAAAACTTCTTCAAGATTATCTTAATTATTTACAACCGATGCACATCAAAATGGCTTGAGAAATTAGACCCGAACGAGAAATACATAGTCGCCTGCAATCACGCCAGCAACATGGACCCTGTTATAGTCGGAGCATTTTTCCCTCGAAGACTGCGTTATTTCGCAAAAGAAGAATTATTCGTGAACTGGTTCTTAGGGACGAGCATTAGGGCTTTGGGAGCGGTTCCAGTTTCCAGGAATGATAATGCTTCAGCCGCCGGAGCTTTACGCGGTTTCATGAAACTTTATCAGGACGGCAATGACGTGTTAATTTTTCCTGAGGGCGGAAGAACTTTAGACGGAAAATTACAGCCTCTTGAAGCCGGAGTTGCAGTGATAGCCTCACACACTCGCGCACCAATTTTGCCCGTTTTCATTCACGGATCGTTTAAGGCGATGCCTCCAGGTTCAGCGTTTATTAAGCCGACGAAAGTGAAAATTACGTTTGGTAAGCCATTGAAATTTTCTGAGGAAGTCTACAAGAGCAAAGAGGGAAGAAATGAAATCATGACAGCTCTTAATAATTCGTTAAGGGAACTTGAGGCGAGTAAATAATGTTCTTAAGCATGACAGGTTTCGGAAGCAATTCTCATGAGTTTTCATGGGGAAAAGTTTCATTTGAGCTGACATCAGTAAATCACAAGTTTCAGGAGTTCTCAGCAAGGTTGCCGCGAGAGTTATCATCACTGGAAAATCGGATAATCACGCTTTTACGGAACTCGATTAATCGCGGAAAAGTCAGAGTTACGGCAGAAATTAACTGGAATCCAGGCGCGAAAATTCCACTTCTCGACGAAGAAGGTTTAATGAACATGTTCAATCAAGTTCGACGAATATCGAAGAAAAATCACTTGTCAACTCCGTCGGATTTAACGCGTTTTCTCGTTGTCCCTGAAATTTTCGACACCAGCACGAATTTAGCTGAACAAGCCGCGCATGAAGAGCCTGAAATCTGGGATGAAATTATTTCCGGAGCAATTGCTTCTTTGATGGAAATGAAGAAATCCGAAGGGGCCAAGCTGCATGAAAAAATTGATGAGGACTTAAGCGCCTTAATAAAAATTCTTGACACTCTCAAAAAACGCTGGGAAGTTGCAAAATCCGAAGCAATCGAGAGCTTGAGACTGAGAATGCAAAACGTCATGGAACATTATAACCTTGAGATTGACGAGAACAGAATTGCTCAGGAAGTCGCTTTAATGTCGGACAAATGGGATGTCTCAGAGGAAATTACGAGGCTTGACGCTCACACGGAGAAATTCAAACAGGTAATGAACGCCGAAAATTCGCAGGGGAAAAAATTAGATTTCTTAATTCAGGAGATGAACAGGGAAGTAAACACGATGGGATCAAAAGTTGCTGATGCGACGTTCCGATGGGGAGTTGTTGAGGCTAAGACTTGCATTGAGAGAATACGCGAGCAGTTGCAGAATATAGAGTGAAGAGTGAAAAAATCATGAGGGAAAAAATTATTTTAGCGGCGGTGAAAGAATGAGGGGAAAATTATACGTCTTATCCGGTCCGAGTGGTGTCGGTAAAGGAACATTGAGGGAACATGCGCTTAACAACTTACAAAATTTAGTATATTCAATCTCATGCACGACGAGAAGCCCAAGAGCCGGCGAAGTTGACGGAAGGGAATATAGATTTTTGACGCGTGAGAAATTTGAAGAGTATATCAGCAAGAATTTATTCCTTGAGTATGCTCACGTCTTTAACCGGGATTTTTACGGAACTTTGAAACAGGACGTAATTAATGAGCTTGAAGCCGGTCATGACGTTTTGCTTGAGATTGACGTTCAAGGGGCCTTGCAGGTGAAAGAGAAAATGCCCGAAGCTGTATTAATATTCGTCGCTCCTCCGTCAGTTGAAGAACTCGAGAAGAGATTAACAGGACGCAAGACAGAATCTCCGGAAGTTGTGAAGAGAAGGCTTGAGACGGCAATTAATGAGTTGAAACTTAAAGATAAATATGATTACGTGATAATTAATGATAAATTAGAAAATGCATGTGATGAGCTGAGAAAAATAATATTATGATACTTGACAGATTAATACGCTGGATTTTGTTTTGTGCCGGAATAATCACGATAATTTTTGCCGGTTACATGTTCAATATAAAACGCGTCGACGTAGGAGCTGCCTGGCTTGCTGTGTCGGTCGGACTGTTATGCTTTGCTACGAGAATGAGACAGGAAAAACCCGAACCGTCAGAGAATAACAATAACGCTGACACCGATAATGACCTTCACGACATGGCGGCATTAATCGCGGAGCTTGCAATCTCCAGTCTTCGCAACATTGGCCGAACAGTCCCGCCTGGCACGAAAGAAATTCAGGACTTGGAGGATAAGTTGAATAAATTTCTTGACGTTATGCCGCTTAATCAGGAAGAACGTGATGAAATAGCTGACGAGTTCGAAAAGTTACGCAACCGCACACGACGTAACGAGGGCGGACGAGCAATAATGAGAAGCGCGAGATTATAAATTTTTCACGATAAGATATAAAACGAAAGGAATATTATGGATAAAGGACAAAAATTTTCAGTCTGGTACTTTTTGATTGCGTTGATAGTGGCTTGGCTCTTCGCTGAGTATATTTACAAGCCTTACACCGAGAGCAAAAGCGAAGTTCCTTACAGCGAGTTTCTTACGGATTTAGAGACACTTGCGATTGATAACGTTGACATTACGGAATCCCGAATAATTTACACTCTCAAGGATAATACAAGCCCGGATAAGCGTCCGATTGTCGGCGGAGTAATTTTGACGAACAAGAAATCGCGCCAGCAGTCGAACAATGTTAAAAGTGTTGTGAAACTTGCAGATCCTTTTTTGATTATGAGGCTGTCGAGTGCTGATGTGAAATTCGGGGGGATTGCTCAACGTGACAGCATAATGGATTTATTCATGGGAATTTTGCTTCCTATGCTGCCGTTAATAATAATCTGGTACTTAATCTTCCGGAATATGCGAGGCGGTGCGGGAGGCGGAATATTTTCATTTGGCAAGAGTCGTGCTAAGGAGCTTCAAGGTGAGATGACGAAAACACTTTTTAGCGATATTGGCGGAGCTGGGGAAGCTGAGGTTGAACTGAGGGAGATTATAGATTTCCTGAAGGATCCAAAACGCTTTGACAAGTTCGGAGCAAAATTGCCTCGTGGAGTTTTACTCGTCGGGCCTCCTGGAACTGGAAAGACTTTGCTTGCTAAGGCCTGTGCTGGAGAAGCCGGAGTTCCGTTTTTCTTTATTACTGGCTCAAGTTTCGTTGAGATGTTCGTAGGAGTTGGAGCGGCGCGAGTTCGTGATTTATTTGACCAAGCGAAAAAGAAAGCTCCGTGCATAATCTTTGTTGACGAGATCGACGCGATCGGCCAATCCAGAATGCGAAACTTCAACAGTAATTCAGAGCAGGAAGCTACACTCAATCAATTGCTCGCTGAAATGGACGGCTTTGAAGATAATAACGGTGTTGTAATCATGGGCGCTACGAACCGGCCGGAAATTTTAGACCAGGCATTATTGAGACCGGGAAGGTTTGACAGACAAATTCAGGTTGTATTGCCGACGGAAGAGGGCCGTGAAGAGATTTTGCGCATTCACACGAAGAAATTGCCGTTATCTCCTGAGATTGATTTACGTTCGATTGCGAAAGTTACGCCGGGATTTTCCGGAGCTGACTTGGCGAATATTGCTAATGAGGCTTCATTGTTGGCGGCGCGTCGTAAAGCTGATAAAGTTTCGATGAATGATTTTGACTTAGCGATTGAACGAGTTGTTGCCGGCTTGCAGAGAAAGACACCGTTAACTCCTGAAGTCCGCAAAAAAGTAGCTTATCATGAAACCGGCCATGCTTTAGTTGCGTGTTATCTTCCAGGTTCAGACCCGGTTCATAAAGTCAGCATAATTCCGACGACTAAAGGCGCGTTGGGCTATACTATGCAGATGCCGACTGAGGACAATTACATTATCACCGAACAGGAGCTTAAAACTCGAATGGCCGTAATGTTGGGCGGAAGAGCTGCAGAATTGCTTGTGTTTGATGAGCCTTCAACAGGAGCGTCAAATGATCTTGAGCGAGCAACTGAGACAGCGCGCCGAATGGTTATCGAGTTCGGAATGTCAGAAAAGCTCGGGCCTGTACGTTATGCTTCGTCTTCAATGATGTATTTAGGCGGCTCTACGGAAGTCCGTAATGATATTGGCGAAGGAACGGCGGAAGTTATTGACCGGGAAATTCGGCGTTTCGTGAATGAGGCTCAAGATAGCGCGTTGAATATTCTGAAGGAGCATGAAAAGATTTTGCATGAGGTTGCGAAAACTCTTCAAGAGAAGGAAGTAATCAATCACGAGGAAATTCAAGCGTTTGTTGACAAGGAAAAGTCTCAGGCTGAGAATGGAAGCGTCGATTTGATGAAAGCTACTGACAATGAGAATATTCAAGCTGAAACGGAACAAGTCAACGAGAATATAAGCCAAGAATAAGCTAACAACGGGAAAAAATTTTGCTAGTCTCCTCTGTATGAAGAATGCGGGGGAGAATTTTTTTGCATGCATATAACCATGAAAATTGCGTGAATAAGCACACAAAAACAAGGCAAGCGTGATATAATTACTTTGCTAAATAAATCATACACGTGACGAGACTAACCGTCTTTCCTGCCTTATGGATTAAATTATACCATATTGCAAGCTGAGACGGTCATGTGTATTAGTGATTTTTATGTTGAAGTTCTCAAAATTTTATTTTCAGGAGGTAAATACATGAAAAAATTTTTGTGTACCGTTTTAGCTCTTGCGCTTGTAGTGCTGAGTTCGTCGTGTTTATGGGCTGATGTGGCGATTAACGCGTCGAATTTTCCGGATGATGCATTTCGTGAGACTGTCAACAAATTCGACAAGGATAAAAACGGCGTATTGACGAATGCGGAGATTGGACTTGTGAAAAATTTATCTGTCAGCAAAGTTTACTCACTCAAGGGTATAGAATATTTTACAGCTCTTACAAGTTTAAGTTGCCAAAATAATTACTTGACAGAACTCGACGTTAGCAGAAATACAGCTTTAACAGCGTTGTACTGCTATGGTAATCATTTAACACAGCTTGACGTGAGCAACAATCCTAATTTGACTACTCTGGGCTGCAGCAACAACCAAATCACTTCTCTTAATCTCAGAAATAACACGAAGCTCTCAACTTTGGCTTGCACCGATAATTATATTACTGAACTTGATTTGAGCAATAACACTTTGTTGCTTACTGTCAACTGTTATAGGAACAAACTTACCACGCTCAATGTCCGCAATCTCGTGTCAATGACAAAATTATACTGTTATGATAATCAGATTACTTCACTTAATGTAAATGATTGCATATCCTTGACGGATTTACGATGCTACAACAATGCGATAACTGTGCTAAACGTCAGCAATAATACTGCATTAACTTACTTAGCATGTGATAAAAATCAACTTTCTAAGCTTGATGTCAGCGGCAATAAAAAGCTCAAGAATTTATACTGCGGAACTAATTATATAGCTTTTCTTGATCTCGGAGAGATATATTACTCACATCTGTCTATAAATTATCAAACTATTGACGGCCTCAAAATTACATCAACAGGCGATGCATTATACCCGTATCAAATTGACTTCAGAGACTACATGCCTTCGGATAAAACAGCGAATATTCTTTCTTCAAGCGTAGAAGGAAGACGACTGAATAACTCGAAATTTGAAGCAGTGTATTCAAACGGGATTGCAAAGTTCGCGGAGTTGCCTAACAGTGTATTTTATAAGTACATCACTGAGTCTTCACGTTCTTCTAGTAGCTCATATCTCTTGAACGTAACAATTTCTAAGGCTAAAAACGACCCCGATCCTGTCCCCGATAATATTAACATCACGAAATCTTCACTTGCAAACGGTACAGTTGGAACAAGCTATAATGATACTCTTACTTCTGACACTTCAGGAGTAACATGGTCAGTTTCAAGCGGAAATCTTCCGTCCGGCCTCACTCTCAGCTCTTCAACCGGGACAATCAGCGGAACTCCTACGACAGCAGGAAGTTACAGCTTCACGATAACAGCTTCAGCAAACGGAGCATCGACGAATAAAAATTTCACGATTGAGATTAGCAATATTCCGATGATTGATATCAACATCACAAAGTCATCACTTGTAAGCGGCATAGTTGGCTCAAGCTATAATGACATGCTCACAGCTGATACGTCCGGCGTAACTTGGTCAGTCTCGAGCGGTTCGCTTCCGGACGGTTTAACTCTTAACGCTTCAACCGGAACAATTACAGGAATTCCGACAACACAAGGCACTTACAACTTTACAATTACGGCCTCAAACGGGACAAGCTCAAGCTCAAAGAATTTCACGATAACGATTAATCCGCAAGTAATCACACTTGAAATCACTTCAGCAAACTCAATCAGCGGAAAAGCCGGCCAATCCTTAACGTTTAATCTCACGGCTAATATCTCCGGCGTAACTTGGACAGCTTCAGGACTTCCGGCAGGCTTAACTCTCGACGCTTCAACCGGAGCGATTACGGGACTTCCGACAAACTCAGGAACTTTCACGGCAACGGTTACGGCTTCGGCAAATGGTCAGACTGCGAACCAAACTTTGAGCATAATCATTGAGGCTGAAACACTGACAATCACAACATCATCACTTCCAGCAGGGAAAAAGGGCCAATCTTACACGTATACACTCACAACCAACATTGCAGGCGCGACATGGGAAATAGCAGGGCTTCCTTCTGGCTTAAGAGTAGACGCATTGCGCGGAACTATTAGCGGAACTCCTACAACTTCGGGAAGTTTCACGCTGGCAATCAGGGCAAGGGCGTTCGGTCAGATCGCGGATAAAACTTTAACGCTGGTAATCTCTTCAGATAATACCTCTGTAACTCCTGATGACCCGATTATTGACCCTATACCTGAAACGACAATTACAATTCTGAACAGTTCACTTCCTAATGCTTCAGCGGGAAATTCTTACAGCGTCGAATTATTCTCGGATGCCTCAAACGTAACTTGGTCAGTCTCAAATGGAACTTTACCGGCCGGACTTACTCTTAACGCTTCAACCGGCAGAATTTCAGGCACTCCCACAACTGCAGGAAATTACACGTTCACTCTCAATGCTTCAAATTCTTCGGGAAGCGGCGAGAAATCTTTCACTATTACGGTAAACGCAAATTCTTCATCAACTGAGAATAATTTTGCCATTACCACAATGTTTTTATCGGACGGAACCGTAGGAACTCCTTACAGTCAACAGCTCACAGCTACGACAACAAGCGGCTTAGTTTGGAGAGTTTCAAACGGTGCACTTCCTGGAGGTCTCTCACTTTCGCAGACGGGCTTCCTCTCTGGAACTCCGACGACAGCAGGAACAACGACGATTGAGATTACGGCCGCAAATGGGAATGAGAGAACATCAAGCTATTTCACGCTCACAATTAATCCTTACGGCTCACTCACGATAACTTCAAGCTCTGAGATACGCGCAAAAGTTAATGAGGAAGTTACGTTCACATTCACGGCGAATATTTCGGGCGTAAAATGGTACGCAGATGCTTCACTTCCCGCAGGCCTATCGCTTAATCCTGACAGCGGAGCTTTACGAGGAACTCCAACGTCAAAAGGTACTTATCCTTTCACTGTTACGTCAATCGGGAATGGTCAAAGCGCGAGCAGATACATTACGTTTATTGTCGAAGATTCCGGGAATAACGGTGGCAATAATGGAGGAGAAAGCGGCGGCGGAGGAGGTTGCAATTCTTTGGAAGGATTGTACGGACTTCTTACTCTTGCAGGAATATTTTTACTCAGAAAAAAGTAATTAAAATAATAAATCCCCCGTTCATTCGTGAGCAGGGGGAATTTTTTATTGCGTCAGAATTTCTTTGATTATTTTCGCTAAGTTTTCAGGCGTATCATTCTCGTCAAAAGTTTGTGAATTTCTCGAGAGCTTCACAAATTCAGCGGCATTCTTCACTTGATGATTATCCGCAGCTCCGGGCCAGGCAATTACGACAGCCGGAATTTCCCATTTTAATATTTCAGCCAGCGTTGAGCCTCCAGCACGACACACGAGCAAATCACACACAGAGTAAAACGGGTTCATGTCCCATTGAGACGGGATAAAATGCTTGTTCACTTCTTCCTTCTTCTCCTTCGACGACAAGAAGACAAATTCATATTCCCCGCAAAGTTCAGCTGTCTTCCGCAAAATTTCGCTCAATGGCCCGCTTCCGAGTGAACCTCCGGCAATCCCGACAATCTTCGAATTTTCTGGAACATTCACGCCCAAAATCTTTAATGCCTCGTCTCGCGCAATTCTCACAGGTTCCCTCACAGGAATTCCGAAATACTCAAAACTTTTTATTCCCTCACATTCAGGCCAGCCCGTTATAATTTTCACGCCCAATTTCGACGCTAAACGTGTAACTTTTCCCGCAATCGCATTCTGTTCATGAAGAGTTACAGGAATTCCCCGCAACTTCGCAACTATCAATGGAGCAAATGAGACATACCCGCCGAATAAAAATATCTCGTCAGGCTTGAAACTCTTAATAAACTTTTTCGTCATGAAAATTGCTTTGATAACTTCCGCAAAACGTGTAAAAATTTTCGTGATTGACTTAGTCCCAAGCGGAGAACCTTCAAGCGGAAGAATTACCGGCTCAATCCCTGATGAAGCATAAATCTCACGCTCAAGTTCACGTGAGCCGCATAACCATTTTACACTTGCGCCCTGAGCTTGAAGACTTTTGCCGAACACGATTGCTGGGAAAATATGCCCTCCTGTTCCTCCTGAAGCGATTAAAATTTTTCGTTCATTCATGCTTTTTCTCCTCTTTCATCTTGCTTCTGAGCTTGATTGACATTAATAACCCGACTTTTGCCCACATAAAGACCATTGAACTGCCTCCAGCGCTTAAAAACGGCATAGGAATTCCCGTTAATGGCATCAACTTCGTAACTCCTGCGACGTTCACGAACATCGGAAACACAACCGAAGCCGCTAATCCCAGAGCAAGAGACTTTGAGAAATTATCCTTAGCGTTCAAGTAAACACGATAAGCGCTCCACGTCCAGACAGCATAAAGCGTAACGAGAAAAAGCGTTCCGACAAGCCCGAACTCCTCACCAATTGCCGGGAAAATATAATCCGTCGAAGTCTCAGGCAAAAATCGTTCATCTTGCAAGCCACGGCCAATTCCGACACCTGTAACATTACCATTAGCGAACGCGATTAAGCCCTGTATAATCTGGAAGCCCTTATTGCTGGGGTCTGAATATGGATCCCAAAATGCATTAAACCTTCGCAATCTATATGGAGCAATAAGAATTAACACGATTACTGCCAAAATTCCGAATGCCATTCCCATTAATGGAAATTTCCAGCCTCGTTTTTCAATATGCATCACGAAACAAATCGCCGTTACTAAAATTGTCCCGCCTAAATTCGGTTGAAGCAGAAGCAAAGCTCCGCACATCATTATCACGGTCAACGTCGGACGCAAAAAAGAGTGAAAATCCCCGCGCAATGCAACTCTTTCTTCATCGTTCAACCTGTCAGCTACGAAAATTGGAAGAGTAAATAATAATAATTCCAGCGGCTGAAAACGAAATCCAGGAAGATTAAGCCAGCGACGAGCACCATTGACTTCAACGCCAATTCCGGGAATTAACGTGATTAACAACAGAAAACAGGATAACGCAAAAAGTTTTCCGCTATGCTTCCTGAAAAATTCGGGAGCTAATCTCATGCAGATAATCATGATCGTAACTCCCAAGCCTATAAACTGAAATTGTCTCAACGGCGGCAAATACGGATTTCCTCCGGCCATGCTCTTACGCAATGACAGTGAAGAAATCATCACAAGTCCACAGCCGCTTAAAATTAAAGGGATTATGACTTCCATTAATATTTTTTCTCGATTTTTTCACGGACGATTTTGCAGAAATGTTCACCGCGAGCCTTGTAAGATTTATACATGTCCCAGCTCGTGCACGCCGGCGATAATAATACGACCATTCCGGGTTTTGCTAAACTTTGCGAGATATTCACGGCTTCTTCCATATTTAACGCTCTCTTGAAATTCATGAAATTTGCACGTTCCAAAGCTGACTGAATTTTTCCGGCTTCCTCACCGATTAACACGGCATAATCGCATTCATCCTTCACAGCTTCAGCAAGAGGCGAATAATCCTCACCTTTTCCCTGACCGCCTAAAATTATAACTTTTCGGCCCTTAATGCATTTCATCGCCGTAATCGTCGCCGCTACGTTCGTTCCTTTGCTGTCATCGATATATTGAACACCGTCAAGAGTTCCTGCATCTTCACATCTGTGAGGAAGAGGCTTGAAACCTTCGAGCAAAAATTTCACGTTCGAGATATCAACACCGAGCAACTTTACAGCGCATAAACTCATAGCGACGTTCTCGAGATTGTGTGAGCCGATTAAAGTCGTGTCGTCATAGGCAAAAAGTTTTTGGGTAACTCCGTCAAGAATTAATTCGGCTTCGTTTTCTCCCATGAAGATTTGATTTTTATTCTCACGTTCCCAGCTTAAAACTATAATTTTCCCGGAAGGCTTGAGAGTGTCATAATCCCTCGCTTGAATTATTCCCCAACCTTCAGGGTCTCGAAGTGAGAGAACTCGTGATTTTGCCTCGACGTAATTCTCATAGCTTCCGTGCCAGTCAATATGATCCGGAGCTAAGTTCGTGATTATCGCAACTTTTGAGTGTAAATTTTGGGTGGCTCTTGCAAGTTGAAAGCTACTGAGTTCCAGGACGACAGCGTCAAAATTTTCGCGCGTAAAAGTTGATGAGGCCGTCCCGAGATTTCCTCCTGCTCCCGTCTTCAAGCCCGCTTTGTTGAGAATATGGCCGATTAATGAAGTTACTGTACTTTTTCCGTTGCTTCCAGTTACGCAGATTAAATTCTGAGTTTTCACGTGAGGAATTGCATAATCGAGTTCGCCGGTAATCTTAACGCCTCGTTTTTCGGCTTCGTGTAAAATTTCGGACTGCGGGGGAATTCCTGAGCTGATTAAAATTTCGTCGACACCGTCAAAAACTTTCTGTGAATGTCCTTCTTCGTAAGCAATTTTATTCTCAGCAAATAATTTCTTCACATCATCGCTAATATTTTTCTTCTCTGACACAAAGACTTCTGCACCGAGTTCATGAGCGAGTAGGGCTAAACCCTGTCCGCTTACTCCTGCACCAATAACGGAAATTTTCAAGTTTTTAATGCCTCCTGTTGAAAAATTCCTGATTATTATAGTGCATAAAAAAAGCCCTGCCCCCGTTTTTACGAGAACAGAGCCGAAAAATTAAAATCCCAAATTCAAGCTCTTCAACCAGTTATCAATCGTCTTGCTGGCTTCGTCGCGTCTATTCTGAGCTGTTGCTCCTCTTATCGCCATAACGTTACGGATTTCCGCGCCCTTGAGATTATTGCGAAGTGTACTCGCGGTTCGTCCTGCTCCGCTTCCCTCGTGAGTGCAGAAGGGGATTACGACTTTTCCGTTCCAGTCGTGAGCTTCAATGAACGTGTACATGCACATTGGAATATCCCCCCACCAAATTGGATAACCCAAGAAAATAATATCGTAATCCGAAATATCTTTATCAGCTAAAATCGCTGGACGGGCCTTTTGATTTTGCTCACGTTTCGCAATGTCCGTGCATTCGTCGTAATTGGCCGGATATTTCTTCGCTGGAGCAACCTCGAAAAGTTCAGCACCTGTCTTCTCTGAAATCATCTGAGCTAATACCATTGTGTTACCAGTCGTAATATTCCCGACGCTGTAATTTTCATCAGCTCGCGAGAAAATGACAACTAACATTTTAGCTTCTGCCGCCATTGCTGAACAACTTACGACAAGAACGATCAATAATCCCAAAAATATTTTACGCATGAAAATTTTACCTCCTTGAATATTTTTTAACGCTTCAACCAATTTTCGACGAGATTACGAGATTTTGAGGCATCAGCTCCGTGAATTGCAAGCCCTCTTTCAACTTTAGCTCCTGGACAAACACGCTGAATTTCCCGTTCACTTCGTCCCATTCCGCTGCCCTCATGAGTGCAAAACGGCCGAATAATTTTTCCTGTGAAATCATAACGCTCAAGAAACGTGTAAACGCACATCGGCATAGTTCCCCACCAGTTAGGATAACCGAGATAAATTGTATCAGCGTCAATTTTCTCCGGGTAACTCACAACTTCAGGACGCGCGCCGGAATTAAGCTCACGTTTAGCCTCATTCGTGCATTCGGTGTAATCAGCTGAATATTTCTTCACTGGCTCCAGCTTGAAAAGTTCAGCGCCCGTAAGCTCATGAATAAATTTTGCGATTATCTCAGTGTTGCCGGTCGGAAGATTTACGATTGAGCCGTTGACGTAATTATTTCCTGAACGCGAAAAATATACAATAAGTTCTGACATTTTGCCCCCTTAAAAGTCCGTTGATGCCGCTAATTCCGTCTGAGTTTTGTAGTCAGCAACTCTAGCTTCAAGTCTCTCAATCGTAGCGCGTAAAGCCTGAGAACCTAATACCATTCTCAATGGCGCGGGGTTTTTGTCGACGCTCTCAATAATTCTCGCGGCCATTCTCACGGGGTCTCCTGGCGCAAGTCCTTTTGACGGGTCAAGCATGTTCAAGAAGCCATGACACGAATCATATTCGGGCATTAAGTTAGCGACGTGTGCGCTTCCGTAACGAAACTCTGTACGTGCTCCGCCCGGCTCTACGATTGTTACGCCGATGTTGAACTGTGAGACTTCTTGAGCAACACTCTCGCAAAATCCTTCAACTCCGAACTTCGTAGCATGATACATTGAGTTTGCAGGATAAGCGACTTGTCCTCCGTAAGACGAAAGCTGAATAATCCTTCCGCCTCCCTGTTTTCGTAAATAAGGCAGAGCATCGTGAATAATCATAATTGAAGCCGTCAAGTTTGTAGCGATGATTTTGTTGATATTAGCCTCGTCGAGTTCCTCAGCACAACCGAATAATCCATAGCCCGCGTTATTCACAATTACGTCAATGCGACCGTGTTTAGCGAAAGAGTTTTTGATTAACTCATGAACCGCCGGAATATCCGTAACGTCTAAAATTTGGCAGTCAAAATTTTCCGGATATTTCGTGATAAACTCCTGAACGTTTTTTGTGCTTCTCACAGTGCCGATGACCTTATCGCCACGTTCAAGAAGCTGTTTTGTCATCTCGAAGCCGAAGCCTGAACTTACACCAGTAATCAACCATGTACGCATTATTATTTTTTCTCCTCCTCAAATTTTTTTGCGGCATCATTCACACACTGAAGGGCATTAAGACTTCTCGGATAACCGATAAACGGCAGACATTGAGAGATAATCTTAATGAGAAAGTTTTTATCGTTGCCGACTTTCATATTGGCTACAGCATGACTTGTTAATTGCGGTTCACAGCCCCCCTGAGCTGACAAGAAACAGAACGTAATCATCTCGCGCTGTGCGTAATTAAGCCCCGTTCTCGTGTAATAATCTCCGAAGCAGTTATCAGCCAGCCACAAATTTATATGTCTGCTCTCTTCAAGGCCGGACTTCCAGAAATCCCGCATGTGTTCGCCGAAAATATCAACCTGAGCTTGAGTTCCGGCTTCACGTCGATTTTCGGGCGTCGTCGTTGCTTGAGGAGGTAACGGAAGGGAAATTCCTTTTGCCTCGAAGATTTCATTTGCGGCCTTCAAGAACGGGAAAACTCGGCCAATTCCCAAATACGCGACAGCCTGATAAACAATCTCCTTAATCTCAACCGGACTAACTCCGAACTCCATCGCCGCAGGAACCATAGCCCTGAACTCATCAATTCCCTGACAGCCAAGCAAAGTCGCGAGAATGGCCATGAAACGTGTTTTGTCGTCAAGGTCAACTTGATTAATAACTTCATCGAAAGCAAAATTATCAAAACGTTCAATAAATTCCGGGTCAGTTTCTAGAAATTTTGACTTGTAACCTGGAAACATTTTTTCATGAAAACTTTTTGCAAATTCAGATAACGCCATAAAATTTAATTCTCCCCTTTCTTCGAGTGAAACACTGACGCTTACACTCTCTCCTGCTTCCCTGAGATAAGCGCATAACTCTTCAGCCTCTTTCACCGTCCCGATATGAACGACTTTATACGGCGAAATATCGTAGTCCTCATAGTTAAACACAAAAGCATTCCATCCGTCCCAGTAATAAATATTTCCGGCTTTGATGTGTGATGTTCTTGCTTCTGCGAATTTCGGCCTGAATGGAAGCTCCGCAAAAAATTCGTGTTCGGCGTAATTTTTCATGTCGAGTTTCAGCGGAAGACGTTCAAGAATTTCACGGGCCGTTACGTTGTCTTCGGTGTCAGCGTGATAAACTTTTCCGTCGACGTTGATTAATATTCCGGCTGATGCTGAAGCGCAATTAACGGTGAGCAGAGTGAAAAGTAATACTGCAAGCAATAATTTCATGATAAGTTTTCACCTCCTGACTGGATGCTTTGAAGTATAAACTATTAAACTTAGCTTGAAGTCAAGAAGTTTTCTGCAAGTTCAGGATTTCCGAAGAAGTTTATGTGCAAGTATGACGCTAAAATTTTTCCGTGTGAATATCCGCCGTAATATTTTTCCCCTGTCCTCTTTCTTACGAACTCAAACGCCGGCGTAAAATTCCCTCCGTCAACCCTCGAATAATGAAACTCATGGCCGCGAATAATTTTATTTCTCTCACAAAGAATATTCGACGTTAAGGCTCTGGCTTCGATATAGCCTATCACGGGTTTATTTGACATGACAGCATCACACGGGATTAATCCGGCCAATTTGAAATTGTCAAGACTTCGGCATAAATACATAAATCCTCCGCATTCCGCGTAAATTTTTTTGTCGCAATTCCTCACACTCTCAAGCATAGAGACATTTTCAGAGAGTTCACGGGCAAAAATTTCTGGAAATCCTCCGCCGAAAATGTAAATCTCAGCTTCCGGCAAATTTTTATCATGAAGGGGAGAAAAGAAAATTAATTGTGCTCCGAAAAGTTTTAACATCTCTAAACTCTCAGGATAATAAAATGAGAAGGCTTTATCATGGGCGACGGCAATTTTAGCGGCGTGTGTAAATTCTGGAATAAAAAATTCTTCCGAAGTCTCAAGCATGGAAGCATTTTGCGAAATCCTGATAATCTCGTCAACGTCAATATTTCTCTCAATCTCACTCGTCAAAGCCTCGAAGTCAAAACTTTCATTCTCAAGTTCCGGCAGAAGTCCTAAATGTCGTTCAGGGATTGCAAGTTCTTTGCTGCGTCTTAAAGCTCCGAGAAATTTTATGTTCACTCGTTCAAGAGCTTCAGCGATAATTTTTTCGTGTGAGCTTGAGCCTATGCAATTAAGAATTACTCCGGCTATGTTAATCTCATGGTCGAACTCACGAAATCCCAGAGCTATGGCCGCCGCACTTTCGCCGAGAGATTTTGCGTTGATGACGAGAATAACGGGAGCTTTCAACAGTTTCGCAATTCCCGCTGTGCTGTTAATGCCCCCGTCGTAAAGTCCCATTGCTCCCTCAATTATTGCGAAGTCTTTACCGGCTGAAGTCATCGTGAAAAGTTTTCGCGTCAAGTTTTCGTTCATCAGCCAAGTATCGAGATTATAAGCCTCACAATTTCCTGCTCGTCTCAAATATTGCGGGTCAATGTAATCCGGGCCGGTCTTGTATGCGCTGACTTGAAAGCCTCGTTTTCGTAACGCTGAGAGAAGCCCGCATGCTATCGTCGTTTTTCCCGAACTGCTTGAAGCTCCGGCTATGATTACTTTTGACATTTTCATTATTGTGTAAAATCTACTGACACGCGCGCTTTCGGAAAAGTCTACTTGCGATTTTCCGAGATTTTATCCCCCAAAATCAAGAAAATTACTGATGAACAATTACCTTTTACACAATTTCGGCTTTTAGTCCTGTACAGGAAGTTCACGCTCAAGAACTTTCCATAAAATCATTGCGACAATCCATGAGACTAAATATTTTGTCCCTAAAACTGGCGCATTATACAGGAATGAATATACCAAAGGGCTTTGACCTTCAGGAGCATATTCCGCGAAAAACAGAACGCCTGACAGTATACTGCATCCAGTTTGACCGACTGCCGCTAAGATTAAGCCGATTATTGCAGGATGAGCCGCACAGAACCCAACAAAGGCATAAGCTAACGGGTAATCAAGAATTACTTGCGCGACGTTGAAGAAATATGCTCCGAGCAAAATTTTTATGAAGCCCATTAAAGCTCCCGTGAGAACTCCCCACTTAAAGCCTCGTCGGTAAGCGAACAGGATTAACGGCACAAGCTCAAAGTCTATCGAACCTCCTTGCGGCATCTGGAATAGATTAATCTTCGAGAATACGAACGCAAGTGCAATACACAAAGCTCCTTCAATCATTATAATTGTGTGTGAATGCTTCTTTGATTTATGCTTATGCTCAGGCTGAACTTCAGGCTCCTGTTGGGGAACAGCTTCATGAGTAACGTCTTGTTTATGGAGGGCTAAAAATAATCTTTCCTCATCCGTTAAAACTTTCCCGCAGTTAGGACATTTTTCCACGACAAACTCCAAAGGTGCACCGCATTGTGAACATTTCAAGATTTATCATTCTCCTTATAAAGTATAATATCTCAGGGCAGAAATTGTTGATAAGCTCCCTGCGTCGGCATTATCCGTGTCAGGTTCTAAGGGTCGATGCATGAACTTCACATCCTCTCAGCAAAATAGCTCCCCTGATGTTCGATAAAGCGTGTAAAATCATAGCACAAAATTTCATTAGCAATAATATCAATTTTGAAGAGTTGAATATTTTTTCAGTCGGCATTAATGATCGAGCGATGAATAAAATTTTTCCCTCAATGATGAAACAAAGTTACTCCGCACAATTTATTCACAATAAAACGCTACAATCCGTGAAAATATTTATATGCTACAATCCGACAATAAAACTAAATTTTTAATGGAGGCTAAATCTTATCATGAAGAAATTCGCACGAATAATCTATTTCTTGTTTATGGCCGTGATGATTTTATCCTTGTCAGGCTGTGGAAGCGATGATGATGAACAGGCTAAAGGCCCGGACACTCAAAGACTAATGGTATTGAGTTCAAGAGTATTCGATGTCGGTGAAAGTTACAGGATTTACAGAGGCGACAGGGTTTCAGCTTGGAATTACGAGGAAGCAAAACTCTGCAGTGCTCAATATTACGTTGCTCCTGAGTTCAATGAAGAATTTGTAACGATGAACCTGCAATTCAGAGATCCAATAAGCCACGACGTTCCGATGATAATTACGAAAGCTAACGACGATACAAAAGTCTTGTTCTATTACAATCCTAATGGAACAGGCACTGACACGACGACTGATTACGGCAATGTTCTTCTCTGGGGAGGAATGAACCAGCAATTAAAGTATACAGGCTTCGGAGTTTCCGGAGCTTCAATTTCTGCACCTTCAGTTAATCCGGCAATTATCGACCTTAGAGACTCGGACGAGGAAGTTGTAATTGTCCTTAATGCCGAAAGTGAGACAGCAAAAATTAACAGCGTCGATGTTGAGGAATATGATTACGTCTGGCATGCTGACCCCAATCATCGCAATGAATACTTCACAAAGGGAATTAACGGTGCTCAAGAACTCAGTGAAGCCGAAATGCTCAGTGAAATTCAAGAGGATGTAGAGTTATCCGAAGGCGTTTATGTGGCACGTGATATTCGCTACACTCCGAACACGATTAATTTCACGTCAACAGCCAAGAAAGACGAGGACACGGAATTTGTCGCGTATTACTCCGATGAAGTTTCGAAACAGGCAGCTGCTGAACTCGGAAGCGGATTTGAAGGCCCGTATATTTTCGCGACACTTCCACAGAACAGAGGCCGTAACGGAAATCAGCCTACACCTCCTGCACAAGCAGCTTCTGACGTTGTTAATACGGACATTGACGCTTTCGCGACTATGACACACTCAGCAGAAGACGCGTATAACAATCCCGTAATCCATATCGTTAAATCCGGAACTT
>CALGHA010000034.1 GCA_937915835.1 uncultured Fretibacterium sp. | reverse complement strand
AGTCCGGACAAGCCGAGATTGCATTCACCTGATGAGTTTTCTTCGATTGAAGCGTCTTCTTCCTGAGCTTGAGCCGAGATTTTCACTGTGGAAGTCTTGAACTCAACATCGCCGGATTTCGCCGAGACATACACGGAAAATTCGCCGTTTACGAGTTCTGCCGGGAGCGTGAAAGTTCCTTCATCAGTGATTTCAAAGCCTTGAACTTCTTCACCGTCAACGAAAACTTTTACGTCAGAGACTTCTACGTCATCGCCGAACTCGTCCGTCCAGTCGTCAAGCCCGAATGTTAAAGCTGAGTTTTCAGGGACTTCAACATTGCCGTAAAGTTCTTCGTCTTGAGTTATAACATAAAGGTCATTGAGTGAGTTATCATTATCTACTTCAACATTAATTGACGAAACAATGAACGAAGTATCATTTTGAGGCTGAGAGTTTTCATCGTTAATTACAATTTGGAACTGTGCTTCAGATTTTCCGGCTTTATTCTTCACTTTCAGCTTGAACGTATAAGTCCCTGCTTTGGTTGGAACTCCTGAAATTTCGCCGGTATTCTTGTCGAGCTTGAGACCTTTCGGGAATTTTCCGGATTTGCTGAACTTTAACGGGCCAGTTCCTAAAGCCTCGAGAGTGTAAGAATACGGAACGCCTTTATCACCGTCGGGAAGGCCTACGGTTATGATTGCCGGCTTAACTTGAACGACTTTGAGAGTAAATTTCTTCGTTGATTTTCCGAACTCATTTTCAGCCGTAACTTTCAGTTTGTATTTTCCGAGTTCAGTCGGCTGGAATGAAATTGTCCCGTCAGCTGAAAGAGTTAAACCTTCGGGCAAATCCTTATCATCAATTGTCCATGTTATGGGTTGAGTTCCGGCAGCCTCGATAGGTACCGTGTAAGGCAGACCGATTGTCGCATCAGGAAGTTTCTTTGTCATTATTTCAGCAGGAGTTTCGTCGTCATCTTCGCCGTCTCCTGACCACCATGGATTAGATGAACCTCGATTAATTTTGACTTTAAAAGTTTGGAAATCTGATATATTATTCGCGTCCACAACTCTAATCGCGAATGGATTACTATCCCAAGCTCTTGAAGGCGTTCCAGTAAGATATACATAATAATAAACTTTGTTGCCTACATACACATTATGACCAGAAAGACTAAGACCAGGAGGAAGTGTACCGGCCCTAGCAAACCTATAAGGAGGTGTCCCTCCATTTACAGTGACATAGCTAAAATAACTCTCCCCAACCTTGCCAGGAGATTTGAACTCTCCGCTAATATGAGTTTGCGTTACGTTAATAAAAAATGTTTTGTTCCAATTAGCTTCAAATCTACTGTTATCATAACCCTGTTTATAAACAGCATAGTCTCTCCAAGAATTGACCGCTCTAGGAGTAAAACTATAAATGTCCGCTCTTGTCGGAGTTCCATATATTTTGACACCGTCGTCTGTTTTTATTATATGCAAATCTGGAGGGAGCGAACCGCGCAAAATATAAACGTAAGAGAAAACGTATGTATAAGGGTTATAGCCATGCCAGCGTGAAAAATACATAGAAGAAGTAAAATTTAATTTAACTTCACTTTCATAATATCTTCCAACTATACCATCTGCGAAATTTTCGTTGGTCGGTAATCCTATAAAATCAGTGCCGTTATTCCACCAAAAATTAGGCTCAGGATATTCACCGTATGCCGCGACAACGCACGACAAAGCCATAACCAGACATGACACAAAAATTACTGATTTCAAAAGTTTATTAATCTTCATGATATAAATTCTCCTTAAAATTTTTACTGAAGCAAAAGAAGATTGAAGCCATTGTGCGCAAATCATTCACGGCAAATACTAAGGAGGACGCTCCTCTCTCCCGTTCCGAACACGTTTACGGGCAAAACTTCAAATCCCGAGTTACAGCCTCCGGAAGAACTTGCAAGATTACGTTCTGATTGAGAGTTATTCTCTTGTGATGGATTGTCGGGCTCTTCAGTAGGATTATCACCAGAAGTATTTACCTTAAGCGTGAAAGTCTTAGTATCGCTCCCAGCATCGTTTAACGCCGTAATCTTCAGCTCATATTCTCCAACTTCCGAAGGTGTACCGCTCAAAACTCCTTCACGCGAAAATTTCATGCCCGAAGGAATATTGCCGAGCCGCCATTCAATAGGATTTGTGCCGGAAGATGAGAGCTCAAAATTATACGTCTCTCCTTGTGAAGCCTCAGGAAGTGAATTTGTAGTTATCTCTGGAACTATGACGTAAGAATATCTCGGAAGTGTAGCAGCACCAATACACGCGTTGAAAGGCCCTTTGTCAATCTCCGTCCCCTCTATCCAGATTGAAGGCGCAACATCTCCGCTCGCAAAAAAGCTCTCTCCTGCTTTAACATCAGGACTTGCGTACTTGTCGATAAACGCTTCAACACCTACGGGATATTCATAATCGGACTGAAGCGTCATCTTCACAATGACAGAATAATAATCTCCCTCGTATAATTCCTCCGGGACAGGCAGATTGATTGTGTGATAACCAGCAAAATTAATCTCTCCTGTTGTCTTGAGATGCTCAATTCCGCCAGGATCCGTCGGCTTCTCCTGCTTGAAATTGTTCACGTAAATTTCATACTTGGCTCGGTTGTCAGTCGTGTAAAAACTTACGCGTATAAGGTCTTCATTGCGTTGAGACTGGAATATGTTTGCCGCCCATTGGTAATTAATATTGCTCGTCCTGCCGACTTCATCATGTTCATTGATGTAAAGCCCTTGATCGTCAGAAGCATTATCAGCTATAGATGTAGTATCTTCGCTCAGAATAAACACATAGCTAAATCCGTCATCTTCCTGTTCATAGGACATCCAGAAATAGCCGCCTTCACCAAAATTGGGGC
This sequence comes from uncultured Fretibacterium sp., assembly GCA_937915835.1. Classification (GTDB taxonomy): domain Bacteria; phylum Synergistota; class Synergistia; order Synergistales; family Aminobacteriaceae; genus JAFUXM01. The sequence continues at coordinate 2,656 of CALGHA010000034.1, read as the reverse complement.
CTCTTGAGTTGCGAACAAGCCATGCACCATTTCTAGAAGGTTGCAAGTTTTCGTTGAAGTTATCGCGTGAAAAGTTATCATCCCAACCGACAGGAAGTGCCGCATGAAGATTATCTTTCCGTTTTGTTGAATAAAAAGCTGTTTTGCTCGCGTTATATCCTTCTGAATCGTCGTGAAACTGGAAGTAAACAGCTACATATTGTTTGATGTAATCTTTTACCGCGCTAATTGGATACACTTCACCAGAACTATTTATATCGCTTATGTAGCCTATATCAATTGTGTCTGTCAATTTGATATTCAGCTTCGTAAATTCCGATGCTGTTCTATTGTTCAGAAAACTTTCGATCGTGTTATCAGGAAAATTATTCGTATTATTGAGCGCGAGGGTATAAGGCATTTCATCTTCTTTAACCGGCGAAATCATAACTTTCTTCAAGACTGTTTCAGCTATTTGGGCATTTCCCCGCTGATCGAGTATACTTTTTGTGCTGTTCCTGACCTTATAACCTGAAGCTGGATCTTTATATGCGAACCAAGCAAGATGTAATTCCGACAAATCTTTATAATTTCCCAGCGAAGTAAAATTATTCACGGCGTAATTCGCTTCAAGTGCTCCAATTGATGCAAAAGCCCAGCAAGTATTATATTTGCCTTGATTTCTCGCTTCGGGCAGTCCTATTTTTATTCTGCTGTCATAAAAAGTTTCTGCGGCTGAAGCTGAGAAACTCGATTTTACTTTCATTGCAGAGGAATTTACTCGATTATTGCGAAGGTGAGCGAAATCAATGGGGCTAGGCAATGCGCCGTAAAAATTATTGCTGTCGTTATTTTCCCATGCTTCAGAGTTAGCCTGCCAACTTAAGAAATCAGGATTAAGAGGAGCTTGCTTGACTTCTTCCGGCTCTTCGTCAAATTCACAGATAAATCCGTGAGTTATGCTCGTGTCGTTCGCAACATCGTCCCATTTTCGAGATTGCGCATAAATCTGCAAGTAATCTCCTGAACCATCAGGCTGACCATTAGCAAAGTTTGCATATTGACGTTCGAAGACTTCATCCGTTACCCAGTGAAAAAATCCTCGTTCGTCTGCTTTTGCTCCGATCCAGTAAGAATTATGTGAAAGCTGAGATTTCGTGAGTAACTCATCAATTTTTGCCTGTTCAGCCTGGCTTGTAATCGTAACGAGATGTCCGCCGAGACTTTCACAGCGTGATTTTGCCTGTTCCCATGTGAGAGCGTCGTTTAATACTTGATAGCGATGATTATTCCGCGTAAAAATTTCGCTGGCCGGAGCTATTTCCCATTCGCAGATAAATCCGAAATTCTCAAGCCCGAAAAATTCTTCTGTTTCATAAGTTCCATTAGCTTGAATATCATTCCATTGGCCTGGCTCAGAAGAAATTGAAGGATTGACATTGCGATACATCATTAACTTATCTTCCCAGTCGTTATCGGGCTGATACGGTGCCCAATTCGTATAACTCCATGCGCTGCCGTCAATCCAGCTCCAATTGCCGGAAGAATTTTTTTCGCCGCCGAGCCAGTAAGAATTTTTGCTGCCCTGAGAGATTATGAATTGAGCAACGATATTTTGTTCTTCGGAAGTCGTGATTGTTGCTAAATGTCCGCCGAGTTCCTCCATTTTGATTTTGCTTCGTCCCATGTTAGGGCTTCGTTGAATAATTCATACTTGTGATTGTTCCATGTGTATGTGGGATTTTCCGGCGTGTATGGAGTTGTCGTGTCGTCATTGCCAATTTGAGGATAACCAGAAGTCCAAAAATTATTTTTAAGGTGGTAATCAGCAGTCTCAAAATTTATCGTTGAATAATAACCGACTATGCCGCCTACAGTTTGGCCGTCGCTGAATGCCGCATTAGCTACACAGTTATTAATATAGGCACTTTCGTCCATATAACCAGCAATACCGCCTTGTTGTACATATCCTTTTATCTCTGTTCCGGCTTCTACTACACAGTTTTCTATTGTACCGGCTTGAAGATACCCAACAATCCCTCCTGCTGTTGGATTTGAAGATTTATCAGCGTTTTCAGAGATCGAAATTTTTGCCTTTACCGTACAATTCCTTATCGTTCCGCCTGCTGTATATAAACTAATCCTCCTGTAAACGGCCCTTCAAGCGTTCCGTTAAAGCTGCAATTCTCAATTACTCCTGAGGATAAAGTGTGTATTAGACTTCCTGATGATGTCGCAATATTACCTTCAATGTTCAAGTTCCTGACAGCTATTTCGTTGGAGTAACTGCCCGTTTTAATCGTTAAGAATAAAGGATTAGAAATTGTTGCATTAATCTTGATTGTATGATTTTGTCCGTCAAAATGTCCGCTGAAACCTTCGGGCCCTCCAACACCAGACCAACCCATATCTGCGTCCAAATTGATGTCAGAAGCTAACTTATAATATTTACCTTTAGGGTCACTCCCGAGAGGACCATTTCCGATAGGAGAACCATCGACAGTAACGCGATAACTCATAAGTTCTAAATCCTCGACAGACTTAATCAAATACGCAGTCTCCCAGCTATCACCGTCATTCCCCTCGTCGTAATACGCTCCCCAAGCTCCAGACGCAAAAAGTATCACGAGCATCAAAGCTAAAATTTTTCTCTTCATGTCAAGATTTCCCTCCTGAA
>CALGHA010000033.1 GCA_937915835.1 uncultured Fretibacterium sp. | reverse complement strand
CGTCAACCCAATTCGCTAAATCCCAGTCGCCTGAACATTTGCAAATCCCGAACACGAAATTTTTAATTATCTCGTCGCCATGTTCCGTGTGAATTACTTCAGGATGAAATTGAAGCCCGTAAAAATTTTTGCTCGCATTCTCAATTGATGAGATTACTCCGCTTTGTGTCGTCGATGTCGCTTTGAAGCCCTCAGGAAGTCTCGAGACGTTATCGCCATGACTCATTAAAACGTTGATTTTTCCGTCGGGAAGAAGTGAAGATTTCTCGTTTGTCCTGATAATTTCCGTTACGCCGTATTCTGAAGAAGTCCCGGAAGTTACAAGCCCGCCCGAAAGTTTCGCGAGTAATTGCATTCCGTAGCATATGCCCAGAACAGGACAGCCGAGCTTTAATATTTCTTTATCAATCGTAATTGCGTCGGGGTTATTCACGCTGTCAGGGCCTCCGGAGATTATTATTCCTTTAGGAGCATAAGATTTTAACGTCTCGTGCGAAATATCCCAGTTCAGAATTACGCTGTGAATTTTCATCTCTCGAAGCCGTCTCGCAATTAACTGTGTAAATTGAGAGCCGCAATTGATGATTACAATATTCTCATTCATAAAATTTCCTCCGTTAAGCATGATAATGTGAACAAGATTATACATGCATGAAAAATTTTTTCCTGTAATAGTGATAATATTATGAGAATTCATGAAAGGTTGTGAAAAATTTATGCTCAAGAAAATTATACTTACTTTATTAATAATCTCGTTAGCTCTTCCCGTTTATGCCGAAAATTATATTGCTGGTGATGTTATTGTCGTCATTAAGCCTTCAAGTTCAGACGGAGCCGGAACGTTAAGTGCTGCTTCATTTGCGAGTTCAACGGGAGCTGTCTTAACGAAGACTTTTCCGGCATTATCAGAGAAGAATAACGAAATCTTTGCTGTTATTCATTCGGACGACGCGAACCCCGAAGAATTATCACGTGAGCTTCTGAAAAATCCTGACGTTATCGCCGCTTCTCCGAACTATATAGTCAGAGCCGCAGCAATTCCGAACGACACGAGATACTCTGAATTATGGGGAATGGAAAATATTAACATGCCTTCAGCTTGGGACAAAGAGACCGGAAGCGATAATGTTTATGTTGCAATAGTTGATACCGGCATCGATTGGGGAAATCCGGACTTAACCGCAAACACAGCTTCTGAGCTTGGCTATAATGCTCTCAATTCCTCAAGTTCAGCGCGTGATGATAACGGTCATGGAACTCACGTAGCCGGTACAATTGGTGCTGTAGGCAATAACAATCTCGGAATTACGGGCGTAAACTGGAACGTGAAAATGATACCCGTTAAAGTTTTGGACAGCGACGGTTACGGTTCGATTTCGTCAGTCATTGGAGGAGTGAACTATGTCGCAAGTTTGATGTCTCAGGGCTATAACGTCAGAGTCGTAAATAATTCATTGGAGACATACGCACAGTTAACTCCTAACTATAATAACCTTGTGAGAGAACCTTTATGGCGTGCATTTAAGGTGATTGACGAGTACAACAGGGCAATAATTGTCGTGGCGGCCGGCAATCATGAAACAGCTGTCGGAAAACCAACAACTAGGACTGAATATGATGGAAACGATGTACTTTTTTATCCTGGATATTACGTTTATCCTGCGTCGTTTACGGGCTTAAATAACATGCTGACTGTTTCGGCGTGTGCTCAAAACGGTCAAGTTTCGACTTACAGTAACACCAACGCTAACATCACTGCACCAGGAGGAGACAGCGCTAGCGACGGCAGTTTAATTCTCAGCACATGGCCTCAAACTTTGCTTACTAACATTCTGGGAGAAGTGAGCCTTAACTCTATACAGGGTACTTCGATGGCAACTCCTCACGTTGCGGGGGCAGTAGCACTTCTCGCGGCTCATGATAATAGCATGACGGCGTATCAGATTAAGACGTGTATTTTGGAAAGCAGGAACATGAATTATGCAGAAGGACTTCTTGACGTTGCGGCGGCAATCGAATATCAGGAGGCTTACAGCTCAAGCCTTCAACGTGAGGGCACAGGAGGATATGACGATTGGAGAAATTATGATGCCAAAGACAATAATGATAATAATAATAATAATAACAACGGCAGTGATTCATCTTCGGGAGAATGTAACGGTTTCACGTGGGGAGCTTTCGCAATAATTATGTTCTGCCCGCTTGTCAAAAAGTTCATGAGCTGATAAAATCTCTCATTGTGAAATTAAACGTTGCCGGTGTGGCTCAGGGGTAGAGCAGCGCACTCGTAATGCGCAGGTCAACAGTTCAAATCTGTTCACCGGCTCCATTGAGAAAATAACATCCCGAAAGTGTAAAAGCTCTCGGGATTTTTTGTGTGTAAAACTTAACAAGTGCTATAATTACCGCGATACACTCAAAATTTTTCATGAAAGGGGAAATTTTTGCATGTCAACAATCGGTTATTATGATCCCGAAAATTTCAAGAAAGTTTATCACGC
>CALGHA010000032.1 GCA_937915835.1 uncultured Fretibacterium sp. | reverse complement strand
GACTCGAACCTGGAACCTAATGATTAACAGTCATCCGCGCTGCCGATTGCGCTATGGCGGAACGCAACGAAGGAAATTTTATCTCTCACCCTTGATTTTGTCAACTCATGCTATAATTTTCTCAATAATTTTCACGGAGGATTAATTCACAATGTTATACACTTCTGCGGAAGCGTCGAAACTATTGCGCAAGTTAAATGAGGAAAAACTTTCAATCGAAAGCCGAGAAAGACAAAGTTCAACTTTCGTAGCCGCAACAACCGAAGATATTGAAGCAGTTCGGCCTGAATATGATTATACTGAAACTCAGGCGGAAATTGACGAAATCGAAGCAAAAATCCGTAAGGTCAAGCACGCAATTAACAAGTTCAACATTGAGCATGAACTTCCAGGCTTTAACATGACGATTGACCAAGTATTAATTTACATTCCTCAGCTCACGAAACGAAAAAGTAAACTCTCAGCCATGAAGGACAAGCTCCCAAGAGAAAGAAATTCTACATCAAGATTTAACGGAGCAATCGAATACACTTATGCAAATTACATGATAAAGCAGGCCAAAGAGGATTTCACAAGAATATCAGACGAACTTGCAAGAGTTCAAGTAGCACTCGACACAATTAATAACAGCGTGAGATTTGAGATTGATATATAAAAATTTTCCTTCTGAAGATAAAGGTGAAAGCTCATAACGTAATTTTTGCAGACTCTTTAATAACATGACACAGCCGTCTCTTAATGTTTAAGTTTATTGTGAGTGTTACGTTTTATTCTGCCCGTTATGTCTATCCTGTAAAGCGTTCAATGTTAATGATAGACCCCTTTTATTCGATTATTATGTTCATGAAACTCTTCACTCTAATTCAGTAAAAACTTCCGGGAGCTTAAGTATCAGGTTATAGGCTCTCTTTTTTTGTGCGTTGTCAAACTTTAGCTATAATTCATACACAAATTTTTATTCAGGAGGCTTATTCATGAGGCGTAAAATTTTGACCGGCATAATAATTTTCACGGCTTTAATCTTTGCTGGAAGTGCATATTCAGACTTCGGGAGTTTTTCGGGAAATTCTGATTACGATAGCGGCTCTCGTTCGTCGTCAGGTTCATCCGGTTCATCGTCAACTTCAAGGCCCGGTTACTCTTCTGGAACTACGACAAGGAGAACTCCAAGCTACAACACGAACACAGGCGGGAGCAATTTCGGAGTTATCCCGTTAGCGTCAGGAATTGCTGCGGGGCAACGTGATAATTCTGACTTAAGCGACGACGAAATGAGCGATGAAGATTTTAATGAATGCATGGGAGTAATTTTTGTCCTTGCAGTATTCTTTATCTTCTGGATGATTATTCGCGGCAAGAACAAGAAGAGACAACAGGAACATGCGCATATTAACATTGACCAGCCGACAAGAATACTCCGGCCAATGGAAGAATACTTAGAGCTTGACCCGGAATTTGACGAGGAGAGAATTAAAACGTTGATGTCAAATCTCTACGTTCAGATGCAGGACACTTGGCATGCAAAGGATATTTCGAGCTTGAGGCCTTACATGACGGACGCATTCTTTGCTCAGATGGACAGACAGCTTGAACAGTTCCGAAAGACCGGACGAACGGACTTTACGGAGAATATTGCTGTGCTCAACGTCGGACTTAAAGGCTGGAGACAGTCAGCGGGTAAAGATTATATTACTGTCAGCTTGACTTCACGCATAACTTCATACGTTCTCGATGATGCAACGGGGAAATTATTATCTGGCGACAAGAACCGCGAAAAATTCATGGAATATGAGATTGAGTTGACGAGAAAGAGCGGCGAAATTACCTCAGCAGAAGCCGAAGGAACGAGAACCGAGAGATGTCCACACTGCGGCGCACCGTTAAAGCTCAATGCGTCGGCACAATGCGAATATTGCGGAAGTGTTATTACGAGCGTAAATTCGGATTGGGCAATCTGCGGAATGCGCGGAATTTCTCAGAGGACGATATAATTTTTCACGTTCAGGGTACCGGGATAATTGGCCTGATACCCTGAAACTCTTTCATTTTTTCATGAATGCTTATTTCTTCTCGCTTGCAACTTAATCTTCCAGATACGAACATAATTATATAGAAACGAGACAATCCAAACGGTTAATTTTCTCGGTAATGCATGAACTCCGAAGTCTATAATTCTCGTCTTAATGCCTCTGTTGTCCTTCTGCATGGCGAAATTTCCCCAGCCTAATTTGTCGTGATAATAATTGAAGCGTTCATGTTCAGGATGATTAGTTTTCTCGTTCCAGGCTCGGTTAATCACGAAGAATAACGAAGTCATGTGAATTATTGCCGGATTTCTTAAAGCCTCGTTGACTTCCTGACGAGTGAAAAACTGTGCGGGCTTCCTAATCGTCAAAATCTCGTCATAGCTCAAGTATTGCATGGTCGTCGTTACGTTATATTTTGCGTCGAGATGCTTGATTTTCCCCTGTAACAAGACATTAAGCACTGTTTGTTCCATGAAGAAGATATAGCCTCCGTTTTCACGCACATAATTTTTCACGAGCGTATCAACTTGATTTTCCCGCCATTTTCCCAAGTCAATCAAGATTACTCCGCTGTTGCAATAAGCCGAACCCTTTTTCATCCCGAAGAGCTTATTATATTCGTCGCTCAAGCAATCCGGGACAGCCGCGCAATAATTATTCTCAAGGTCAATATTCCATAGTTCATGAAGGTCCTGCATTATAAGAATGTCGCCGTCAAGATATAATACTCGGTCAGCGTCAGTCGGCAAAAACTCGTCAAGGAATAATCGCGAATAAGAATCGAGCAGCCACTTTTTCTTAATCTGGACAATTTCAAGCCCGTTACGTTCGAGAAAATCCCCAATCGGGACAAAGAATATTTTGCGGTTATAACGTTCGGCCAATTCCGAGCATTTCTGCTTTGTCGCTTCAGTGAAACCGTTTGCGATGATGTAAATATTAATCTCACTGAAGGATTTATTGTGCTCAAAAAGTGTTAAGATTGACGTAGCTGTGATGTCGATATAATTATCCGTGCAGTGATAAGCCGCGTTTAAGACTTCCGAGTTCATGAGTTATTCTCCTTTCTTTATGCTTTCTGCTGTTCGTAAAATCCCCTGAGTGAATGAAGTTTCAGGCTTCCAGTTGACGGCTTCCGTTAATTTCTTGATTGACGGCCGAAGATTTATAAATGCGCCGTTATATTCAATTGCTCCGAAGTTGATTATGCTTTTACTGTGAAGAGCTTCATGTATATCAATAACAAATTCACGGAGGGTTTTATTATGGCCTGAAGCAAAGTTGTAAACTCCTGAGCAATTCTCGTTCTCGCAAAGTCTCAATAATCCATCGACGGCATCATCAATATACATGTAATCCCAGATTTGCCGGCATTCGTTGAGATTGATATTCTCGTCAGCAAGCATTTTTCTGACACATTGCATGATTAAAGTCTTCTTGTAATCTCCTGGCCCGTATAAGCTGAAATATCGCGGCTCAATAAATCTAATCCCGTGTTCGTCAGCAATTTCCTTAGTGTCATTAAACAACTTGAGCTTGAATTTCCCGTACTCACTTTCAGGCTTGCAAAAACTTTCTTCGGTGATAATCTCGTCATGAATGCCGTATTCCGCTTGACTTCCTGCTGAGACGAGAATTTTACAGCCCGCTTCTGTCATGCTCTTCATAGCTGCGAGATTTTGTGAGTAATTGAATTTCTGCAAGGCATAATCGTTCCGAGCTTCTCCTCGTGAACCTGACCAGGCCAGCGCGATAAAACAATCCGGAGCGTTAATCATTTCGCCGAGATGTCCGTAATCAATCATGCTTAACGCTAAAGTTTCGACGTTGGGGAATTGGCCGAAGAGATTATTATTTTCCCGCATTACGGCCGTAACTTGATGAAGCCTGCTGAAAGCTGGGATTAATCGCCTGCCGATAAAGCTGTTTGCTCCTGTTATGATTATTTTCATCTCATCACTCCTGACAAAAAATCTTTCACGACAGGGAATAATTTTTCAGCTGATAAACCGTAAAAATCCCGCAAATATTTCTGATCTCCGGTTTCATCTGAAAATTGATTATGTAATCCTGCACGATGAAGCAGAGCATGAGGAGCTTTAATCCCTGAGATTATCTCCGCAACTTCTCCGCCAAGTCCACCGATAATTTGATGTTCTTCAAGCGTGAGTAAAATTTTCGATGACAACGCGAGCTTGATAATTCCCTCTTTATCCGAAGGTTTTATGCGTGGAACGGAGAAAATTCCTGCGCTTATTCCGGCTTCATGGAGTAAATTTCTCAGCTTCACTCCCTCACATAAAATTGAACCGGCTGTGAGAATGTTAATATCTTTTCCGGCTTCACTTAACGGGGAAATTTTGTTAATGTCGATTGGGATTGCTTCAGTGTGAAAGTTTTGCTCTTTGTTTCGTGCTAGTCTGATATATGCGGGGCCGTCGTATTCGTAAGCGTCTTTGAGGCAGGCTTCAGCTTCGTATGCATCGCCAGGAACGTAAACCCTCATTCCCGGTAAAGCTCTCATAATTGCTATGTCCTCTGTTGCGTGATGAGTAATGCCTTGATTGCCGTAAACCAAGCCCCCCCCACAGATATGATATTAATATTGCATTTATGATAGCATACATCATTACGAATTTGTTCAAGGCAGCGCATAGTCGGGAAATTCGAGAGTGAGTAAGTGAAGACGATATTACCTTCAAGGGCCATTCCTGCGGCTAAAGCTGTCATGTTCTGTTCAGCAATGCCGACGTTGATAAATCTCTGCGGGAATTTTTCACGGAACGGGTCAAGAACAACGTAGCCTAAATCGCCGGTGATGAGATAAATTCTTTCGTCAACTTCTGCAAGTCTCGTCAATTCTGCGATAATTTTATCTCTCATTTTGCCGCTCCTGTTAATTCGTCAATTGCTTCCTGGTAATAATGGCTGAACGGGATTTGATAATGCCACCATAAACTATTTTCCATGAATGAAACTCCGTGCCCTTTTACCGTGTGAGCGATTATCGCTTTGGGTTTGTCATGAGTTTTTTCACGGAAGGCCGAGCGTAATTCTTCATGATTATGGCCGTCAACGTCAAGAACATTCCAGCCGAACGCTTTGAATTTTTCTGAGATTGGCGCGAGATTAATTATGTCCTTCGTGAAACCCATAGCCTGCATTTCGTTAGCGTCGATTATGACCGTGAAATTGTCGAGTTTATGCTGTGAAGCGAACATGACCATTTCCCAGATTGAGCCTTCGTTGAGTTCTCCGTCTCCGCATATAGCGTAAACGTTGTAAATTTTCGCTTTGAGTTTAGCGTTTAAGGCAATTCCGGCGGCAACTGGAGCACCATGACCGAGACTTCCTGAGGATAATTCGACTCCGGGAACTTTGCAGGAAATATGACATGACAACTTTGAACCGTTAAGGCCGAAAGTTTTTAGCTCACTTTTAGGGAAAAAGCCGAGTTCAGCAAGACACGCGTAAATTACGGCACAACAATGGCCCTTGCTGAGAATAATTCTGTCTCTGTTCTCGTCATGAGGATTTGAGGGATTAATTTTTGCGATGTCATTATAGAGAACTGCGGCAATGTCAGCGAGTGAGAAATTTCCGCCCATGTGTGAAGCCTTGCCGGTGTAAGCCATGTCCCAAGCGTCAAGGCGTATTGTGAGTGATAATTCTTCGCTGGTCATTCAATCAACCTCCTTTACTAAATGGAGATTGTATCACACAAAAAGAGGAGCCGAAGCCCCTCCTGTCATGTCTATATAAAGTTGAAGATTAATTCGCCGGATTTCACATCAACATTCACGACGCTTTTATCGCGAATTCCTCCGGCAATCATAGCCCGCGCTAATTTCGTCTCGACAGTGTGCGTGATATAACGCTTCAAAGGTCTTGCGCCGTAAACAGGATCATAGCCGGCCTCAGCAATAAACTTTATAGCCTCATCGGAAAATTTCAGCTCAATTTGTCTCTCAGCAAGTCTCTCTGATAAATGACCGAGCAAAATTCTCACAATCTCTTTCACTTCGTCCTCACTAAGAGGCTTAAACAACACAACGTCATCAACACGGTTCAAGAACTCCGGCCGGAAATGTTCACGCAACAACTGCATAACTTCCTCACGTGCACTAAGAGTTATCATTCCGCTGACTATACCGTCAAGAAGATTTTGTGAGCCTATATTACTCGTCATGATTATCACGGTATTCTTAAAGTCCACAACTCGCCCGTGCGAATCCGTAATTCTGCCGTCGTCGAGAACCTGAAGCAAAATATTAAACACGTCAGGATGAGCTTTCTCGATTTCGTCGAACAAAATTACGCTGTAAGGCCTTCGTCTCACGGCTTCGGTCAATTGGCCTCCCTCATCATAGCCGATATATCCGGGAGGTGCTCCGACTAATCGCGAGACTGAATGCTTCTCCATGTATTCGCTCATGTCAATTCTTATCATGTTGTCTTCGCTGTCGAATAACGCTTCGGCTAATGTCCGTGCAAGTTCAGTTTTTCCAACTCCGGTAGGCCCCAAGAATATAAATGAGCCAATCGGACGCTTCGGGTCTCTAATTCCGCTTCGTGCTCGCAACACTGCATCAGCAACAAGTTTTACGGCTTCATCCTGGCCAATTACGCGCTTGTGTAAAATTTCGTCGAGCTTCAATAACTTTTCGCGTTCACCTTCAAGCAAACGTGTAACAGGTATTCCCGTCCATTTGCTTACGATGTCGGCAATCTCGTCTTCAGTAACTTCCTCGCGCAATAATTTCTTGTCGTCAGCATCTTTCAGAATGTCAGACCTCTTTGCTTCCTGGCCCGCTAAAACCCTTTGCAATCTTGGGAGTTCGCTGTTCTGAAGTTCTGCCGCAAGTTCCCAATTTCCGGCAAGCTGGGCTTTCTCAATTTTCGCCTTCGTGTCCTCAATTTGTCTCCTGAAACTCTGAACGTCAGCAATCGCTTTCTTCTCGTTCTCGTATTGAGCGCGTAAAGTCTCGGCTTCGGCTTCAGCTTCCTGTAACTCCTTCTGTAAGACTTTCAAGCGTTCTTTGCTGGCTTCGTCGTCCTCATGTTTAAGCGAGATTTCCTCAATCTTCAACTGCATAACTTTTCGTGAAGCCGCGTCAAGTTCCGAAGGTTGAGAGTCAATTTCTGTTCGTATCATAGCGCAGGCTTCATCAACTAAATCTATTGCCTTGTCCGGTAAAAATCTATTCGTGATATACCTGTTCGATAACACGGCGGCAGCAACGAGAGCATTATCACGGATTACAACGCCATGATGAACCTGTAACTTTTCGCGTATTCCTCGTAAAATCGAGATTGTATCCTCAACCGTAGGCTGTTCAACGTCGACGGGCTGAAATCTTCGTGCTAATGCCGCGTCCTTCTCGATATACTTTCTATATTCATCAACCGTCGTAGCTCCAATGCAATGTAATTCTCCTCGTGCTAACATCGGCTTCAACATGTTACCGGCATCAACGGCACCTTCAGCGGCTCCGGCTCCTACGATTGTGTGAAGCTCATCAATGAATAATATAATTCTTCCGTCGCTGTTCTTAATCTCATTCAAGACGGCCTTCAATCTCTCTTCAAATTCACCGCGATATTTAGCCCCCGCAACGAGTGAACCCATATCAAGCGCAAAAACTGTTCTCTCCTTCAAGCCTTCCGGAACGTCGCCCCTGACAATTCGCTGAGCTAATCCCTCAACAATTGCTGTCTTACCAACTCCGGGATCTCCGATTAATACAGGATTATTCTTAGTCTTGCGTGATAAAATTCTTACAACTCGCCTGATTTCTTCATCTCGGCCAATTACCGGGTCAAGTTTATTATTTCTGGCGGCATCGACTAAATCCCGTCCGTATTTCTCGAGAGCCTCGTAAGTTGCTTCTGGGTCCGCACTTTGAACTCGTTGTGAACCTCTGACCTCGTTTAAAGTTTTCAAGAATTTTTCTTCGGTTATTCCGGCCTTCTCAAGAAGTTTTACGTCGCTAATCATCGCTAAGAATAAATGTTCAACTGAGATATATTCATCCTTGAGAGATTTTGCGCGTTCTTCAGCTCGGGTAAAAATGTTCTGGAGCCTGTTAGTGATGTAAATTTTTCCCTGCTCAACTCCACCGCCCGTAACTCTGGGAAGTTTTGAGAGTTCAGCTTCAACATCTCGTGCTAAAGCCGGAACGTTAATATCCATTCGCTTTAATAATTGTGTGATTAATCCCTCTGAATCCTGCAATAATGCTAATAACAAATGCAAAGCGTCAACCTGCTGATGATGATATTCACTCGCGATTGACTGTGCTTGTGCTAATGCTTCCTGGCTTTTATTCGTTAATTTATTTGCTGGCATAATTAATTTCACCTTCTCTAACCAAAATTGACTAAGTTATTTTATGAGTAACCGAAGATTTTGCAATACGTAATTTCCCTTATTGATATTAAATATTTCTGGCAATAAGAGAAAATTTTACTTGACATTTTGGCGGTAATTAATTTATTTTTTGTGCTTCTGATTTTATGCTATATAATACAAAAAACCAAACTTATTATAAGGAGAGATTTCACCATGAAAAAGATTTTTTATGCGCTTTTATTGGTCTGCGTGTCGTTTTCGTGCGCATGGGCTGATGTTGTGATTAACTCCTCGAATTTCCCTGATAACAACTTCAGATCCTACGTTCAGAATACTTTTGATTGGAACCATGATGATTTACTCACTGACGAAGAGATTGCAGCAGTCAACGAGATCAGCGTTAATGAAAACGGGATTAACTCGCTGAAGGGTATTGAATTTTTCCCAGAATTAAGAGTCTTACAAGCGTCTTGGAATAACATCGAACAAATTGATCTGTCGAAAAATTCTCATCTTCTTCACCTGAATTTAGGCAATAATTTGCTGACTGCTATTGATCTATCGAAAAATTCCGAGTTAAATAATGTCGAGCTTAATAATGATATTGATTGGGATAATCCAAATGAGGATGGCTCTTTGCATTTTTACGACGGTCCTCAAAACAAACTCACAACTTTAGACGTTACGAAAAATCTTCAGCTTGAAAGCTTATGTTTTGAGGGAAACTCGCTCAAAAAAATTGATCTCAGTAAAAATCATTCATTGCGGGATTTCTATGCTGCGGCTAATCAATTAACTACGCTTGACTTCTCAGAATGCCCGGATATTGAAAGCATTGGATGTCAGTATAATCAGATAACTTCGCTTAATATAACCGGCTGTTATGCTTTGAATTATATCGATGTTGGAGGAAATCAATTAACAAGCATTGAGATAAGCGGGCGTGAATTATTGAATGGTTTAAGTTTATGGGGCAATCCGATTACGGCTATTGATTTAACTGGATGCAGTGCTTTGGAATGGATAAATTTTGACGGTTGCCAGTTAACCAAACTTGATGTAACGATGTGCCCGAACTTGAGAGAATTGCGCTTTGACGGGAACAAGATTTCCCAAATCAATTTGTCGTCATGCCCTAACTTGGAAATTTTGACGTGTCAAGGCAATCAATTAAGCACCCTTAACTTCAGTGCATGCCCGGCTCTTCAATGGTTCAACTGCGACTACAACAAGATTACGAGTTTAATTTTTGGCAATCATCCTGAACTAAATAATTTTTCATGCGGAGGGAACAAGCTTACCACAATTAATTTATCAGGATGCCCGTCTCTTGAAAGTTTATGGGTATGGGAAAATCAGCTGACAGAGATTGATGTGAATTACTGCCCGTTTCTTGAAGTTCTCGATGTAGGCGGCAACCCGTTAACGTTCTTAAATTTAGATAATTGTCAGGCTTTGGAAAATTTATGTTGCAATAATACCCGGATGACGAATTTAGACTTGACGGGACATTCATCTTTAACACGTTTAGATTGCAATGATAACAGCCAGCTCACTAGCCTTAATTTAACTGGCTGCTCATCGCTTATAGAGATTAATGCTGTGAATAATAAGCTAGTTACCATTGACTTGACTGATTGTTCATCGTTAGAAAATCTTCAATGCCATGATAATAAATTAACGATGATTAATCTTAGCGGGTGCTCGGCTCTTGAGATTATCGGATGTTGGAACAACCAATTAACCGCCCTTGATCTGAGTGATTGTGAAGCTCTCGAAGATCTTGCCTGCCAAGATAATAAAATCGTAAATCTTGATGTTAGCGATTGTTCAGTTTTGGAATGGCTTTCTTGTGCAAATAATAAATTAACAAGCCTTAACGTCAGCGGATTAACTTCTCTTAAACAAATTAATTGTGAGGGCAATAAATTATCGACATTAGACGTTCACGGATGTTTAGCCTTACAAGAGTTATGGACACAGTGGAATTCATTAACATCATTGAAGGTCAGCGGGCTCTCTTCTTTGAGACATCTGGCCTGCAACGAGAATAAATTATCTGAACTCGACTTAAGCGGGCTTTCTTCTTTACAGCATCTCCAGGCTTGGGACAACAAATTCACGACATTAGACCTCAGACAGTGTACATCATTGCAGATGGTGGAGTGTGCTAACGGGAAATTGACATCTTTGAACGTCAGCGGCCTCTCAAAATTAAACCACTTAGATTGCAACAGCAACAAAATAACGTCATTAAGTTTAAGCGGGCTTGTGTCTCTTGTTTATTTGGACTGCTCACATAATAAATTAACGTCTTTGAACCTTAATAATCTTTCAGTTCTTGAAGAAGTACATTGTAATGATAATTTGCTTACGACAATAACTCTTACCGGCTGTGTTGTGCTCAGGCATCTTGAGTGTTATGCCAACCAGTTAAAGACTATTGACGCAGCTGACTGTGTAAATTTAGCTGATGAAAGTATTTTACGTGATGAAGGCGTAGAAATCATCCGTACGAGAACAAAGCCATCAATCACAACCGGAGCAACTCTCACAAAAGCCGCGTATAAAGTCACTTACAACGTTACTCTTGAGGCAAAAGGCACGACACCAATAACTTGGACGCTGAAATCAGGTTCGCTCCCAACCGGCCTGAAACTGACGAAATCAACTGGCAAAATTTCCGGCAAAGCCACCAAAACCGGGACTTATACGTTTAAGATTCGAGCTAGCAACATTGCAGGCTATGAAGATAAGACGTTCAAGATCATAGTAGGCAAAAAGCCGACAATAACAACTGAAGAGTTTGAGGATGGACTTACGGGAACAAAGTACAGCGCAGCACTCGCAGCTACCGGTAGCAAAACTATAACTTGGAGCAAGAAATCGGGAACTCTTCCGACAGGTCTGAGTGTGAATAAGTCAACCGGCGAAATTTCTGGAACTCCGACAAAAGACGGCGAATTTTCCTTCGTGATTAGGGCTAAGAATTCTTACGGTTATGCTGATAAGGAATTTACGATCGAAATCGGAACGAAACCATCAATCACGACCGGAGCAACTCTCAAAGCTGGCACAAAAGGTACGAAATACAGTTTAACACTAAAAGCAAAGGGAACGGCTCCTTTGACGTGGAAACAATCATCAGGTACATTACCCAGTGGTCTCAAGTTGGGGAAAACAACCGGCAAAATTACGGGCACGCCCACCAAAACAGGAACTTTTAAATTTAAGATTAAGGCGACTAATGCTTACGGCTCCAGCTCAAAGAATTTCACGCTTAAGGTTACGGCGGTATCTGCAAATTCCTCAGCACAGCTTGAAGAGACTATGAATGAAAGTATTGACGTAAACATTAACGAAATTCAGGGAAAAGAAAACGTAACACATGAACCTCAAGGGAATGTAAGCGTAAATGAAATTGTCAGTATTCCTGAAATTTTCAACACTCAAGAAGCACTTGACATTTCGAATTTTGTAATTGTTGCTGAACTTCCGGAAGTCTCTGCTGACAAAGAGGGATTATATGACTTTGACGTTACTCTGAACGATAATGCACAAGAGGGCGCGGAGTTGGTTTACATCGCGAATTCTTCAAGGCCTTCGGAAGATGACGAAATCGTTGAATTTTACGATGAAGATGGAGAAGAGATTACAACTGTTCCGGCCAATCGCAAGATCACAATTGCAATATGGATTAACAAGGACACAATTTATTCTCCTGTAATTGCCGTAAAAAAGTAAAATAAGCACAAAACTCCTCCGGCTCATGACGGGTCGGAGGAATTTTTTTTTACTCTTATGCTAACTTCTCGTAATCCTCTTTCGAGACAGCTTCACACCATTCATTAGAGGCATTTTCTCCGGCAACTTCGACGGCTAAATGTTGGAACCAAGAATTTTTTGCGGCTCCGTGCCAGTGCTTAACGTTCGCAGGAATATTCACGACATCACCGGGCTTTAATTCACGAGCAGGCTTGCCCCATTCCTGATAATATCCTCGTCCAGCTACGACGATTAAGATTTGTCCGCCTCCGTTTGAAGCATGGTGAATGTGCCAGTGATTACGACAGCCGGGCTCAAAAGTTACGTTTGCGATTACGACCTGTTCACGCGAGAGCATTGCAAGATAACTTTGACCGTCGAAATATTGTGCGTAGGCTTCGTTCTTGTCGCCGATTGGGAATGCGCTGAGATTTTCCATGAAAGATTTACTCCCCTTTGTGATAAATTGATGAAGTTTATTGTAACGCAAATTTTTCTGAATTGAGCGATGAATATTTTTCAGGCTGATTTATTATTAGTAAGGGTGATGAAAACTTGAGACGTTATGAACTTGACATGACTAAAGGGAGAATTTGGCCGGTTCTCTTAACTTTCACGATGCCGCTTCTTCTCGAAAATTTATTGCAATTATTATATTACACGACTGACAGCGTTATAGTTGGTCAATATGTCGGAATTTCCGCTCTTGCCGCCGTAAGTGCTACAACTCACATTTGCGGAATGCTCGTACGTTTCTTCAATGGGACTGCCGCCGGAGCCGGTGTCGTGATAAGCCGGAGTTTCGGAGCAGGAGACCGGGAAAAATTACGTGAGGCCGTAAAATCTACAATAATTCTTACGTCGATAGCCTGTGTGCTTTTAACTTTTATCGGAGTGAGTTTATCGCGCTGGCTGTTAGAGAAAATCTCAACTCCTCCGGATGTTCTTGAAGACGCAATAATATATCTCAAAATTTACTTCGGCGGAATTTCGGGCTTGCTATTTTACAACGTCGGCGGCGCAATTCTTCGTGCAATGGGCGACACAAAGAGGCCGTTGATATTTTTAATCGTTTGCAGTGTCATGAATATTGTGCTTGATTTAGTCTTCGTGCGAAATTTTCACTGGGGAATTGCCGGAGTTGCGATTGCTACGATACTTGCTCAGGGAATTTCGGCAGTGCTCGTAATGCTGGCTGTGTCGTCGTCAACTGGAGCTTTTCAAAACTTGCGAATGAATAATGAACTTGCTCGTGAAATTTTGAGAATTGGCCTGCCGTTCGGGCTTCAGATGGCGATAGTCGCGTTCTCGAATGTCTTCGTTCAGGGATATATTAACGTCTTCGGAACGGCTTGTATTGCGGGCTGGGGAGTTTATGTGAAACTGGATCAATACATGATGCTGCCAATTCAGAGCATGGGCCAGGCTGTTACGACTTTTGTCGGGCAGAACTTAGGAGCAGGAAAACTTGAGCGTGCAAAATCCGGGACATGGACGGCATTGTTCATGATGTTAATAATCTCTTCGGGCGTTGCGTTGATGTTATGCGTATTCGCTGAGAATTTAGCGGGGTTATTCAGTCCTGACGAGAAAGTTATTGAATACGGGAAATTATTTATTCATATGTGTACGCCGATTGCCGTAATCTGCTGCTTCAATCAAATTCTTTCAGGTTACTTGCGCGGTGATGGGAATTCAAGAATGCCGATGCTTATAACTTTATGCACTCACGTAATTTTCAGGCAGATATATTTATTCTTCATCACTAAGATTATTCCTGAGAATGTTTACGTTGTAGGCTTCGGTTATCCTGCAGGATGGATATTGTGTGCGTTTACGATGACGGTATACTATTTTTACTGGCAGAACACGAGGCAAAAAATGGCGGCTTTGAGTTCATAGCTTGGGGCATTTTTGTAATTCTTAGCTCATGCTAAAAACAAATTTACTCTCAGCTCCGGCCGTCTCGTGGGAAAAATTCGCATTCCTATGCTCCCACCTCCCGGCTACGCGCACGACACATGCCCGTGTCGTTGCCCCACCCCGCACAGGAATGCTCAAGGAGGAATTTATCATCATGGCAGTATATGAAGACTTTGCAAAATTGGACATTAGAGCAGGAACAATTATCAGCGTTGAGAAA
>CALGHA010000031.1 GCA_937915835.1 uncultured Fretibacterium sp. | reverse complement strand
CCATATTAGCAAGAAGTGAACAGACATTAGCGATAATTCCTACTCGGTCTGAAGCTGTAACTGTCATAATTGCCTTCATGTATAAAAGTCAATCCTTCCTGTAAATTTCAGCCGTAAAGTATATCACGCGAAAATTTCACAGGATAAAGCTATAATGTCAAATTAGAAAATTTTTTCAGGAGGCAGAAAAATTTATCATGGGAGTATTGAAGCATTATAAAGATTTATTACCCGTAACAGACGCTACACCGAACGTAAACTTAGAAGAAGGCATGACACCGTTAATCTTTCTTCCGAGAGTGAGCGCGAGGCTTGGAATTAATCTCTACGGAAAATTTGAGGGCTGTAATCCTTCGGGCTCGTTCAAAGATAGGGGAATGGTCTTAGCAGTCGCAAAAGCTCTTGAAGAGGGAAAACGAGCGATAATCTGTGCGTCAACCGGCAACACTTCAGCTTCGGCGGCGGCTTATGCGGCATCACAGGGAATTCCTTGCTTCGTATTATTGCCAGCGGGAAAAGTCGCACTCGGAAAATTGGCCCAAGCATTAATGTACGGAGCTAAAGTTATCGCGGTTAAGGGAAATTTCGACAGAGCTTTGGAATTAGCGCGTGAAGGTGCGGACAAAACCGGTTGTGCAATGGTCAACTCCGTAAATCCTTATAGACTTATCGGCCAGCGTTCAGGAGCTTGGGAAATTTGCGACGTTCTAGGCAAGGCTCCGGATTGGCACGCTATACCCGTTGGGAATGCCGGGAATATTTCAGCTTATTGGGCAGGTTACAACGAGTACAAGAAGATTGGCAAGATTAACGCTCTTCCAAGAATGATGGGATTTCAGGCGGAAGGTGCTGCTCCTCTCGTGTTCAACAAGCCATGTCCGAACCCTGAGACAATAGCGACGGCAATTAGAATTGGAAATCCTGTAAGTGCTCATTTAGCTCGTGCGGCCGTGAGTGAGTCCAACGGTGAATTTAATTCTGTGACTGATGAACAAATTCTTGAGGCTCAGAGAATTTTAGCGGCAGAAGGTGGAGTTTTCGCGGAACCTGCTTCATGCGCACCATTGGCCGGATTGATTAAGCTGAAGGGTCAGGGGAAATTGCCGGAAGGAATAACCGTAACGATGATTTTAACCGGTAACGGCCTGAAAGATCCTGATACGGCGATGTCACAAGTTGGAAGGCCGATTGAAATTAATGACACGCTTGAAGACTTAATGAAGGTATTAGAAGGAAAATGATTCGTCTGAAGGTTCCAGCAACGACGGCAAATTTAGGTTCAGGCTTTGACACTCTCGGAATGGCTTTGAGCCTCTATAACATTTTCACTGTCAAAGAAATTTTACCCGAAGGTGAATACACTTGCGAGATTTCCGGCGAGGGCGTTGATGAGCTTAAAGAGGCGCGAAAAAATATGCTCGTTACGAGTTACATTAAGGCCTGCAACGAATGGAATTTACCGGTTCAAGGTTTCGCTTTCGAGAGCTGTAATGCTGTACCGTTAAATCGCGGGCTTGGGAGTTCTTCAACCGCTGTAGTCGCAGGAGTAGTGATTGCAAATGTCCTTAACGGCTCAAAATTTCCTGAGAGTGAATTATTGCGAGTGATGACGAAAATTGAGGGCCATCCTGATAATGTCGTGCCTTGTTACATCGGAGGAATGACGGTTTCATGCTGGGACGGTGAAAGTCTGCGTTATGTCCGTCTTCCTGCGTTGCCAAATGACTTGAACGTGATTGCGGCTGTCCCGGATTTTCAGGTTCACACTGAGGACGCAAGAAAAATTTTGCCTGAGAGTGTTCCGTTCAAAGATGCCGTGTTTAATGTCAGTCATGCTAGTATTTTATGCGCGGCTTGGGCAATGGGACGATGGGATTTGTTACGCGTGGGAATGGAAGACAGATTACATCAACCTCATAGGGCGAAATTATTTCCAGGCTCAACAGGAGAAAAATTCTTCAGCGAGATATCCAATCATCCGGATTGCGTGGCTAATGCAATTTCAGGTTCAGGCCCTACGATGATTGCGATTGTTCACGGTCCGGCAGCAAAATTATCTGAAGCTATGTGCAAGATTTTCACGGACGGCGGAGCTGCTTCACACTTCTTCGTGTTGAATTGTGCGAGTTCGGGAACTGTGATTGAGTAGTAACAAAGTCGGCATTTGCTCCCACCCAC
>CALGHA010000030.1 GCA_937915835.1 uncultured Fretibacterium sp. | reverse complement strand
GTGGGTGGGAGCAAATGTCGGCCCAAAACGAGGCACAATCTTTAAACCTGAAGCCTTCATATATTTGCGTAAAAGCTATAATCTATACTGAGCTTCGAACTTTCTATACACAATTAATGATACAATCGTCATCATAATATCCGCGACAACCTGAGTCCAAACAATGCCGTACATTCCTAATATATAATTCATGATGAACAACAACGGAATATTGAACACAACCCAACGTGCTGAACCAAGAGCTAAGGCCTTTCCTCCAAATCCAACGGCTTGAAAGAAATTCACCAGGTGAAAGCACATGAACATAAACGGAGTTGCAAGACTTCTAGCGCGTAAAAAGTTTGTGCCAAGCGTGACCGTTTGAACGTCATCAATAAATATTCGCATAATCTGGGGAGCGAATATCTCATACATCGCAACACTCACGAACCCGAAGATTAAGCCGACCATTCGCGAAAAGTTTACGGTTTCCCTCATTCGGTGAAAATTCCCGGATGAATAATTGTAACCAGCAAGCGGCATCATTCCCTGACAAAGGCCAATCCCAACGTTCAGCGGCAATCTCTCAGCTTTCAAGACAATCCCAATTGCAGCAAGCGGAATATCCCCGTAAGTTGAAGCTAACTTGTCAATGATTATGTACGTTACATCAAAGAGTGTTACAGCTATTGCGGCAGGAACTCCGACGGCGAAGATTGCATAAACGTTTTTCGCTGAAGGAATTATGTTCAGGATTGAGAGCGAGAGAATATTATTATTCTTAAGCCGTAAAATTATCACGAAAAAATAAAAGCAGACTATTACGTTTGAGAGCATTGTAGCTATTCCCGCGCCGAGAACTTCATAACCCTTCGGAAGCAATACGAACATGAATAACGGGTCAAGAATGATATTGATAATTCCGCCCATTGAGATACCGAATCCGGCTTGTTTCGCATAACCTGTGCTCCTGAGGAAATTTGAGAGCGTCATTGATAAAATCGTCGGGATTGCACCAATTACGATTACGCAGAAAGTATATTGTTTAGCGAAAGTTAACGTGTCATCGCTGGCACCAAGTAAACGCAAAATCGGCTCCATGAATACGAACATTGAGAGCGAGAAAATTCCGGCTGATATTATCGTCATGTAAAAGCTGAACGCTGAGACTGTTTTAGCTTCATCGTCATGTCCGGCTCCCATTAAGCGAGATATTAACGTTCCGCCTCCAATTCCAAAGAGATTTGCGAAGGTGATTGAGATATTGAAGACTGGAAGCAATAATGACACGCCTGCAACCATCAAGGGATTATTAGTCCGGCCAATGTAAAACGTATCAGCGAGATTGTAGATTAATATTATGAGCTGACCGAATATCATAGGCAATGCAAGTTCCATTAATGCTTTGGGAATTGGCCAGGTCTCGAAAATTTCGCGGTTATTATGATTTTTGGGCATATTTCTAACTCTCTTTCTTCAAATTTGCTCGTGTGCCATGAGTAATAGCTAACAATCTTTCAGGTTCAACCGGAAAAAACGCGTGATCCGTTCCAGCGGCAGACCAAACGACTTTATGAGCAAACAAATCTTCATCGAGAACCGCCGGCAAATTTTCATCATAACCAACCGGCGGAACTCCTCCGACATGAAATCCGTAACGTTCAAAGACTTCTTCAGGGGACATCATACGTCCTCTTTTCCCTCCGAGTGCTTGAGCCGCTAATTTTGAGTCGACACGATTTGAGCCGCTCATTAACACCAGACACGGGAGCTTTTTATCGACGACAAATATTAAACTCTTGAGGATTTCTCCGGCAGAAACTCCCAAAGTTCTAGCAGCGTCATCAACGGTGAATATCGTATCTTCAGCAATTTTTATCTCAATGTCCGACGCTCCAGAATTATTCAGGGCCGCGCGGACTTTCTCAACAGGGTTCATGAAATTTTTTCCTCCTCACTCAAAATATAATTCATCGCAAAATTTTCATCATGCTCAATTGCAAGCTCAACAGCACGAACAGCAATATCAATCAACTTTTCAGACTTTCGACGCAAAATAAAAGACTTCTGGACGTTTTCGGCAATATCATTTTGTGTTTTCTCGTCAAAAATGGGAATGGGAATTGTCGCAATGTCTCTATCGTAAATGTTAATGATACCGGTGCTGCCAACAACATAACGGTAAATTATCTCCTGGCCAATTTCCGACTGCAAGAACAAGCACAAGACTTCAGGCTTAACTCGTGCCCCTTCTTTCGCACGGTATATCTTCAAGGTGGAGTCAGTTACGAAGCGTTGAGGCCCATCGTAATCGAACAAGCTGACCTTGCCGAGCGAGCCGACTCCCATCGACGCAAAAACTACATCCCCCAAGCGCAAAAACGTGCTGTTAGCGCAAGCGTCATTGTCAAACCAGCTCTCTACGCCCTCCGTGTTAATACCCCTGTTCGTGAGTTGTTTAGTCTTTATCACGCCGACATCTTGAGAAGTCTCCGAATAGTTCACACCGCTGTTCTTATACACATAAAACTCATCAGGAATTGTTGTAGTTTCAAACGTTGCCAGAAGCCGCAAATAATCTTCATACTTAGGCATAAAATACTCAGCATCATAACGTCCGGCATCGAACATTTTCGAGAAAGAAATTATTGCTGTATTGGCCTGTGAGATTTCGAAAGTATCGAAGTGTAAAGCGTGTGTGAGCTGGGCTTGTGCGTCAGAGTAAAGTTCATCAGCTTCCCTCTTCATGTTCACAGAAAGTTTATACAATTTCTCTATTTCCGGCTGTATTGTTATGATGTCAGGAATTTTTATCGCGAGTATAGCTGGAAGCGTCAAATGCGGTTGTATTGTCTGGCTTGCTGACCTCATGAGAATACCTCTGCCGTAAGAGCTGTAAAGAAATCCCCATAGGAAAAATTTATTGATGTCGTGTAATCTATCAGTCCGAAGAATAATAACGTCTCTGCACGTTGCGTAGACGGGGAAATCTTCCGTAACAAGTCCAACTTTCGCGATAGTTCCGCCCTTCGCTATGACGATGTCGCCGGGATATGCAAGAGCCATCGTTTTACTGTTAGCCTTGAGTATTTTCTCCGGCAAGAAAACTGTAGCATCTGTGATGTTAATCATCCCGCCGTTAATCTCGTTTACCCTTATGAATGGAATATTATTAGTTCTGTCATTGCTGTAATAATCCGCCACAGAAGGATAAAACGCACTGCAATCAAGATAGCCCCCGTAATCTGCAATCGTCCTTGATCCGATAGCCTCAAGTTTTGCATGAAGAAAAATATTTTGCTTCGAGAAGTATTCAGCATCAAGACGGCCCGCAGATGTTATCTCACTCAACATAACTTCAGAATATTCAAGCCCATCCGGCAAATTCACTTCACACGGACGGGCATCACCGAAAAAACTTAAGCCCTCACGTTTTGCAAACTCGATAAATGCTTCGGCTATTCCGTCCTGAGTTAAGCCTTCATGATTGAACAAGTCATGTTCGACGATTAAATGCCCGTTCTTGTCGGTTAAGTTTCGTCCGTCGGGGCCTTTCACGTAAATTTTATCGCCGGAGTTGTCTTTTCCTGGTTTCTGCATTGCCGCCGTGAAAATTGGGTAATCTTCTTTACGAGGGCACAAGACATCATCCCATTTCTGAACTAGCAAAACTGAAGTCTTTGTTCCTGTATGAGGCTTGAAGACGTTGACATGAAGCCCGATAACCGCGAGTATTCGGCACTGTTCGGAGATGAAATCGCGAATGTATTTGTCGCTGGAATTGTTGAAGCGTCCTTGAGGGAGAATTATTGCCATTCTTCCGCCGGGTTTGAGGAATTGCAGGTTTCGTTCAATGAATAAAATATCCCGGCCAATTTTGCTGACGTAATCACCTTTTGAGTTTTTAGCGAGTTCGTATTTCCTGAGGATTTTATCTTCCTTAATGTCGCCCGCAAATGGAGGATTAGCCATAACAATATCGAACGTGAAATTTTTATAGCTCTCCTCGTCCTCACAAAAATCCGTAAATCTCAGCCAGCCTTCACTGTAAGCCTTCTGCCAAGATTTAGGCTTTACCGTTTCTTCCCAGCGGTCATAGTCAAGAGTATTAAGATGAAGAACGTTTGTTCGTCCGTCTCCAGCTATGAGATTAAGAGTTCGGGCAACTCGTACGGCCTTTTCGTCAAAGTCGATTGCGAAGACTTTATTTTTCACGTAATCTTCACATTCAGGCGGCTTCTTCTCGGCTGTAAACAAATGGCTCTGATGAAGTCCCCTGCTCGCTAAAATTTTCTTCCAGACGTAAAACATCGTGTGAACTGGAAATCCGCACGACCCAGCCGCAGTATCAATCATGCTCTCGTCTTCCGAAGGGTTAAGCATCTGAACGCACATATCAATCACGTAACGAGGCGTAAAGAATTGGCCTTTTTCCCCCTTTTGAGACTTATTCATGAGGTATTCGAACGCGTCATCAACGACTTCTAAGTTAGAGTTGAATAATTTCACGTCCTGTAAAGCTGAAACACATACGGCCAAATGCGACGGAGTTAATGAAAAAGTTTCGTTCTCGCCAAAAACTCCCGGCCAATATGCTTTTGCCCGATTGAAGAGATTATCAAGGTTATGTTTAAGCCTCTCTTCAGCCTTCTCATCATTTTTCTTGTCAGTGCTGCCGTAATTCCTGAACTCAAGGAAGCGTGATTTGTCCCTTCCGCTCTGCATTTCGTCGTATAATTTCGTGAAAATCAGCTTGAAGACTTCTTCAAACGCATCAACTCCGGCATTAGCGAGAACGTCATTTTCCATCTCTTCGATTAAACCTTTAAGCGTTCGTCTCTCATGGATTAATTTATCTTTTTGTGATAAGTCTTCGATTGTCCAGCGTCGGCTTAAAATGTAGTCAAGTGTTTCGGTTGACTTCGGAATGTCATCAATGCTCTCGAATATATTCGGATCTTTGCGGTGATAATAAGAAATTTCCTGTCCGTTCGTCCAAACTCCAATTAATGCTCCCGTAGCGTTGCAATATGATTTGAGCTGTTCTTTTCCGTCGAGCAATTTCGGTTTCTTGACCTCGATGATGATATATTCCGTCTCGTTGAGAATTACGATGTCAGCACGTTTTTTCTCGCGTCCAAAAGTTATTTGATGTTCGAGCCTAATTTTTTCGGGAGGATAGCCGTAATCGTGAATTAGCGTATAAACATAGAGTTGACGTACTGCCTCTTCGGGATTTAATCTGACTTCTTTATTTCGGATTTGGCATTTAACGTGCGGGACTTCGGAGCCTCGTAAATTCTTCGTGTAAATCTGGGCTTCGAGGAAATTAACAGCTTCAGAGGAGAACACAGAAGATTTGTGAGTGCTTCCCCTGAAGATTTCATCAAGTGAGTACATTATTTGCTTCGTGTGTAAGTTCCTGAGAGGTCAACGTCCTCGCCTAAAACTTCCTGCCAATCTTCGGACTTTGTTGCTTCAACTTTGACGCTGTTACTAGAAAAAGTTAGAGTTACCTGGCATCTGCTGTAATTCTCATCCGAGAGCTCAAGAACATTTTCATCAATCCAGCCGCGAGCCTTCCAAGTTGTTTCTGGATATTGAGTGCTGATTACGGCTTCAGCTTCCATTGTGTCATCGTCGGTTATGATTACGGTCATGAACGCGTTTTTGTCTCTGCGTGAGTAATTCCCGGCAAAAGTTTCACCGTCAAAGTGTTCTTCTTCGATTTCGCCGCGATTGTCGTCATTTTCATCGTCATCATTATTATCATCGTCGTTGTATTCAGGTTCAGGCTCTTTCACTCGTGGAGTTGTGCGTGAAGTTTTAGGGCGTTCGGTTTCATCATAAATTCCCTGTTTGATGTCGGCGGCAATTTGTGGCAGTGCTTCAGCTCTGTCATTTGTTGCTGCTATATAGGCTTCAACGCGGGAATATCCCATATCCATATATTCATTTGCGGCATCATCACGTCCCTTAGCTATCCATTCGCGCTGGTTTTTCTGGAGCTCCTTGAAATTTTTTGTCGATAAATCCTTTTTAAGTTCGTTCCATACTCGTGTTAAATTTCGGTCGGAACGTGCGAATTTTGGGTAATTCCGTTTCATCTTGAGATATTCGGCATCACTCAAAGCGAAAGCCGGAGCGGCGATTAAGAATATTAATGTTAAGACTGCAAATAAACGTTTCATGATTAAAACCTCCGATGTGAAAATTTTTCATGAATTATAGCTTGTGAAAATTATTAATCAAAGAAATCATGTGATAAAATTTACGCGAAAAATCCCAAGAAAGGAGACAAGAAAAGTTGACAACGACTGAATTTACCTGTACAATTCGCTCAACGCTCAACGCTCAACGCTCAACGCTCAACGCTCAACGCTCATAGCCTAAATTTTTGCCTTAAATTCTTAACTCTTCAAACTTTTATTTTACCACAAAAAATTTATCGAGGTGCCGGAAATGTTATTTAATTCCTGGCAGTTCGGAGTATTTTTGCCCATTGTCTTTGCGCTTTACTGGGCATTGCCTCATCGTTTCAGATGGTTTGTAATTCTCATATCAAGTTACTGGTTCTACATGAGCTGGAATGTGAAGTATGTTGTGTTAATCCTTTTCACGACGGTAATATCATATTTTGCGGCGCTTTTACTTGAACGTTTTCATGATAATACGAGAGCCAAGAAATTCATTCTCACGATTACGCTAATATCATGCTTAGGAGTTTTATTCGTCTTCAAATACTTTAACTTTTTCACGGAGAGCCTGACGAAATTTTTATCACTCTTTGCAATTCAGCTTCATCCGACGACGCTAAAATTACTTTTACCGGTTGGAATATCATTTTACACGTTCCAGACTTTAGCGTATGTTATCGACGTTTACAGGGGAGTAACGCAAGCTGAACGACACTTCGGAAATTACGCGGCGTTTATCTCATTTTTCCCTCAGTTAGTGGCTGGACCAATTGAACGTACGAATAATTTATTGCCTCAGATTAAAGCTCATCACGAGTTTGATTATGACAAGGCGACTTACGGGATGAAGTTAATGACTTGGGGCTTCTTCAAGAAATTATGTATTGCTGACGTTCTCGCTGTTTATGTCGATAGAGTTTTTAACGATGTCTACAGCTTTAGAGGCTTCGCGTTCATGCTGGCAATTTTTTTCTTCACAATACAAATTTACTGCGACTTCTCAGGATATTCTGACATTGCTCGGGGCTGTGCAAAATTATTCGGGATTGACTTAATGGAGAATTTCAGAAGTCCTTATTTCTCGGCGAGTATTCGTGAGTTCTGGAGCCGGTGGCATATTTCGTTGTCTACATGGTTCAGGGATTACGTATATATTCCATTAGGCGGCAATCGGTGCGGGAAATTTCGGCATAACTTGAACTTGATGATTACGTTCATAATTTCTGGCTTATGGCACGGAGCAAATTTCACGTTCGTAATCTGGGGAGCAGTTCACGGAGCCGCGCAAATCGTCGAGAACTTTTTCACGAAGGGTAAACATAATGAACCTCACGGGATAATTTGGCTTGTGAGAGTTTTGATGACGTTTACGTTTTGCATGTTCGCTTGGGTGTTCTTTCGGGCAAATAGTCTCAGTGAAGCATTATACGTATTTACTCATATTTTTGACGGCCTGCCTAATCTCAGAGAATATATTCTTACAGCTAAAGGCTTTGGAGGATTGAAACGTACTTTAGTATTAATGCTTATAGTTGGGAGTATTCTTGCATTATATGATTTCTTATCGTTGAAACTTGATATACCCGCGAAAATTTCATCGTTAAATATTTTCTCTCGATGGCTGGTTTATAACGTTATCGCTATGACAATATTTGTTGTGTATTCAAATTTCGTTGTAACTAATGCAAGTTTCGTTTACTTCCAGTTTTGAGGTCAGAGAATGAGAAAATTTATCGCAAAACTTTCACTGATAATTCTTACGTCAACAGTTTCTATTTTTCTCGTTTACTTGATTTTACTTTGCTTCTCGTCTAATCTCACAGGCCTCGCTGGTGAAGTATTTTACGTAATAGAGAAAGCTGAGCATAATTCGGGCCGTCCTTTCGTAATTCTTGGAGACAGCGTTTGTAATCAAATATGGCCTCAGGATAAAGACAGCGGGAATTTTTCACATTTGGGCTGTAATCAAGCGATAACACCTTGCGGAACTTATTTATTAATGAAAAAGTATCTTGAACATAATCCACAGACAAAAGAAGTTTATTACATGATACTCCCTCAAACCTTAGGCAATGACTTAAACTTGAATTTCACGTATCAATATTTCGTAATCCCCTTCATGAATAATGGAAATATGAATTTAATTGAAGCTGAAACACGCGAGATGCTTTATCAGAAATTCGGCAAATTTTTCGTAACAAATGGGTATGTAAAAACTTTCTTGCTGAATAATAATATTTTTATGCGTCAATATCTTCTTCATGTTCAGTCTAAGCCTGAGAGAAAATATATACGAAGATTATCACGAACAGCGATTATTTATCTAAACAAGATGCGGGAATTATGCAGAGAACATAACGTGAAACTTTACGTTTATCCTCTTCCTGTTAAAGACATTCTCGAAAATCATGACTTGGAAAATTTTAAGCAAGACGTAAAGAATAATGGGTTTGAAGATATTCTCGGAGATTTCATAGAAAGAATTGTGTATTATCCTGAAGATTGGTTTAGAGACGGAGTACACTTCAAAAAAGAAATTCTTGAGCAGCATAGAGAAGAAATTATTGCCGCAGTATTAAAATCCCCCGCAATGTAACGAAACGGGGGACAAACTTTCACTCTCTTACACAGCCGCCAAATCCCGGCTCGCTACA
>CALGHA010000029.1 GCA_937915835.1 uncultured Fretibacterium sp. | reverse complement strand
CGCAAAATTATGGTCTATGATTTAGGCGGCGGGACATTCGACGTTACACTCTTGAAGTTCTCCGTTGATGAGGACGGTAAAAACGCTGAGATTGATATTATTGACTCCAAAGGCGACGACCAATTAGGCGGTATTGACTGGGACAGAAGATTATTTGATCACCTTTGCAAATTGTATTCAGAAGAGAGCGGCGTTGATGAAATTGATGATGACACAAAACTTAGCATTCGCACCAGAGTTGAAGATACGAAAAGGGCATTATCAAGAGTAGACGTACGAAGTATTAATATTGGCGACGTGAGACTTGAAGTTACCGCCGAGAATTTCAGGAATGAGACGAAAGATTTAGTTGAACGAACGATGAACTTTGTCCGTCAGCTTCTCAGTGAAAATTCTTTAACGCCTGATGATATAAGCACTGTCCTTCTTGTCGGTGGATCTTCCAAAATGCCCATGATACAAGAGGCAGTAAAGGGACTTTTCCCGAATATTGTCAGAGTTGAGGACCCCGATTTTGCAGTTGCTAAGGGAGCGGCAATTGCGGCTTATATGCAAGTTCATGGCGGAGATGAAAAAATTATCGGAGAGCCTGGTTTAGGCACGGGCACTGGCGGCGGCATTGAGATAAAAGATAAACTTTCTCGTTCATTCGGTCCGGCAGTCTTCATTCGTGATGCTTCAGGTCAGCGAGTTTTCAGGATAAACAATCTCTTGTTCATCGGCGATGATTCACCTTCAGAGGCCGCAGGAACTTATGGAACTGTCATTGACAATCAGGCTTTCGTCGAAATTCCAGTTTATGAAAACATGGGAAAACGCACCAATCCTGAGCATGAATTTATTGTCCCGTCCGAAAACGAAAAGGAAGAACCTCAAGCGACCGATCCAGCGCTTAACGTCAAGAAACTCGGCAAGCTCACACTAAATCTGCCTGCTAATATGCCCGAAGGTTCACCGATAAAAGTTATATTCAAGTGCAGTTCACAAGGTCTTGAAGTTACTGCTATTGACGTAAATAATCCCCAAAATACAGTAAGCACTACGCTCAAAGCTGAAACGCTGAAGACAGACGAAGAAGTTTTAGAGGCAAAAAAATATCTTTCAACGTTCGAGACAAAAGGAATGGTCTAATAAATTATGTCCATCTCAATTGGAATTGATTTAGGCACAACTTATTCTGCCGCTGCTTACGTAAACCCTCAGACCGGAATACCCGAAATTATTCCCAACCCTGAGGGCAAAAAAATTACGCCTTCAGTCATTCAGTTTATAAACGGCAAAATTTTATTCGGTTCAGAAGCTGAAGAGGCCTTCAACGAGGGAGCTTCAGGATGCGCCGCGACTTTCAAGAGAAGTATGGGCACGGATGGAATTTATTGCACGATCGGCGGCAAAAGTTACACGGCTGAAAATTTATCGTCAATGCTCCTGAAGTATATTAAAGATTACGTTGAAGCTGAGACGGGCGAGAAGATTAAAGAGGCAGTTATCACGGTTCCGGCATATTTTTACGCTGTTGAACGTGAAGCAACTCTTAGGGCCGCTCAAGATGCCGGACTTAATGTCAAGAAAATTATTGATGAGCCTAATGCTGCCGCAATGTCTTACGGGCTTAATCACTGGCGAGAGAACGCTAATATCCTTGTTTATGATTTAGGGGGCGGGACTTTCGACGTTACTTTAATTCATATGCAGGGAAATGGTGAGCTTCAAACTGTCGTTACTCGAGGAGATCACTTTTTAGGCGGTCGAGACTGGGATAATCGGCTTCAGGATATTTTAATCAGGAAATTTTCAGATGAGACGGGAATAGATTTTCATGATGAGCCTGAATCACTCCGAATTGTTCGCGGAATGTCTGAACGCGTAAAAAAACAGCTCTCAAGAATTACAAGTTTTGAAGTTAGCGCTGATTTTCCGAATTACGGCAAAGCGTCTGTTGATATCTCACGTGATGAGTTTGAAGCAGGAACTTCGGATTTACTCAGAAGAACTGGAGATTTTTGCAGGGGATTAATCGACGAAGCAGGAATTAAGATTAAAGACGTTACTGATGTCCTGTTAGTCGGAGGTTCTACAAGAATGCCTGCAGTCTCGAATTATCTTGCTGAAATTTTCGGGAAAAAGCCTTTGGCACACGTAAATCCCGATGAGGCTGTTGCTTTGGGAGCTGCTATTCAGGCAACAAAAGGAAATGAAGAATACGTAGGACTTTCGGTCATCGTTAAGGATAATCATAAAGTTACTGAACGCAAAAATTTTCTCGGCCTCGTAAAGCCTGAGCGGAAATTGACGGGGCTTGAAGTTATCACTCTCAGGGAGACTACAGCCCACGCAATGGGAATGATCGCAGTAAGCCAGGACGGAACGAGATATATTAACGATATTATTATTCCGGCCAATCACCCAAGACCAGTGAGAGCCGCAAAAGCCTTCTCGTTCAGGACAAGCCTTAGAGGCAATAACGAGATGGAAATTTACGTGCTTCAGGGCGACAAAATCAATCCACTTGAGAATTTAATACCGTTCAAGTACACAGTTACAGGAATTGAGCACAAAAGCGAGATAAAAGGTCGAACGATAATAAAAGTTCAATATACTTACGACACCAACGGAATTATCAAAGTTGAAGCCAGACAGGATAATTCAACCAGCAATCTCACAGTAACAAGGGAACACGTTCCAGAAGATATATCGAAATTCTCGCGTCCTCCGGAGAAAATTGAAGCCAAGCCGCAAAATCTTAATCTCGTTATGGCCGTTGATGTCTCAGGAAGCATGATAGGCAAACCCTTAGATGATGCGAAACAAGCTATGTGTGATTTTATCGAGAAACTTGATTTTGATTACACACGAGCTGCTATTATGGCGGTCTCAGATAGAACTGAAACCGTTTGTTTACTCTCATCAAGCAAAAGCCGCTGCATAAGGGCCGTAAACTCAATTGAATGCGGTCAGACAGGCTACGAAAATGAAACTCACCCGTTCAATGAGATAGAAAGTTTATTAGCTAATGAAGAGGGACGAAAATTTGCGATTGTCTTAGCTGATGGAGTTTGGCAACGCCAGGACAAAGCCGTAAAAGCCGCGAGAATGTGCAATAACTCCGGGATTGAGACTTCTGGAATTGGTTTTGGTCATGCTGACGAGAAATTTTTGCACGACATTTCATCGAATGATGCCAATGCAATTTTCGTTCAAGGCTCAGAAGATTTAGGCCGGGCATTTGGGACGATTGCTCAGAGTTTAGGCGGAAGCTCAGAGATTGACGGCGGAGGATTAACAGGACTTCAAGCTCAAGACGTTCAAACTTGGGAGAGCTGAGTGAAAAATGGCTGATTATGATTTTTTCGAGCTTACGGGAATATCTTTGACCGAGAAAAGTCCTCGTAAAGTTGAAAGTCAGATTACGCGCAAAAAAACTGAGCTTCAGGATAAATTAGGAGCAGAAAATCAGGATACAGCAAGACGAGAACTTGAAGCACAGATAAGATTTCTCGAGGATATTCAGGCAAAAGTTATTAATGCTGGAAAATTGACATCAGCCTTTTCTGATATGGCCCGACAAAAAACTGAGCTGTTAAAAAGAAGGCTGACTTCCCGCGTACTTCTTGAAAAGAGCAGCCGCAAAGGTAAAGAATTAATTATCACCAACGGCAAAATCAAGAAGCTCAGGAATAATCGCGAACACGGAATATCTTTGAGCATTAAGGAGATTGAACAGGTTTATATAGAGAACGGCTTCAAGATTGAGACTGTCAAACCTTCTGTGAACTTGCCTCAAATTCCCGACAGGTGCGCAAAAATTCACGCTGAGTTAGATGCGTTCCGAATAAAAGTTGCGAAAGCCAAGAAGATTAATACGGCTCTTATGGACGCAGGATTTGTTCAGGATTTATACACTTTTACGTCTTATATTTGCGGAGATTATGACAATGCTCAAGATTATAAAACTTTTTCTCCTGCTCTGCTCAAAGCAAAACTTGAACCGTATTTGACAGCTTATTCCGGATATTCCAGTGAGACAATTGAAAAGTCTGAAGCGAATATTGCCGGGCAAGCTGTTTCGTTTATATTTGACAATGATGCTCACAACAAAGGCTATCAGCAATTTTTATTATTGAACACGCCGGAACTCGTTGAACTCTTCGCTAACATGAAAGGACTTCTTGAAGCAGATTTGAGGGATCCTGATATTGCGGAATTATGCATAAAGAAAATTTCTGAAGTCTTCGGTGATTATGATACGGCTCTGGCAATTTACAACGATCAAGCAGGATTAAAAGATCCGTATATTCCAGACCGGCCTATTTTTGCTGTGAGATGCGCGCACTGTCAAGCTGTATGTGAGTTCACTAGCCTTAAGGATGCCCAGAAGCAGAATAAATGCACGAACTGCGGACAAAAAATTTTCAAGCCTTGTCCGTCATGCAAAAAACTTGTACTTTACTCGCTGAATAAATGTCCCGAATGCAATTATGATTTTCCTGATGTGAACAAGTTTAATAAGTTCATTGTGATGGCTGAAAACTCACTCCGAATGAATAATTTTGCAGATGCCAGAAACTTTTTAGCTCAAGCCAGAATTGCTGATACTACGGAAAAAGACAGGACACGAAAACTTGAAGCCCAAATCTCGCAAGCCGAAGAGGAATACAACAAGCCCTTAACTCAGCTTAACGATTTAATCAAAGCTCTAAAACTCGAAGAAGCCTCGCGTTTCGCCGAAAATCTTGCAGTTACACGCCCGGAAATTGACACGAAAAATCAGAGAAGGAAGATTAATGATACTCTCGAAGAATGCCGAAGATTGTTTAAATTGGCCGGAAGCAAGACAGAAAAAATTAATGCCTGCATAGATATATTAAAGAAATGCGCGGACTTCTCTCAAGCCGTAAACTTCCTCGCCTCAAATCCTCCGTCAGCATGTTCTATGCTTAATGTCCTTATTAATGATGAAGACACGAGCGTTTTACTCAGCTGGCCTCAAACAGGAGAACGAGAGATTACTTATACACTAATCCGCAAAAAAGGTTCACGCCCGCCGACGAATGAGAATGACGGAACAGTTTTAATTAGCGGCACGAAAAATTTATCTTTCAAGGATACAAGCATTGAGCCCGGAATAATTTACAGCTATTCGATATTCACCAAACGTCATAATTTATATTCGAGCCCGTCAATTGCAAGTGCTGTAGTGTTGTCGAAAGTCTCGGAAATTCAGCATAACCAAAAAGGCAATGTAATATTCTTATCATGGAAGGCTCCAAAAAATTCTTCAGGCGTTCGAGTTTGTTATCAATACGGCGGCTTTGAACACGTCTTATCAGAAAATGCCATAAACAGCGTAACTCTGGAGAATATAAAGCTCGGCGGCAAATATATTTTCCTGTTGAGCGCAATTTATCCGGGTTTAGGTCGAAGCGGCGTTGCAAAAATTGAGGTTGTGCCGGGAACAGAGCTTAAGGACTTCAAAATTTCGTCAAAGCACTTAAGAAATAATATTTACGAAATATCTTGGGACATTCAGGAAAGTGGAATTGACGTTCAAGTTTTGTCCGGCTCAAATATAATTCATCGTACGCGTTCGGAAATGAAGAGCTGCCAAATTACTTTAGCCGAGAATTTTTATCACAAAATAAAAGTCTGTGCTGTTTCCGGCGGGAAGACTTTATACAGTCTGAACGAGATTAAAATCAACACGTTAAAGCCCTGCATAATAAATGAACGTGAGACGAAACTTGAGGAAGTTACGACAAATTTAGGCACGGAAATAAATATTACGATTGCTTTAGCTGGCAATATTCCGGGAAATTTGAAGTATTTTGCGACATTCACAAGAACTGACAGCTCACCTGCAAAATGGGCCTCTCAGTCTGAAGCGTTAATCGACAATGGAAGCAGGATTATTTACAGCGCGGAACAAGTCAGGAACAGGGGAGGAAAAATCAATAAAGTAATTATTCCCAATGAAAACGAGAAATTTTATATCACTCTGTTTGCTGTTTACGAGATTGACGGCATTGAAATTGCTTCTGAGGCTTGCTGTAAGACTTTCACTCGCCCGTTGAGCGCAAATATCTTCTGGAGCGTGTCAAAAACTTTCTTCGGAATGGGCAGGAGAACTCTTAACATCACGACACAATCAAACCGGCCAATTAGCAGAAGACCGGGATTAATACTCTGCAAGTCATTAAACAACAGCCAAGTCTTAAATCCATTTGAGAGCAATGCTTTTATCCTGATGGAAATTGCACCGAAAAATATAAATCCTTCGTCGTCAGAGTTTAACGAGACATTTGATATTTTGGCAAACGTAACAAAGGGCCAGCAGTTATTTTTATTCGTGAAGGAAAGCAGTCCTGAAGAAATGTTTTCTCAAAGGTGGGCTAAAGGCTTCGACGGGAAAGCATAAAATGACGAGGATTTATTGCTGATTACTGGCGCAGAAAACTTCGACGTACGCTTTAAGCGATTATGTATGACAACATTTTAGAGCTAAAAATTTATTGAGGTGAGAAGATTACATGTCATTTTTCAGCTCGGCATCAAAATTATTCAAGCAGAAAATCATAACTGGCAGCAATTTCATCTGTCCATACTGTATGAGCCATTATAATAAAAGCGAAATTCTCTATGTCTGTCCACAGTGCGGAAATATCACAACACCAGGCAAATTCGCGCGAGAACCGATAAAATGCAGTCATCCAGGCTGTAACGGTTTCGCGACAATTCGTAAATGTCCTTCTTGTCCTGAGTTTTTGCCGCAGACAATTATTGAAACGCCAAATCTTCCGTTCAGCATCGTTGGTGTAGCCAGTTCAGGAAAAACGAATTACATCACTGTCATGTTGAACGAGCTTATGAGAAATTCCGGCTTAAATCTGAGCTTAAGCCCTGCCAATCAAATAACTTATGATATACAGAAAAATAATACGTCAATTCTTTATGAGCGTCATACTCCTGTACCTGGAACTGCGGCCGGGAGCAAAACTCCTCAAATTTGGACGATAAAGAACGGCATGAGAAAAACTCGCAATACTGTACCGACTTACACATTTACGATTTATGACGGAGCCGGCGAAGATTACGAGCATGAGCTTGATACATCTTCTGTTGTTTGCAGGTATCTCGAAAACTCCAAAGCAATTTTAATTGTCCTTGACCCGCTTATTCTCGAGAATGTGAGAAATTTTATTGCTCCTGATGTCAGACGGGCCTCACTTGACGGCAATGAAGGCTACGGGAAAAATTCTTCGTACGTCGTCAATCGTCTAGTGGATTATATCAAATCAGCGTGGGGGATTAAGGCCGGAAAACTTTTGACAATTCCAGCGGCAATAATCATGACGAAATTTGATATGCT
This sequence comes from uncultured Fretibacterium sp., assembly GCA_937915835.1. Lineage (GTDB taxonomy): Bacteria > Synergistota > Synergistia > Synergistales > Aminobacteriaceae > JAFUXM01. Next base: position 162 of record CALGHA010000029.1, on the reverse strand, counting down.
TCTAAATCACGAGGACTTTTCGCGCGATGCCTTAATCAAGAAGCCCAGTCTTGCAATTGACAATGCCCAGCATATTAACACGACGGAATTTAATCAAATTGACGGTGAAATTAGAAATTGGCTTGACTCAATCGGTGAAGGTAATTTTATTAACGCCGTATC
>CALGHA010000028.1 GCA_937915835.1 uncultured Fretibacterium sp. | reverse complement strand
GTTCAGTAGCTGATACGGCGATTATTCCCATGCAGGATTATTTGAGGCTTGGAGCAGAAGCGCGAATAAATATTCCGTCGACACCTTCGGGAAATTGGTCATGGAGAATGCGAAAGGATGCAATACCGGACGGATTAGCTGACAGGATAAAAGCGGCTTGTAAACTTTACGGAAGAATATAGACAAAAAAGCTCCCCCAGTTCACACAGAGCAGGGGGAATTTCTTTTTTCTTAGTTAAAATCCTTAATCAATATTCTTCAGCTTGAACGTCAGGACTTCTTAACAAAATTACAGTCTCACCTGTTCCCACAAGATTATACTGTTCACGAGCTAAATGTGCCGCACCTTCTTCGGTTTTATAAAACGCAACTTTCTCTTTATAATCCTGCACAGTCTGACGCTTTTGCTTCAAGACCTCTTCACTTTTACCGATTGCCTCACGTATCTGCGCAATCCTCTCAAGCTCAAACCTGTAATATCCCACAGCAATAGACAACCCTAGAATTGACAGAACAATTAACGCAATCCGCTTAAGCGACGGCATTTTTCACATTCTCTCCGGAGCGTTTACACCTAAAAGCTCAAGGCATGAGGAAATTACGATTTTAGCGGCCCTGATTAAGTTTATCCGTCCGGCTGAAATTTTCTCGTCAGGTTCATCAAGAATTCTGTTAGTGTTATAAAACGCATGGAATATTCCGGCCAAGTTCAGAACGTAACCCGTCAAAACTTGAGGGGCTAAATCCCGTGAGGCCTGTGAAATTTCCTGAGGATAAAACGATAATGCATCGGCTAAATCTCGAGCGTCCTTATTGTCAAAGATTTCTGCAGGAGTTTCATTGATAATCTCATCTAATTTTCCTCCTCGTTTCTCGAATTCACGCAAAATTCCAGCAATCCTGGCATGAGCATACTGCACGTAATACACGGGATTTTCACTGCCTTGTTTCTTCGCTAAATCCAAGTCAAAATCTAACTGGCTGTCGCTTCGTCTGGTCAGGAAGAAAAAGCGCGTCGCGTCAACTCCGGCTTCATCAAGAACTTCACGAAGAGTGATAAATTCTCCGGCTCTGGTTGACATCGTTACAATTTTTCCGCCTCTTAAGAGATTAACAAGCTGGATCAGTAAAACTTCAAAGTCATCTGGACTTTTTCCCATCGCTTTAACCGCAGCTTTCATTCTAGCGATATATCCGTGATGGTCAGCTCCCCAAACGTCAATAACTCGTTCAAAGCCTCTTGTTATGAATTTATTCCGGTGATAAGCTATGTCCGAAGCAAAGTATGTAGGAATGCCGTTTGCCCTGATTAAAACTCTGTCTTTGTCGTCGCCGATTATGTCCTCAGTTCGGAACCACAAAGCCCCATCCTGTTCATAAGCGTAACCGCGAGACTTCAAATCTTCCATCGCTGATTTTACGAGGCCGTTTTCGTGTAAATATCCTTCCGGGAAAAATTTATCGAATTCAACCAGATCGGAAGAGCGTCGTGTAGGGAAAGAGTGTAGATC
>CALGHA010000027.1 GCA_937915835.1 uncultured Fretibacterium sp. | reverse complement strand
TAAAGAACGTCTCAATCTCAGGAGCTAATTTCCGGTTCATTAATGCCATCTGAAATTCATACTCAAAATCGCTCATCGCCCGAAGTCCGCGAATTATTACGCTTGCTTGCTTTTGATGGACATAATCGATTAAGAGGCCGTTGAAGCTGTCAACACGAATATTTTTCACATGCTTCAGACTTTCACGGGCCATATCACACCTTTCTTCAACGCTGAATGCCGAAGTCTTACGCTCATTCACAAGCACACTCACAATAACTTCATCGAAAATTGCGGCCGCACGTTCAGCAATGTAAATATGGCCGTTCGTAATCGGATCAAATGAACCTGGATAAATCGCAGTAACTTTCATGTTGTCGCCTCATTACGCTTCAAATAAGATTTTCGGGTTAAAGATAATTTTTCCGTAAATTATTACCGTCTGTAAAAGTGAGAGTAATTCCGCCAATGGTAAAGCTGTGATAATTCCATACTCGCCCGCAAAATAATTCATTATGAACAACAGGGGCATATACAACGCGCATTGACGGCAGACGCTCAAGATTAAAGAGGCCCGGCCATTTCCCATAGCTTGAAGGGCATTAATGAAGATGAAGAACACGGCGAATAATATGCTGCTTGAGAGTTTTATTCGCAGGAATTTCACGGCATAATTAAACGCTTCCGGTTCAGTTAAAAATATAGCGACAATCTTATTCGTGAACAGATAACACGCCGCAATCATCATTAGGCTCAAAGTTATTGTGAAGTTCAGAGCAAATTTCAGCATAGCTTTATATTTTTCCCAGTCCTCAGCTCCAACGCAGAAGCCCAATAAAGGTTGAATGCCCTGACCTGCTCCCATCGCGAACAAGCCCGTAATCTGGTCAATCCTCATCATTACTCCGGCCGCCGCAACAGCCATATCACCATAAGCCGACATTAACGAGTTCATGATAATTTGCGAGATGCTCATTAGCCATAAGTCCAAGCATGAGGGAATTCCAATCGCTAAAACTCCCCAAGCTATTCCGTCCTTAATCTTGAAATGTTTGATATTAATGCTTATCGTTGAGCGTCCAAAAAGAAAATATCCCGCGTAATACATTGCTCCAATCACAATGCTCAAGCTCGTAGCTATTGCCGCGCCAGTAATTCCCCAGCCGAACCCTAAAATCATAATAGGGTCAAGCACGACATTTAACATGTTCCCGAAGATTTGCCCTATCATCGCTCCGGTTGCATGTTCCTCAGCACGCATAATTCCTCCGCAGGCCATCGAGAAAAGAACAAACGGAGCCGCCGCAATTACGATTGACAAATAACTATAAGCCAGTTTGAAAGTTTCAGGACTTGCACCAATCGCGCGCAAAATTCTCTCGATGAAGAACATGAAGATTATCGCCATAACTGAGCCGGTAATTATGCTTCCCCAAACACAGAATGACGCAATATTATTAGCACGTTCCCTTTGACCGGCACCGAGTGAACGCGAAATGAACGACATTGCTCCGGCCATGAAGATTATTCCCATCGCTATTAAGACGAGAAACACGGGAGCCGCCAATGAGACAGCCGCTAATTGCAAAGGGTCGTGTGTCTGAGCTATGAAGAAAGTATCTGCAAGGTTGTAGATTAGCATCATGATTTCTACAACGATTGCAGGAATTATATTAGAAATCGCTTGTTTTCGGATTGCCGAAGAATTCATGTGAAAATTTCCTTTCGAGTTAATGCAGGGGATTATAACAGGATTAAATTTTTATGTCATTTCCCGCATGAAAGTTAATGATGTTTCACCGTATTCACGCGTTGAGATTAGCTCTAAATTGTTGGGATTATTGGCGAAAGTTAGGGGCTCACGGATTGAGTGTTCAAGAATAAAGATTGCGTCAGGCTCAAAAATTGCTGTCAAGTTTGGAAGATTAATCAACGTTTCAGGCCAATTCGAATTATACGGAGGATCCGCGAAGATGATATCAAACTTTTTCTCACGCTTAATCAGCCACGATAAAGCCCGACGAACTTCAAGCGACAAAATCAACGAGTTCTGAGGTGCAGACTTCTTTATCTCTTCAGCTCTAGCTTTAACACTCTCGACAAAAACACATTCCCCCGCTCCTCGTTTTAAAGCCTCAAGCCCAACGCGTCCAGTTCCGGCGAAAACGTCAAGAAACTTTTTGCTCTCGTCAAGTTCACCGAGAATGTTAAACAATGCCGCTAAAACTCTTCCTGAAGTCGGACGAACTTCTTTCATGATAACTTTTCAGCCGCGTCATTCAGTGCCGAACGTACAGCCGGAGTTAAAAACGCGTCCGCAGTCTTGTCAAGTCTGAGCAAAAAGCCCTCGTCATCGTGTGGAGCAATATGAATGTAAAATTTCTGCTCGAACTCGTCATCGCTCGTCAAAGTCTCGAGTAAAAATATTTTCCCGTCCGTAAAAGTTTTCCCGAATTTCCAGAAAGTTTTATCGTTGTCTTTCTTGCCCGTAACATTCTTTAAGCTCTCTAAACTCTCTCGTGTAACTTCATGATTAATTTTTATGTGCATTTCCCTTGAAACTCTCCGTGTAACTGTAAAATTTTTCGTCTTCCTGAATTTCAGCGTGTAAATATTCTTGCCCTCAGCTAACCATTTTCGCTCGTATTTCGTCGTAATTGGCCGGTCAATATTAATCTCGAAGCTCTCACACTTCAACGCCTCATGACTTCCCAGAACCCTTTTGACCTCGTGCGCGTAATCCTCATCGTCCGTAACCATCTCAAAAATTCCGCCGAGTTTCAACACAGCCGCTAAGCCGTCAGCAAAATCTTTCGCCGTAACTCGTCTATGAGCATTTCCATTGCCGGGCCAAGGACATGGGAATTGCATTATGATTTTCGCAAAACTTTCATCAGCAAATAATTCACGAAGCATGTATCTTGCATCAGTGTTGATTAAGCGTAAATTCTTCAAACCCTCAGCACGACGCGCGCATTTCAGGACGCATAACTGTGAGATTTCGAGACCATAAAGAAAAATTTCGGGATGAGCATTAGCATATTGAACTGTAAATTCGCCGTTTCCAAAGCCTATTTCAAGCTCAGTGTTATCATAAACAGGAAGAGGCCGGCCGCTTTCAGGATAAATTATTACCCCGTATTGCGGTCTGGCCTGAGTTGTCGCGCTTAAAATGTCCATGTGAAATCCGGAAGTCCTTCACTGAGTACACGGGCTTTTACGTCGCTCATAATTTCTTCGAGGGCCTGTTGAGTTTTTCCCTCACAGCGAACGACCATTACGGGCTGCGTGTTAGAAGCTCGAATTAATCCCCAGCCGTCAGGGTAAAGTATTCTTACGCCGTCAATCGTACTGCAAGTATATTTTTCCTGAGCTTTCGCGCTAATTCTCTCGACAATCGCAAATTTCTCCTCGTCAGGACACGGCACGCGAATTTCTTCAGTCGACGGATAAATCGGAATTGCTCTCATCATGTGTGCTAAGTCATCATTAGCGTTTGACATTATCCGTAAAAGTCTTCCGGCGGCATAAAACGCGTCATCATGTCCGAAAAATTCATCTGCGAAGAACATATGCCCGGAATATTCCCCGCTGAATAATGCTCCTGTTTCTCTCATTTTCGCTTTAATCACAGAATGTCCGGACTTCCAATAAACAACTTTTCCTCCGAATTTCTCGGCTTGTTCAGGAAGAACTATACTGCATTTAGGTTCAACGAGGACGATTGCGCCCGGATTAGTCTTGAGAATTTCGCGCCAGTATAACGTCATCAGCCTATCACCGAAGATTACGTCGCCTTTGTTGTCAACAACGCCTATTCTGTCAGCGTCGCCGTCAAAAGCAAATCCTACATCTGCGTGAGAAAATATAACACGTTCTATTAATGCGCTTAAATTTTCTCGCTTCTGAGGGTCAGGGTGATGATTTGGAAAATGTCCGTCAGGTTCGTCGTAAAGTGAAATGCATTCACAGCCGAGCATCTCAAAATATTTTCTCGCCGTAACTCCTGCCGCTCCGTTGCCGGAATCACACACAACTTTGAACTTTTTGCTGAACGGTAAATCAAATTTTGCCACTAACATTTTCAGATAATCATCGTCGATATTGGCCTGAGTTAATTTTCCCTTGCCGGTCTCGAAATTCCCGGATTCAGCTATAAGTCTTATGTTCTGGACTTCCTGACCCCATAAAGTTCCGCGCTCAAAGCAAAGTTTCAGGCCGTTCATGTCCGAAGGATTGTGCGAACCCGTAATCATCACTCCTCCGCTGAAGCCGAAACGTAACAAGCTCCAGTAAAGCATAGGCGTAGTAACAAGTCCAACGTCAACAACATCAAGCCCGGTTGATAATACGCCGTCGATTAAAGCCTGCTTAATTCTCGGTGTCGAAAGTCGCGCGTCTCCTCCTACGGTTATGCTTCTGGTTACGTCAGCACGAACTAGCCATGAGCCATAAGCCCGGCCAATTGCATTAACAATCTCGTCAGTCAAATCAACGTCAGCAACTCCGCGAATGTCATATTCCCGGAAAATATTTTTAGGAATATTTATCATAAACAATCATCTCCATCTTTACGAAATCGAGCCGCGCTC
>CALGHA010000026.1 GCA_937915835.1 uncultured Fretibacterium sp. | reverse complement strand
TTAGCTCCTCCTTCTCCTTCTTCGTCAGGCTGAAAGAGAAATTTAACCGAACCGCATAATTCATCACGATGTTTGCTCAAAATTTTAGCGGCTCCGAGTGCGCTCGTAATGTGAACGTCATGACCGCAAGCGTGCATCATTCCTGGAGTTTGTGAGGGGAAATCACAGCCCGTAGCTTCTGTTACCGGCAACGCGTCAATGTCCGAACGTAACGCCGAATTTCGACCTGGTAATTTTCCTGTGAGCTTAGCGATTATTGCTGTGTCGAGTATTCTTTTATGGGGAATGTCGAGTTTATTAAGTTCAGCTTCAATTAATTCTGCCGTCTTGAACTCGTGATTGCCGATTTCCGGAATTTGATGAAACTTTTTGCGTAACTCGGCCAATTCAGATTTTATTGCTTGAGCTTCGTTAAAAAAATATAACATGTTATATTTTCCCGTTTAAATTTTTCTGAGCGATAATTCCAACGCTGTCTTGAGTGTCGTATTCTCGTCCTTATCTTTTATGACACGAGCGGGGCAGCCTGCAACGACTTTTCCGGCCGGGACATCCTCAATTACTACAGCTCCGGCGGCAATAACTGAGTTTTCCCCGACGTGAACGCCTTCAATTACGACCGCATTAGCTCCGATTAAAACGTTGTCTTCGATAATGACGGGTTTTGCGCTTGCTGGCTCAATCACTCCGGCTAAGACTGCTCCGGCTCCAACATGGCAATTTTTACCGACTGTTGCGCGTCCTCCTAAGACTGCGTTCATGTCAATCATTGTTCCTTCACCGATTACGGCCCCAATATTAATTACGGCTCCCATCATTATGACGGCGTTTTTGCCGATTGAGACGTTATCACGGATTATTGCGCCCGGTTCAATTCTCGCTGGAATATCTTTCAGGTCTAAAAGTGGGATTGCTGAGTTTCTCGCGGCATTCTCAATCACAACATCATCAATCTTGCTTTTATTACCTTCCAGAATTGGCCGGAGTTCTGCCCAGTCACCAAATATAATTTTGTCGCCAACACCGAAAACTTTTGCGTTCGTCCCTGAGAAGTCAATATTCTCTTTCTCGCGCAAATAAACTTTCACGGGAGTAACTTTCTTAGCGTCTGCAATGAACTTTATGATTTCTTGAGCTTCCATAATTTTTTATCACTCACCTTTGAGAAAATCCCTCATGCTGTAAAATCCTGGCTCTTGCTTCACTAACCATTTCACAGCTTCAAGCGCACCACGAGCGAACAAAGCCCGGTCTTTTGCGTCATGTCTAATCGTGATAGTTTCGAGGCCGTTTGAGAAAATTATCTCGTGAGTTCCGACCTCTGAGCCGTAACGTAATGCGTGAATGCCAATCTCATTTTTCGTGCGTTTTCCGTTCTCATGTCGGCCAATGTTGAACGCTAAATCCTCACGAGCTTCTTGTAAACGTTTTGCGAGCATTAAGGCTGTACCGCTTGGAACGTCTAATTTCTGGTTATGATGAGCTTCAATCATCTCAATATCGCATTCACCGAAAATTTTCGCAACTCTCTCGGCAACGTCAGCTAGCAAAGCTACACCAATTGACATATTCGGCGAAAGAAACACGGGGATTTTCTCCGAAGCAGCTTTAATCTTGGCGAGTTCATTTTCGTCATGACCGGTTGAGGCGATTAATACGGGTAAATTTCTCTTCACACAATAATTCACGACATTTTCAGCGGCTTTATGATTTGAGAAGTCAACGACACAATCAGCTTCTCCCGAAAATTCGTCGAGAGATTTATATATTCCCTGACCTCCGGCCAAGTCCACACGAGCGGCAATATTCTCTTCTCCAGCCATCTGAGCAATAATCTTACCCATTTTTCCGGCGGCCCCGTTAATTATTAACTTCATTATGCTAACTCCTGAGCATCCATTAAGGCTTTGAGTTTTTCCCAGTGAGCTTGTTCCATCGGAGTTAACGGAAGACGCAAATAATTTTCGCACCAGCCCAGATAATTCATTGCGGCCTTTACGGGAATGGGATTTACTTCACTGAACAGGGCATTAATCAACGGAAGCATTTTACACTGAAGCTCAGCGGCTCCCTTAACGTCTCCTGCGAAGAATTTATTGCAGATGTCCATTGTGATTTTCGGTGCGACATTCGATAAAACAGAAATTACGCCTTGACCACCCATTGATAAAATCGGCACAATTTGGTCATCATTGCCGGAGTAAAGCGTTAACCTGTCACCTACAAGCTGAGCTGTTTGTACTATCTTGCTGATATTCGAGTTCGCTTCTTTAATGCCGCTAATCATCGGATGGTCAGCTAATGCCGCGTAAGTTTCTGGCTCAATGTTAATTCCTGTTCTTGATGGGACATTGTAAAGTATTAAAGGTTTGGTTGAAGCGTCCGCAATCGTCGTGTACATTTTGATGAGGCCATTTTGAGTGGCTTTGTTATAATACGGCGTAACTACGAGTAATGCGTCAGAGCCGACATCACAGCAGAATTTCGAGAGCTGAAGCGCGTAATTCGTATCGTTTGAGCCTGTCGCCGCAATAACTACACATCTTCCCGCAATTCTCTCAACCGCAAATTTTACGACGGCTTTATGTTCCGCGTCATCAAGCGTTGAGCCTTCTCCGGTTGTCCCGGCAATAACAAGCGCATTAATCCCCTGCTCACACTGCCAATCGATTACTCGCGCAAAATTATCATAATCTACTCCGCTCGCTTTCATCGGAGTAATCAGTGCTGTAGCTACACCTTTGAAAATTGTCATGAATAAATTCTCCTTTTTCTGCACATATAAAAAAAACCGCCCCTTGAGTGAGCGGCTTCAAAATATGCATAAGTCTAAATATTTTTCCGTCAATCACTCAAGCATGAAAAATTAACTCACGCTTTATCTTGAGTGCTGACGGTTTCGAGGGAACATAATTCTTTGAAGCTGTGAAAAATAAGCTCGTCATGAAAATTTTTTCCCTCCTGATGAATTAATAAAAATCTTGCGCGAAATTCTAAACGGGAAATTTTATCTTGTCAACTTTTTATGATTTTTCTCTAAGTAATTACCCTCAGAGAAAATTACGTGTTATAATTCTCTTAGTTTTACCGGCAAAACTTTTATACGTGAACAAAATTTAAGAAGGACGATTAGCTTTAAGATTTAGCGATAAATTTATTTTTGCTCGGTCATACTTTCTTAATGCATGTAAAAATCATGACGGATTACAGAAACTTGGCGGTGTCGTAATTCTTTGAAAACTTTACATGCCGGGTTGACATTGCAAAATTAAAGTCCAATCGTCCACGTTTAACAAGGAGAAAATATTATCATGAAAAAGAATTTATTTCTCGCAGTAATTATGCTGTTTGTGATTGCTGGAAGTTCTTACGCCGCCGACCACTGGGCTACGACTGATATGTCATGGGCAGAATTTTATGCAGGTGAGACGAACTCGACAGCCGCTCAGCTCAAA
>CALGHA010000025.1 GCA_937915835.1 uncultured Fretibacterium sp. | reverse complement strand
TTGCGCCTTCCGTCGTTATTCCCTTGGGCCTCAATGAGAGTTGACGAGGAATTTTACCGTGAAAAAAGTCTGCATGAGCCTGCTCCCGAAGAGTTAGCTCCGTACGTAATCGAAGCTGGAGAAATTGCACGCTTCAGGTTCAGGCTCTCGCTTAATGAACTTGGCCGAGCGTTTTTGCTGACTGAGCCGTATATCTGCAGGGGACATTTCCCGGACACTGGACACAGCGCGGGTTATGGTGCAGAGTACGAATCAGGCCTGAAATTTTTACTCTATAACAATCATAAATAGCTCAGAAAAACTTTACTTCCTGATTTGCTCGTGTGATTATGTCTCTCAAGTTTTCGCTGGCGATAATCTCATTCTGTGTGATGAAAATTACTCCAGGCTTATCCGGCAAATTCTCGTAAATCTTTTTCCCCTCGTCAACACCGGAAATCATGAAAGCTGTAGCAAGTCCGTCTGCCAAGCTCCCATCAGGAGTAACGAGAGTAACTGAGAGTAAATCACTCATGATTGATTCGCCGGTTTTAGTGTCAAAGAAGTGTGAATATTTTTTCCCGTCGACAATTTTATAGCGCTCATAATTCCCTGATGTGATTACTGCGCAGTCGTTGACGTTCAAGACGAGAGCGGGGCTTCCGGCAGGTTCTAATGGATTACGCACGCCAATTCTCCAGTTATTGCCGTCAGGATTTTTTCCGATTGTGTAAACGTTACCGCCCAAGTCAATAATTCCAGACTTTACGCCTTTAGCTTTGAGCATGTCAGCAATTTTCTCACTGGCATAACCTTTAGCAATCCCGCCTAAATCCAGAATACAGCCCGGACGTTTCAGGAAAATATATTTATCATCAATCTCAAGATTATTAATGTCGCTGAGTTTTATAGCGATGTCGAGGCTCTCACTCGTCGGAATTTTCCCATCAGCACGGTTAATCTTCCATAATTGTGTAACTGAACCGATTAACGGGTTAAATATTCCATGAGTGAAGTCATAAAGTTTTTTACTGGCTTCGACGACTTCAATAACTTCGGGACTTGCTGAAAGTTTTTCATTCCCTGCGAGTGAGTTTATGCGTGAGATTTCGGAGTTGGGATTGTACATTGAGAGCATATTATCGAGTTCGGCCAATAATTTATAAGCGTCGTCAAGAACGTCATCATTACTGGAATACACGCGCATGTTGATAATCGTGTTCATGGCAAATCCCGCACGTACCTGTTCAGCTTCAGCCTTGAGCCATAAAGATGAAAGTCCTGCGAGAATGAGTAAAGCGGCAACAATAATTCTTCGTTTCATGTTAAGAAAACTCCTTTATCGAGATTGAGCATATTATATAATTATTCACACTTAATTAATTTCCCCATGAAGGAGCTGTGAAAAAATTGGCGTATTATATCGGCGTTGACATTGGCGGCACAAACATAAAGACGGGCGTAATTGCTGAGAATGGCGAGATTATCAGTGAAGCCAGCGTTCCAACCGGAGCAGACAGACCGCAGGACGTTGTGTTGCAAGATATTATCCGAGCTGTGAGGACTTCGATTGAGAGCTCAAAAGTTGACATGAGCGAGATAAAAGCTATCGGGATGGGTTCGCCTGGAGTTATTGACGTTGAGAACGGAATAGTAACTTACAACAACAATTTAGGCTGGCGAAACTTTGCGATTGGCCCGAAGATGAGTGCGGAGTTTAATATTCCTGCAAAGCTCGTGAATGATGCTGACGCGGCGGCACTCGGTGAAGTTGTTGCTGGTTCGGCAAAAGGAGCTAAGAGCGCGATGATTATAACGCTGGGAACCGGAGTAGGTTCGGGCTTGGTAATCGACGAGAAAATTTTCAGCGGCTGTGAGTTCGGCCATATGGTTATAGCTTACGGCGGGAGAAAATGCACTTGTGGAAGACACGGCTGCTTTGAGGCTTATTGTTCTGCGACCGGATTAATCAACATGACGAAAGAAGCTATTGCTGAACATCCGAACAGCACACTCGCGGAAATAGCAAAACGTGAAGGAGTTGTTAGCGGTCACACAGTTTTTGCGGCGGCAGACGAGCAGGACCCAATCGCGATTAATATTATCAACGAGTACACGGGATATTTAGCTAGCGGACTTGCAAATTTAATCAATGGACTTCAGCCGGAAGTTATCAGCATAGGCGGAGGGATTGGCAAACAGGGTGAAAGGTTGCTTGTGCCTTTACGCGAGAAAGTTATTGCGGAAGTTTACGAGGGAATAAGGCCGAAATGCGCAAAAATTGTGAGCTGTACACTTGGCTATAAGGCTGGCTTAATCGGGGCGGCGATGGCGGCACGTGATTAATCGACACAAAACGAGGGGAACAAAATTAACCTGCTCCCCTCAAAACTTTTTAGCCTATTAAAGCTATTGCAACATCATTAACATTTGTTCCGGTCGGTCCGGTCATTAACAGAGCGTCAGCGGCTTTCAGTGCGTTATAAGCGTCGTTCTCCTTCAGAACTTCGGGAATGCTTATGCCTTTAGCTTTCAACGCGGCTTCAGTTTTTCCGTCAACAATTCCTCCGGCAGCGTCAGTTGGTCCGTCAGTTCCGTCAGAACCGAGTGAAGCGATAACTACATCATCAAGTCCGGAAATTCCCATTGAGGCAGCAAGAGCAAATTCCTGATTACGTCCGCCCATTCCGTGACCGGTTAAGTGTACGACAGTTTCACCGCCGGCAATAATCGCACAAGGAGCTTTTACGGGACGACCTGAAGTTTTGACTTCGCGAGCAATGCTGGCCATGAACGAACCGGCTTCACGAGCTTCACACGTCATCGTTGTAGTGAGGACGAGAGGATTATAGCCTTTACCCTTTGCGATATCACAAGCGGCCTGACACAATGCCGTAACGCTTCCGGTTATTACTGCTGTAACGTTGCTTAATTCTTTCGGAGTTTCACGGGCTAAAATTTTCATGAGTTCGGGCTTAACCTTCAAATCATATTTCTTCACGATAGCTAAAGCCTCTTCACTCGTCGACAAATCCGGAGCGGCCGGGCCTGAAGCTATGCTGTCAAGTCTATCACCGAGAACGTCGCTCAACACGACCATGAAGACATGAGCCGGAGCACACAACTGCGCAAATCTTCCGCCCTTAACGCTCGATAAATGCTTACGTATCGTGTTCATCTCGACGATATCAGCTCCGCACGCTAAAAGTTGACTGCTAATGTCCTGCATGTCGGATAAACTTGCGCCCTCAGCAGGAAGCTCAAAGAGTGCTGAACCTCCGCCGCTCACAAGAAACAAAACGGTATCATCAGCCGTGAGATTTTTAACGTGTTCAAGAAGTGCACGAGTTCCCTTGAGAGTGTTTTCGTCAAGAACCGGATGGCCTGCCTCGAAAATTTCAAGTCCGGGAATATCGCCCATTGAGTGATCATATTTCGTAACGACTGCTCCGGAAATCCCTGAGCCTAAAATATCGCTTGCGGCTTTAGCCATTCTCCAGGCGGCTTTACCGATTGAGGCGACGATGATTTTTCCTTTGCCCTTGCGACTTGTGAAGTCTGGATTATTCAATGCTTCTTTTACTGCTGATTCTGGTAATACGGCTTTAATTGCGCTGTCGATGATTTCGCGCATGTCCTGTTTGAGATTGAGCATGTGAACTCCTCCATTGTGATATAAAAATTTGTATGGAATAAAATAATTATATCAGGATATATTAACTATGCTTAAACAAACGTACCTTCAGTGCATAAATAAAACCAGGTATGAAGCATATTAATTCGCGCAGGAGATTTTTTGTCCCTCGTTTAGGGCCTCTGCTCGACATTTTCATTATATTAGGCGGATATGACCATATGCCCCAAAATTCCGGATGAACTATATCAAGAACTTTTCTGCCAGCTTCAGCCTCAAGTTTCGGATAATTCTTCAGCTTATCTTTACGAACGAACATAACTAAATTTTGCCGCCAGTCAAGACGAATATTTTTATCTCGCCATACAACAGGCCTTATACAGTCAACGGGAATAAATCCTCTTGCTTCAAACTTCTTAATCCAATATGAAGGATATTGCTCATTAACGTGATGAGTTCCTCCTTGTCCTGGAATTGCCGCCGAGAATAATATTACGTCGCTGAAAGATACAAGATTATTCATGTAGTTTTCGCAGTCTTCGGGGTCAATATGTTCTGCCACTTCGGATGAAACTGTGAGGTCAAATTTTTTCTCTGGGATTTTTTCGGCTAAATTGGGTTGTGAAATATCTGATGGCGTGAAACATTCTGAAGGAATAACGAGCATATTTTTATCTACCCATGTGCCGTCGACTCCGCGTATAGTCTTAGCTCCGGCTTCCGAACATGCCCGCAAAATCTGGCCAGTTCCACAGCCTATATCAATAACGCTGTCGAAGTTAATATATTCCTGAACGATTTTGATGATATTACGTGATGAAGTAACTATGATATCCTGATTAAGTCCTTTATAGAACCATCGGGAATAAAAAGCATAATTATGCTGGTCTGGTCTGGTCAATTATGGAAGACATTTTGGAATTTGTCAAGTCCTTTCTACGTAATTTTTCGTGGTATTATAGCACAAAAATTTTTCCCCTGCTCTGTCATGAACAAGGGAATTAATTTTTTCTCACGCTTGAATATCTAAACCGTTTGCTTCTTCGTCAGCTTGTCTTCGTTGAGTTGCTTCCTGATCCGCCGCAACTTTCCCGATCATGCTGTCATAAAGCATTTTCCATAGGCCCGCTCCTCCTGAACTCGAGACTAAATCATCACTGGCCATTTCGAGCGATAAATCTTCCATTTGTTTATACGGCCTCGCTTGATCGGCACCACTGATTGACATTGCGGATTGCTTCATGTCCTTCCAGAGTTTTGACCATAAAATACTCTCGAATTGTTGGCAGGCTTCCTTGAGCTTTATTGCTTCGTCTGTCTGGTGAACTTCGGGATTAATTTTCGTGTCAATAATCTTTGAGCTTGGAATTCCGTTTGTCCGTAACATTCTCTTTCACCTCGTTTACCTCGTTTACATAGTAACAAGTTCACCGTGTAAAGCTCCGGCCTTATCAATTGCCTGTAAAATCTCGATAATATCTCTCGGACGCGCTCCAAGTGAATTTAACACTCTCACCATATCCCTAACAGTCGTAGTTGCCGGCATAGCTATCATACTTCCGCCCTCTTCGTCGACCGTAATATCACTCCGGCGAGTTACAACTGTTCGGCCCTCACTCAAACTTTCAGGCTGAATTACGTTCGGATCATCAGCAACTTCGACAACTAAATTTCCATGAGCAACTCCGACTGCCGAAATTTTCACGTTTCCGCCCATTACGACGGTTCCGGTTCGTTCATTAACGGCAACTTTCGCGCTCGTGTCAGGCTCAATCTCAAGTCCCCCCATATTCGCCAAAAACGCCGCAGGAGCTTGAACATATTGACCGGGCAAATTTACCTCAACTCGTCCAGCGTCAACTGCATACGCTACAACTCCGTATGTCCTGTTAATCGCGTCGGCAATTCTCTGGGATGTCGTGAAATCAGGCTCACGCAATAATAACGCAACTTGTCCTCCCATCGTGTAATCAGTAGGGACTTCACGTTCAACGATCGCGCCTCCGGGAATTCTTCCGGCCGTCGGGATATTCTGAGTTCTTGAAGCTCCGGCACCTGAAGCACTGCTCCCGCCGATAATCACAGGACCTTGAGCAGCAGCGTAAATTTTCCCGTCAGCAGCTCGTAACGGCGACTGAATTAACATTCCGCCCTGAAGGCTCGAAGCATTACCCATCGTGTTAACGTTAACGTCAATATTCTGGCCTGGCCTAACATACGGAGGAAGCGTTGCGGTTAAAGCGACGACGGCAATATTTCGAGTTCTCACGGATCTTGCATCAAGTGTAACGCCGAAATTACGCATAACATTACGCATCATCTGGACGGCCATCGGGGAATTATCGCCTGTCCCGTTTAAGCCCGTAACTAGGCCAATTCCTGTGAGCTGGTTGTTTCGTGCTCCTTCAACTTCCGTAATATCCTTAATGCGAACTCGAGGATTAACGCGCGAAAAGTCCATGTCCTGCAAATTTACGGCGGCAAATGAACTCTCGCAAATAAGAACGACAACGATTAATGCTAGTAAAAATTTTCTCGTCATGATTAAAATACCGTCTGCAAAATTTGTGTGATTACTCCGACTTTCTGAGTTCGTGAGATTATTCCGCGACCTTTTACGGCAATCTCAGCATTCGCGATTAATCGGCTGTTAATCTGGTTATCAGCATTGACGTCTTGAGGCCTGATTACTCCAGTCAATTGAAGCTGCAAAACTTCGTCGCTGGTTCGAACGTCGCGAGTTCCCTCGATTACGAGATTTCCATTCGGCAAAACTTCCGTAACAAGACATGCTAAAGTCGTGTTCGCGCTGTGAGTTCTCTCAACGGAACCGTCGCCTGTCGCTGAATTACTCGTGCTGAATAATAATCCCCGCACAAAGTTTAATATTCCAGTTCCATCAACGCCATTATTGATATTATTATTCGTCGTCTTGCTTACGTCCATTGTAGCCTCGTCGCTCGCGTCAGTCTGCTCATTAACTAACACCGTGATAATATCACCTACTCTTCCGGGCCTGGAATCAGCGAACAAATTATTGTTGTCATCCCATAATGAAGCGGCAAATGCTGAAAATGATAATGCTAACGTGAGAATTAAAGCTGTGAAAAGTTTTTTGCGCATGAAAGACACCTCCATAAAAATTTATGATAAAGATTTATTCTACTCTGACTTCAACGAGATTTTCATTGATAATTCTTGCCCTGAGTGTAACTCTTCTATCATCAACCCTACGAACTTTCACCCAATCGCCAGGCCGTCCGTCCTCGAGCAAAATTCCGTCAGCTGAAGCACTCGCCGCACCGTAACGAGCGATAATTTTTACCGGCCTTCCCTTTTTGATGACATTAGAGCTTGTAAGATTGCTTAATAATATTGCTTCTCCCTGCTTGATATTTTTATTCGCCGTAAAACCCATAATCTCGTTCGGACTTGACGCGTAAACTCCGGGCTTGGTAATTTTCATTTCGCGCGTGATTAAGTCATTCGGGGAAATTCTATCACCCTTATTAATATTATGTGAAGCAATCATAACCCTTTGCAGCCAAGTTAAACGCACATTCAACGAACGAACTCGGCCGCTGTCGTCGCGAAATCTCAAAGTTGCTGAACCTGAGCCGGGTACAATGCTCGCTGGATCTATTAATCTTCCGTCGGGAACTGGTGAACTCGCTGAGACCTCAATATTTCCGTCCCATGCTGAGAGAGATTTTATCACAGGAATTAAATCATTGACTGTTCGTGAATTATTTTGCGAAATTGGCCCGGTCTCCGTAAAATTTCCTTCGTAAGCTGGAGCTTCAATCCTGGAATATTGCGGCATGTATAATTCTATTCTCGCGTCAGAAGCATCGCTGTCATTAATCGCCCGTAATACCTCGTTACGTAAAAGTCTATCACCGTCGGCGTAAACTTGAACTTTCGCTAAAATTCTTCTC
This sequence comes from uncultured Fretibacterium sp., assembly GCA_937915835.1. Classification (GTDB taxonomy): domain Bacteria; phylum Synergistota; class Synergistia; order Synergistales; family Aminobacteriaceae; genus JAFUXM01. The sequence goes on along the minus strand of CALGHA010000025.1, from coordinate 10,446 downwards.
GTCTGAATTAATCCCCCTGAGATTTTCGCAATTTGTCCAAGCGTGAAATTATCTTGATCCGAGTAAATTATTTCGGGAATTTCTATCTTGATGTTCTGTGCTGAATAAGCCGGATTAATAAAAATCAGGAGCATCACTAATAGACACCCCTGAATAAAAATTTTACGTCTCATAGTTTATTAACGTTTCAGGCCGTTAGCAATTCTCAATAAGTCATCAGCCGTCTGAATTCCTTTAGAGTTTGCTTCATAGGCTCTTTGCGCAACAATCATCTCGACCATTTCCTCGACGACTTGAACGTTCGACATCTCAATTACATTTTGCCGAACTTGGGGCATTCCGTCCTCGCCGGGCGCTCCGGTTATTGGCTCACCACTGGCAGGAGTTTCCAGGAATAATCTATCACCGACAGCACGAAGTCCAGCAGGATTAATGAAGCGTGCAAGTTCAAGCTGGCCAATTTCCTGAAGTTCAGTTTCATCAGAAATTCGGACGCTCACAACTCCGGTAGGCGATAACTGAATTTCTTGCGCGTCACTCGGTACCGTTATAGCAGGCTCAAGCAAATATCCGTCTTCGTTCACAATCTGGCCTTGATCGTCAATCTGCCATGAACCTCCGCGAGTATAAGCGATTTGTCCATTGCCGATATTAACCTGAAAGAAGCCGTTGTCATCAACAATTGCCCAGTCTAAAGGCCCGTCGGTAATCTGAAAATTTCCCTGAACCATGAAACTCGGCGTTGATGTTACCCGCGTTCCAAGTCCAACCTGTACACCATTCGGAACAAGTGAATCCGGCTCAATCGGCGCTCCTGGCTCACGGTAAATCTGATACATTAAGTCCTCAAAATCTGCACGACGCTTTTTATAACCCTGAGTGTTTACGTTCGCTAAGTTGTGAGTTACAACGTCAAGATGTGTCTGCTGAGCTATCATTCCTGACGCACTAGTCCATAATGACCGTAACATTTATTATTCTCCCTTCTGTGTAAAATTATTATCCGCGACTATAAGACGTAATTAATTTCTGCGTTTGCTCATCGTGTGTCATCAAGGCTTTCGAAGCTCCTTCGTAAATTCTTTGAGCCTCAATCATCCTCACCATTTCTTCAACGACGCTTACGTTTGACATCTCTAATGCTCCGCTCCAGATTTTTACGTTCTCGACGGCTTCAGGTTCTCCTGACTGTTCGGTTGGAGTGAGTAAATTTTTTCCCTCGTGATGTAAATATGTCGGGTTCGCAAAGTTGAAGACGCTTACACGTCCGACAGCTTCACCGTCAGCAATAACTTGTCCCGTCCTGTTAATCTCGACGCTAGTTGCATTCCCGATTGATAAAGATCCGCCTTCACCCTGCAATCTCAAGCCGTTAGGTGTCACAATATTTCCGTTGTTGTCGAGTGTAAAATTTCCCTCGCGAGTGTAAAAAGTGTTGTCGTTCTCGTCAGCAACCGAAAAGAAACCCGGCCCGTCAATCGCAATATCAAGCGGGCTTTCTGTCGTCTTAACAACTCCGGGACTTGTGTCCATTACGTCCTCTGAGAAAACCGTAGCAAGAGCTAATGAGCCTATTACCTGTCTTCCCTTGAACGGCATATCAGCGGGCATAACGCTAGTTAATTTCGTCTCGCCGTCCTCAGAAACTTTCTCTATTCTGTCAAGCAAAGCAGAAAAATCCGAGTTCGTGCTCACTCGACGCTTATATCCGGCTGTATCGACATTCGCAAGATTATTCGTAACAACGTCTAAATACGTCTCCTGAACGAGCATTCCTGACGCGGCTTCGTATAGTCCTCTATGCATTTATCTCTCACCCCTTTTAATATCTTCGTCGGCTTGAACGTTTAAGATTTACGAGCATTGTGCTTCGTCCTGTGTTGCGTAAATTATCAATCTCGGCTAATGCTTTTCCTGTTCCGAGTGCAACGCTTTCCATTGGATTTTCGGCGGTAAAACAATTTATTCCCGTCTGTTGAGCGATTAACTCAGGAAGTCCGCGCAATAACGCTCCGCCTCCGGTTAAGACTATACCTCTATCAATTATGTCGGCTGATAATTCGGGGGGAGTTAGCTCTAAAACGTTTCGAATGCCGTCAACAAGAGTTTGTATCATATCGCCAATCGCCATATTGACAGCTGAACTCGTTACCTCAATTTGTCGCGGCAATCCCTGTACTAAATCTCTTCCCTTAACAATCATTCTTTGATCCTCTTCAAGAGGCGTGCACGTTCCAATCATGATCTTCAAGTTTTCGGCCGTCTGGTCTCCGATTGCTAAGTTGTATTGACGACGCAAGTAGCGAATTATTCCCTCGTCGAACTTGTCGCCTCCCAAACGTAAAGATTTCGACACAACAACCCCGCCGAGTGAGATTACGGCAATATCCGTAGTTCCTCCGCCGATGTCAACTAACATTTTCCCGCGAGCTTCTTCGACGTTTAAATTAGCTCCGATAGCGGCCGCCATAGGTTCCTCGATTAAGTATGCTTCACGGGCTCCGACCTCTAAAGCTGCCTCAAGAACTGCACGCCTCTCAACATCAGTTGCTCCGGACGGAACACAAATCATCGCCCTGTTTCGGAAAAATTTTTGCGAGCCCTTAGTTACTCGTCTCATGAAATGCTGTAACATCGCTTCGGTCATCGCGTAATTCGCAATAACTCCATCACGTAACGGCCGAACTGAGATAATGCTTCCGGGAGTTCTTCCAACCATGTTCTTAGCAGCATATCCAACCGCTAAAATATCTCCTGTATCTTGGTCAACGGCGACGACTGAAGGCTCACGAAGGACAACGCCGTGATTTTTCTCATAAATCAGAACTGTAGCAGTCCCTAAATCTATGCCTATATCAGTTCCGAACATCTTTATATTTACTCCTCCAAAATAAAATTAAAGCGAGCGGAATTATTCCAAATCCTGAATTACAGCCGCTGTCAACTTTTGGGTCAATGTCAGGTCTCTCTGTTCCGTCAAGCCAAATTACACTCTCAGAATCAACTTCGACATCTCCGACAACTTCAACGTCTTTAATCACACCGTTAATCCTGATTTTCCCGGAATTCGTTGAAGTCAATGTGATTAAGTAATTCATGTTCTGTTCTTCATTATCAATTCCAAAATTAACGAGTTCATAGGGATTATCATTTGACGGTCTAATTTCCGAAAGAGGTGCAGGAATTTTTATCCCGTTTGGTATTGTGTAATCCCAGACTTTATAGCTCAATAATTTCGATAAATCAATTCTCACGTAAATATCATATCCCGTTAAAAATCTCTTGTCCGGGCTCAATAAATCCTTGCTTATAGTGTCGAATACGTCTTTACTGGCATAATCATTGCTGGCTAAATCCTGGCTAATCTCGCTCGCTAATGCCGTGTAAATATGCATATTGCCGTCAATTTGAGCGTTTAATTTTATCTCCGTACTGCTGTCCTTAACAAAACCCTTGCCGTCGATGTTCCATAAGCCCGAAATGTCGTAATCCTCAGCATAAAGAGCAACAACAGCCAACAATAATATTATTAACGTGATAAAAAATTTCTTCATTCTCTGACTTCATCTTCTATTCTAATTCGATTAATCATTGCGGCCAAATATCCAGCTCCGAAGCCGTTATCAATATTCACGACACTAACGCCGCTTGCACAAGAATTAAGCATAGCCAGTAACGCCGAAATTCCGCCGAAAGAAGCCCCGTAACCTACGCTCGTTGGAACTGCGATTACCGGACAATCCGCGAGACCTCCTAAAACGCTTGCGAGAGCTCCTTCCATTCCTGCGACGGCAATAATCACCGAAGCGCTCATAATATCGTCAATGTGTGATAAAACTCTGTGAAGTCCTGCAACTCCGACATCATAGAGACGTTTTACGCGATTGCCTAAGACTTCAGCCGTTAATGCTGCTTCTTCTGCGACGGGAATATCGCTTGTCCCTCCGGTTGCTACGACGATGAAACTTTTTCCCTCAGGTTCAGGAATTTTTCCGACAATTCCGGCGTGAGCGTCAGAGTAATATTCGAGTTCACAGCCTAAATTTTTAATTTCATCGGCGGCTTCACGTGAAAGTCTTGTGATTAAAATTGCGTTTTGATTATGAGTTCTCATTACGTTAATGATACCCGCAATTTGTTCTGGGGTTTTTCCGGCACCATAAATTACTTCAGAAGCTCCCTGCCGTAATTTTCTGTGTAAATCAACTTTTGCATAGCCGATGTCCTCAAATGGCTGTTCTTTGAGCTTTAAATATGCGTCATCAATTGTAATTTTGTCGTCGTGAAGATCTTGCAGGATTTGTTTAATTTCGTTCAATAAATTTCTCACCTCTGCGAAATAATAACACACGCAGAAAACTTAATATACAGGCCCAAAGTTAGTTTCGTCGTCTTTCACGCGTTCGCGGTAAAAAATTACCTGAGTAACTATAGCCATTGACGGCCCATGACGTAATTTTTCTTTCATCTCGTTGACTTGCTCGGGTTTTCCCTGAAATACGACTTCGACGGTTCTATCCGGTAAATTCTGGACGCTTCCGGTTAAGCCTAAACGTTCAGCCTGCTCACAAGCCCAGTAACGAAAACCGACGTGCTGAACTCGACCGTGAACGAATGCGCGAACTCTGACGTAATCGCTTTTGTCATCGTAATAGCTCACAAGATTTTATCCCCTTTCATGCTAATTATAATTCACTGCCAAACTCCTGACGTAATTAATTGCTCCGTAACTTTTTCACTCCATCCATGATTAGCCGCCGGAGACGCAGGACTTGGATGAAGAATTTTCGTGATATTAACGTTCACATCTTTTAGCGCGATTTGAGAACGTTTGAAGGCGAAATTCCCGATTCCAATTATGAACTCAGGCTCGAAGGCTTCGACGACATTTTTCAGGCATAAATCGCATATCTCGAATAATCTTGCGCTTTCATCACGTTTAATCTTGTCGGGCGTGTAATTCCCATGCTGGCCAATGAATAATAACGGGCAATAGTTCAGCACGAAATGTTCAGCAAAAAATTTCTCAGATGTCCCAAATCTCTCATGAAACAACCCCCATAATCTTTTGCCGCTAATTTCCGAACGTGAACACTCAAGGCCTTTAACAGGATATGCAGGATTTTCATTTTCCGGCTTGGTGATGAAAATATTAGTGATGCCGAGAAAATTTTTGACAGCGTTAATCTCACCAAATGGAACTCCAGTTTGAGCCATTCCGTAAGGACCCGGGTTCATTCCGACAAAGACAACGCGCTTTTTTCCGACAGAAAATTTCATGTATTGCTCGAAGCCGTCCCAAGCATATTTTAACGGGTTATAGACGCTTAAAACCGGCAATGAGAATTTGAGAGCGTTGGCATCATCTCTAAGTTGTTGATAGAAAGTTAGTATATTCATCAATTTTTCCAACCTCACGTAACTTCATCATTTTCATCACGTCATACACTTGATAGCGTAGGCATTATCTCGTAATTGCTCGTAAAAAGTTAATATTTTCATGATGGGATATATTTTACACGGCATCAAAAAAATTTCTCGGCCAATTCAAACCTGGAGCCTTCGCATATATGGCATATCCAAACCTGAGCAGTTATCGTTCAACCGCCATTTTGACGGAGCATAGACGATTTTGTCGGGATTGCGTGAAAGGTATTGTGCCCACCAGCTGAAAGTTGAGTTGCTGATGATAAAATGCTTGCATGAGTACATTAATCTTAGAGTTTCATATGAAGGATTATTGCCTTGTTCGTATGTAATGTCATAGGGAAGAGGAATAGTTTTTTTCACGAGTTCGACATCATCAGAGAAGACGAAAAATTTGCAATTTGGGATTTCTTCATGAATTTCTTTCATTGCCTGAATAAAGTATTCTGCGGTGCAAATATTAGAGTTTGAACTGTTCATAAAGTCGCCGCGCCTGATATGTACACAGACTGATTGCGAACTCTCAATGTCATTCATAAGCTCTCTATTATGCGGCAAAACTTCATGTATAGGCGTAAACTCTCGAAGCAAAATATCTCTAATCTCGTCAAAATATTCATGAGCTTCAAACTCTGAATCACACAAAATATTCTTTTTCCATGAGACATTAAACGGTTCATATCTTGACGGAGGCTGAGCGATGTAAATTCCGAAGTGATTATAAATTTTCCTGAAAGTCTTAGAGCTAATCAATGGCAATAATTTCTTGGGCAAAATATTTCGTGAAATCCTGTAAAACGAGTAAATCAATTTCTGGGTGAACGTAAAATTACTCGTGAAGCGTTTATCTGTGAAAAGCATATCTTCAGCTAAAATATTCTCAATCTGGAAATCTACAAGCGAATTTTTTAATCCAAAGCGTTTTTGTTCTTCTGTAATTGGCCGACGCGTAACAAAGCCAACTTCAAGCTCATAATCCGGGAAATGTTTTATCTGTAGTGCTCGAGCAAAAGCATATCTGAATAATTGATTGCCTAACCTTCCACCCGTTACAAGCCTGATAATTCCTGAATGTCTCATATCTTAACCGTCCTTAACTGGAAATGATGAAAGTATAGCAAAAAAAATTCCCCCCGCTTCATAACGAGGGGACAAAATTTATATTAGCTTTACTTCCAAAGCTCCCATTTCTCTTGATCCGTATGAAGCAAATGATGAGCTTTTTCCCCTAAAGGTTCGCCGAGATATTCCTTGTAGCACTGAATAATCGACGGGTTCTCGTGAGAAAATCTCAGCGTCATTTTTCGGTCAAGGTCAAGAAGAATTCTCCCGCGTCCTTCGCCGAGTTCCTCACCCTCAGAAATTGGTTGACCACCGCCGCCAGCGCATCCAGTCGGGCAAGCCATGCACTCGATAAAGTCATACTGAGCTTTTCCGCTTTGAACGTCCTCACAGAGTTTGCGAATATTCCCGAGACCATGAACTACAGCTATTCTTAATTTCGTCCCGGCAATCTCGAACGTAGCCTCTTTGAAGCCGTCGTAATCACGTACATATCTGAAAGCGTTAGGATCCGGATTTTCGCCAGTTACGAGCTTATACGCTGTACGCAAAGCCGCTTCCATAACTCCGCCGGTTGTTCCGAAAATGTGGCCTGCTCCTGAAGCTGTTCCGAGTGGCGCGTCAAATTGGCCTTCTTCGAGAGCTTTTACGTCAATTCCTTCTGATTTAATTAGCCTGTCGAGTTCCCTAACTGTTAAGACGACATCAATATCGCGTGCTCCTGAAGAGTTCATGCATTCAACGTCACATTCATATTTTTTGGCTGTGCACGGCATGAATGACACGTGATAAATTTTATCGGCCTCAACTCCGAGAATTTGAGCGTACCAAGTCTTAATTATTGCCCCGAACATTTGCTGAGGAGATTTCGCGCTCGATAACTGCGGGACTAAATCCGGGAATTCCATCTTGATAAATCTTACCCAGCCGGGACAACATGACGTGAACATCGGGAATTTCTCGTGTTTAGCGTTCTTGAGCTTCTCGACAAATTCGCTCGCTTCTTCCATAATTGTTAAATCAGCAGAAAAATCTGTGTCGAAAACGTAATCAAACCCGATAGCTCTTAACGCACTTGCTAATCTCTCCTGTGAGGCTTCCTCGTGAGTTAATCCGAGTTTCTCGCCCCATGACGTTCTTACAGCAGGAGCAACCGAAGCAATCATAATCTTGTCTCCAGCCGCGAAAGCATCACGGACCTTCTGCGTATCATCACGTTCAACGAGAGCACCGACCGGACAATGTGTAATGCATTGGCCGCAAACCGTGCAGTCAACCTTCGTAATGTCCTCGCCGCCTGTAACTCCGACGGTTGTACGTGAACCGGACTTTGCAATATCCCAGACGTGCATTTGCTGAACTTTATCACAAATCTGAACACAGCGCATACACTTAATGCATTTGTCATCGTTGCGGATTAACGGAAATTCAGAGTTCCAATTGAACGCCGCAATATCTTCATGATACGGAAATTTATTAATGCCTAAATCGTTCGCTGTAGTCTGAAGCTCACAATTCCCGGATCTTACGCACTCGGCACATCTCGCGTTATGCTGTGAGAGAATGAGTTCAACGTTAATTCTGCGAGCCTGGCGTGCTTTCGGGCTATTCGTCAAAATTTTCATGCCCTCTTGTACGATCGTGTTGCATGAAGATACTAATCTGTCCTGGCCTTCAATCTCGACGACACAAACCCTGCAAGCTCCGATTTCGTTGACTTTCTTCAAATAGCAGAGATGCGGAATTTTTATGTGATTAATTTTTGCGGCCTCAAGTATCGTTGTGTTTTCGGGAACCTGAATTGCTTTACCGTTTATTGTCGCGTTTACCATTTGAACTCACGCCCCTCTCTGAATTTTCCGAAGCCGTAATAATCGCACCTCAAACATCTATTGCTTTCTTGTTCCATTTCCTCTTGGGTCATTCCCTTTTCTACGAGCTTGAAGTCATGAACTCTTTCATCAATCGGACGTTCACGCATTTTCACTCTTCCGCAAGCCGGACGATTATGAGGTACAGGTTCAGGAATTTCAACGGGAAGCTCAATCGGATGATGGAAGCCGAGATATTCATCAATATTAGCAGCCGCAACTTTACCCGCCGCAATCGCACGAATGACTGTAGCCGGACCAGAAACGCAATCTCCTCCAGAGAAAACTCCGGGCATATTCTCGACTTCTTCACTTGCGAGGGCCTGAATGCATCCCCATTTTACGGCGATACCTGACTGCTCAAAATTGTAGCTGTCAATTCCCTGTCCAATCGCAACGACGATAATATCAGCTTCAATTCTTATGGGTTCAGCGCTTGCATCTTTCGGAGCTGGACGACCGCCCTTAATGTTGCTAATCATCTGCTGTTTTACCCAGAGGGCTTTAGCTTTTCCGTCCTCGCCAACTTCAACTTTTAACGGTGCGGCCAATTCGAGGATTTCACAGCCTTCAACTTCCGTAGCTTCGACTTCTTCAGCGAGAGCCGTCATGTCATCTTTACGTCTACGATAAGCCAGCGTAACTTTGTCAGCGTTTAATCTCAGTGATGAGCGTGCACAGTCCATCGCGACATTTCCGCCTCCGACAACGACAACTTTTTTGCCTTTGAAATCCGGGTAATCGTCGTCACCAATTCTTCGTAAAAGAGTTACAGCGGACATTACACCTTCAGCGTCTTCACCGGGAATTTTCAGGGATTTATCAGTGTGAGCACCAATCGCGATATAAACAGCGTCGAACTCGTCACGAAGTTTCTTTAACGGGAAATCAGGTCCGCCGATTGAGACTTCTTTATGAACTTTAATATCTCCAGCAGTTAATAACGTCTCGATTTCCTCATGAAGAATTTCACGCGGCAATCTGTAAGAAGGAATTCCGTAACGTAACATTCCGCCTAAACGTTTTCTCTGCTCGAAAATTTCAACACTGTGGCCCATAATTCCAAGATAATAAGCTGCACTAATTCCGCTCGGGCCTCCGCCAACTATAGCTACTTTCTTTCCTGTTGCTGGAGCAGGTTTCTCACCATCGCGATAAACTGGCACATGTCCGGAATGATCAATTGCGTAAAGTTTCAGGCCGCGAATATTAATTGCGTCATCAACCATTCTTCTCCTGCATTTATTCTCACACGGATGTTCACAGACCATTGCACAGACGCTTGGGAAGGGGTTATCTTTGCGGATTAATCTTACAGCGTCGGCATAACGGCCAGCATTAACGAGCGCGATATATCCGGGAATATCAACGTGAGCAGGGCATAACGTTACGCACGGTACAGCTCTGAAACCTTCTGAAGTGCACTGATGCTTTTTCGCGTGAGCTGTGTAATCATCTTTGAAGCCTTTTACTCCTTTTAAGACCATGTTAGCGGCTTCGTAACCAATTGCGCAATCGGCAGAATTTGAAATTGTCTCGGCAGTCTTCTCGATTGTCTCGACTGTCTTCATGTCTCCTTTACCGTCGATTAAGTCATCAATCAATCTCTCAAGCTGTGGAAGTCCAACTCGGCACGGAACACATTTTCCGCAAGTCTGAGCAGCACAAACTTTGAGATAACTGCTTGCGACATCGAGCGGACATAAGCCGGGAGGAGCTCCAGTTACACGCCGTTCTAAATCCTTGTGAAGAGATTCGACGGCGGCCTGAGCTTTTGTTTCATTCATAATGCTAAGGCGACTCAAAAAAATCACTCCCTCGTTTTATTTGCGAAAAAATTTTTACCCCTTGAACAATGATAATTATACTATGACAACAGAAAAAGCCCGTGAAAATTTATAAATCATCGTGAAAATAGAACATGTTATATTTTGCTGCCATAAAAAAAATCCCCCCGTTAGAGAGCGAGGGGACAATGAATTAGCTTATTGCTTCTTGAAGAGTAAAGCTCCGCATAAAGTGATTAAAGCAAGTCCGGACAAGCCGAGATTGCATTCACCTGATGAGTTTTCTTCGATTGAAGCGT
>CALGHA010000024.1 GCA_937915835.1 uncultured Fretibacterium sp. | reverse complement strand
ATTTCGCAACAATTGGGTCATTTCTCCTTTTGATAAGTCAAACTTTCTTGTTGACGCAAATTTTATCAGCTGTTATTTTTTCGGTCAAGTTAATTTGTTTGTGTCATAAAATTACAGGTTCAGGAAGAGTTTCAAGGCCTTCAAGCATTAACTCAGATTTTACCCTGAAATTCAGCATGTCTTGTTGAAGTGTGAAAGTTTTCTTGACGTGTGAAATTCCTGAAACCTCAAACATTTTTGCAAGCCTGTAATTTCTCGTGATGCCTCTGATTATTCCAGGATTGATGATTAAAACTTTGGGAGGATTAGAAGTTATCGTGATGATAATTCTCCGGCTGATGTTGTAATCCGAATGCAAAAGCGCGTTGATGAAGATTACTCGGAAGTCTTCAGCGCAGGTTCGTGAAAGTTTGCATGTCAATTTAGGCATAATTTCGGTGTAAGCTCTCCAGATATTTTTTGCTTCAAGTTCAGCGTTAACGTCAAAATATTTCAATCTTGCATGAACCCTTATAATCTCGCCGAACATTAAGGCTCCAGCGAAGGTTAAGAATTTCCCTGAATAAACTCCGCACCTCCGCAGAAATTCTTGACGTGAGAAAGTTTTATAGTCCTCGTGTAAAGTTATTACGGCCGCGCGAAAGTTATTGATGTCATCTTCGTTTAGCTTTGACGTTCTGACGGGGAAATCATCACGTGAAAACTCTTGAGCTTCGGAAGTCATGATTGAGATTGAACGACGATTTGAGATTAAGTTTACGCCCTCAACACGACGGAAAACTCTATCATTATAAATCAGAGGCTTCATGTAAAATTTTGCAGGTTCAACATGAATTGCTTTAACATTTCCGAAGTCATGAATTGAGTATAAAATTTTCTCGTCAATAAATTTCTCAATGTCAAAGTCTTCATCGAGGCCGTAAATATTAATCTCGTCGCATTCGTCAAGTTCAGCTCCTGCGATAATCCAGCCTCCGGATGAATTTGCGAGAGCATAGAAAGTTTCAGGGATCTTGTGAAGCTCATCAAGTCCCAAAAACTGCCTGTCATCGTTCGCAGTAAGTTCAAGAAAATCCGCAAAGTCAGTAAACTTCAAATTAACTCTTCAAGCACTTCGCCGAAATTGGCATTTCATCGAGTAAATTTCTTCTCAGGAAATCAAATTTATTCTCAATCACCGTAAACTCTCCTTAAAATATAACGCGTTCTATTTTTGTCTCAAAAACTTTTTCAGATATTATAATTTATTCGCAAATTTTTCATGATAAACGGGGGAATTAACATAAAAACTTTTCTTGTTGTAGACGGCCACAGTTTAGCTCACAGAGGATTTCACGCCCTCAAAATCAAGCTGACTGCTCCGGACGGAACTCCAACGGCAATGATCGTAGGATTTATGAA
>CALGHA010000023.1 GCA_937915835.1 uncultured Fretibacterium sp. | reverse complement strand
GTCCTGATGAAAATTATAATGATGACGAAGAGGACGACGAAGACGAGTAAAAAAATTTGGGAGAGAGTTTTTTCAGCTCCCTCCCTTTATCTTTTTTACGTTGTTATTTCTCTCTCTTGTTGAAAGCAACAAAGAAATCCCAGCTGTAATATGGCACAGACAAAATTACATTTTCATTAATGTCATATTTTTCACTCTCAACCATAAACCAGAACACAGTATCACAGCGTCCTGAAGTTAAAGCTGGAGTTCTAGCAATTGCGTCAATTTCCACAAGCTCAATATTCACTTTTAAAGCACGGCCGATTTCAGCAAGTAACGCAGTATTAAAACCTTGAGGCGTTCCATCAGAAGCAATAAAATCAATAGGCGGTAAATCTCCAGTTATTGCGGCTTTAATCGTCTCGGCACCGTCAAATTTCTCAAATTCTACGCTCTTGAACTGCATCAAGTTAATATATTCATGATATAAAACGTCAAGTTTTCCGTTGGATTTAAGCTCACTGAGCACAGAATTAAATTTTTCTTGAAGTTCCCGGCCCTTGTCATCATTAAGAAAACCGAAAGCCAGAAAATTACTTGCCGTATGAAGAGCACGCGAAACTTTTAACTCAGGATTTGAAGCAACAACATAATCAGCAACGAAACAAGGCACTGCAACTTCATAAATATCTCCACGATTAAGAGCAAACATCATTGAAAGTAGTGAATCATAATAAGAATAATGATATTTATCTGCAAACTCCGGGACCGTCCATTTCCAAGAATTTTTTATGACGGCGTTAAAATCTTCCTCAGAAATTCCGGCCTTAGCAATCACTCCGATATTCTCAGCATAAGCGGCAAAAGAATACACAAGGACAATCAACAGCGAAAATAATACAAATTTTTTCATAAATTCAACACTCCTTCTTGATTTTTTTAATATTTAATACGCAGGAATATAAACAAGTCCGTTCACTCTCACTAAATCGACTTCAGAGTATTCACGATCCCGAACTTCAACGATATAAACATCTCGGGCTTCAGGCCTATGAAGATTAGGAGAGATATTCAAAACTTGATTGCCAAACGGAATATTTCTAACATTCGCTAAATTTCTAAGTAATTGATTTCTCGGTAAAGTATCTACAGGTTGAGGCATTATGTCAATTGCCCGTTTAAGCCATTCGTATAACGCAATCGCTCGTCCCGCCGCAGGAGTATCATTAATTGCCATCGCTCGAGTTCTCCAGAGTAAACGCTTTGTCTCGATAAAGCCCCCTTTTGAAGCGAGCAAAATATTCTGGTCAGCAAAAATCATTCCCCTGCATGATAAATAGGTCCTGTCGGGTTCAGCGCAGTTCCATAATCTCCAGCTGGTTCTAATGCGCATAAAGTTACGCCAAATCTCACGCGCTCCCATTCCTCCCATGAAAGAGATTACAACTCCGGCCTGTTCACCCTCGAAACTTTCAATCTCTTCGGACATCATGTAATAAGTATCCTGCACTGACGCGTCCGTCCAGTAAGGCATCGGCATAAATCCTAAGTTGTCGAGCATGGCATAACATATCTTAGCTTCCCGCTCCTGATTTACCGTGAAACGGCTCGCGGCTAATGCAATTCGTTTATTCTTTTCGTAAATTGCCTTAGCATATTCAGCAAAAGCCGGACATCTGTAATCTCGATATAAATCAAGCGCAAAAATATTAGCAATCGGCCGTCCCGCACGGTCAATCAAGACGTTTTCACCGCCAGCAATCAACAACGGAACGTTACTTCCGGCCAATCTCGCAGTGAACATTCTATCAGCATCCGGCTCAAGCGCAAAACTCATCACTGCCGCAGTATGTTCATCAATGTTAATCTCAATGTCACGGGCGTAATTATCACTGCTTTGAGGCAAATCGAGACGAACGAACTTAATATCATGGCCGCCGATACCTGAACTGCTCTCTGAAATTTCACGTTCACACCAGGATAAAGCCGTGCTGATTGATTTTCCCGGCTCTGCTTCCCAACCTGTTGAAGGCGGTATAATTAAAACGTTCCATACCCAATCATGAGGCTGGGCACAGAACGCTTGATTTACGTTAATTGCGCATAAAAAGATTACGAGTAACGCAAAGATTTTACGCATTGTTAGTGTAATTATTTTTTCCGTGATAACTGCTGGATTACATCTGCTGTGATATCAACTCCACCAATTAAGACTACGAACTTGTCAAGCACGAGCGTCAATTTTCTTTTTACGGCGACTTCACGAACAGCCTGCTCACAATCACGATAAATCGGAGCCATTAATCTCTGTTCTTCCTGAGCAAGTTCCATTCTCTTGGCTTGGACTGCTTGAGCCTTCTTCGCTGTATCAGTCTCTTTGTCGGCGGCAGCTTTAGCTTCGTTCTCTTTCTGACGGGCAATATTCGCTAACTGCTGACGAGCTTTTGCAAGTCCTGGATGATTATTGAGAATTTCTCCCCTATCGACAACCCCGACAAATTCAGCTGATGCTGGAGCAGCGGTGGAGGCTGTTGATGCTGTGGATTTTTTGGCGGCGGCTGACGCTGAAACGGCAAAACTTGCTACGATAAGTGAGACTGTGATGATGAGTAATAATACTTTTTTTGTTGACATACTAAAAAATTTCCTCCTAATTTCTATGTATCCTGCATTCTAGCATTCTACGTTGTATGCTGAAAACGTAAAGTTGACTAAATCAAACCGCGCTATTATACAAAATTTTTCCGACTTGTGAACTTATTCATGCTAATTTATTTCTCGTTAATTAATAAAAAATTCTCTCGTCATAAAAATAGAACACGTTATATTTTCCCGCTCTTGCTAAAAATTATTCATGAATAATAATTTCCCGCTTTTCAAGAACTTTCATCAATGGAACTCCGACAAGATAACAAGCTCCGGCCTCACCAAGTCCAACGTAAAGGCATGTTGCGATCAACGGGACTTCGATTAAGTAATACAGTTCCAAGCCAATTATTATCGCGTTCGAGATTACAGGCCAGAAAGCTGCGATGAAAATATTTTGTGATTTACGGGTTAATAATGCCGCAATTAGTGTTGCAAGTGAACCGAAGACCATATCGACAAGTCCGAAGCCTCCGAAGAAATTTGCGAAGACACAGCCGATGAATAATCCCGGGATTGCCTCAGGAAAATAAAACGGTAAAAGCGTAAGTGCCTCAGAAATTCTAAATTGAATTGGCCCGTATGAAATTGGAGCAAGTACGATTGTTAAAGCTGCGTATATTGCTGCGATTAATGCTCCTCGCGCGAGTTTTTTTGTGTAAATGGTAATTTTTATTCGCTCCTTACTGTAATTTTGGGGGATATTTTACTATTTATACGTATCGAAATATAAGGCTCTAAAACTTTTCTGACGGCTTCAAGCGTTACAGTGTTGACATAAAGCGGGAGTTCCTTATCGCCAGGATCCATAACGAAAATTCCGGCATTCATGAAGTCATCAAGAATTTTTTCACGAATATTTTCCCTTTCACATTTAATCTCAACGATATAGCCATATGGAGGCAATAAATATTCCCGTCTGGCTTTGAGTTCGTCCTCAAAAAATTTCTGCCATCCCTGAGAAAGAAAACTTGCTGTCTTCATTCCAGATGGTCGAGCTTGAACTAAAACTTTTCTGTCAGAATTTTTCATACGTCCCATGTAATAAGAGTTATAAAGCATCCGAAAGACGTTATAACGCGTATTATATTCCGGCCTCCAAAGGTCTAAATCCAAATCAAGCCATGCAACTAAACCAGGATTAATTTTTTCGCAAAGTTCAAGCCCCTTGTGAGTTGAGAGAATAAGCCCCTTCATCTGTGAAACTTTCGAGCTTTCATCGTAGACGTGAAAATCATTGCTGTAACGTGAGACAACTTTAGAGAGAGCTTCAATTCCCGGACGTTTTCCCTTGAAGAATTTATGCCCGCAAAAATCGCATTCCTCCGGCAATTCCTGAAGATGACCGCAAAATTTACAGCATAAAATTTTCCCGTCAGTCTCGCCCCGCATAATTCCGCCGCATTTCCCGCATTTAATACTTTGTCCGCATTTCTCACAGAAGACCTCAGCGCTTTCACCCTTTCGATTTAATATCCAGATGACATTGCGTTTTTGAGCAAGAGTTTTCAGCGTGTGCTTGATGAGTGAAAACGTTAACGGGATTTTTCCATCGATGCCGTCAAATTTTTCTTTGCGTGAATATTTAATGTCGACAAGGATTATATTTTTTCGCTCGGGAATAATTTTTTGCTCCGGCTTTGCTCGTACAAAAGTCTTGAGTGATGGCATTCTTCCGGCTGTGATTAACTCGGCATTGAGAAACTGAGCACGTCTTCCGGCTAAACTTCGTGCTGAAATTCTCGGTGAATGTTTGAGTATATATGACTGGCTTGCTTCATCCTCGACGATAATTTTTTGAGGCGATAAAGGCGCAAATATTCCAGACGGTGAAGCTATGACGATACGATATTTCCCTTTGTAAACATCCTGCCATTCCCAGCATCTTTTAACGGCCGGCCATAATAACGCTTCGTGTTGAAGATGTTCCGGAAGATTCGAGTAAAAATTTTTCGCTAAGGCATGATTGGGGAATAATATTAATGTTCGTTCGGGCTTCTCAAGTTCACTCACGAAAAAATTACCCCGCTCGAAATCAAACGGGCTGAAATTATTAACCTCGTGAAACTCACTTTGAACTTTTGAAATTTCTTCGCATGAATATTCGCACTGTATATTAGAGCCGCCTAAAAATTTCTGGTTTGATTTTGATAATAACGTCGTGAACTCTTCATTGCCTATAACCTGATGAGGGAGAATTAACTTCAAAACGGTACCGGCTCCACACATGCTTACTTTACCGGACCAAATTGCTAAATCCAAGATATCCGGCGGCACAAAAGGCTCATCATCGTCAATTATTCCCTCAACAGGCTTAATTTTTCCATTGAAATCGCTGACACTCTCACCAAGCACGAAGCCGACATGTAAACTTTTCCGAACATCAACGATTACACGAGTTCCAGGAGTAATATTCACAGGAGATGAGTATGTGAGGTTGTTTAAGCTCATCTCAGGAATACAGACTTCAAGCCTGAATAATATTGTTCCAGACATCGAAGGCTATATCTTCTTTAAGTCCCGTGAAAATTTTATCGCCTGGAATTAATCTCAGCGTGTTAGTGTCATAAGCAAAACCGGATTTTTGAGCTGTTACGTCGTTAGCAAGAATGTAATCAAGATTTTTGCGCGTTAATTTCTCCTTAGCGTGTTCGATTATGTCCTGAGTTTCTGCGGCAAATCCGATTAAAACTTGTCCGGGACGCTTAAGCCTTCCAACTTCGGCGGCGATATCCGGGTTCTGCACAAGCTCAAGATTAATTACGTCTCTTCCCTCGCGTTTAATCTTTTGCGAATGAAACTCTTTAGCTCGATAATCACCGACGGCGGCAGCTTTCACGATATAATCAGCCCAAGAAAGATTATTTTTCACAGCTTCGAGCATCTCAACAGCTGACTTAACATGAACGACATCAAAGCCGTAATCATCAAGTTCAACCGGACCAGCAATAATTTTCACGTTTGCTCCTCTGTACCAAGCTGAACGAGCCATAGCAACGCCCATTTTCCCAGTCGAAGGATTAGAGATATAACGTACGGGGTCTAAGTATTCGTGGGTCGGTCCGGCAGTAACGAGAACATTTTTCCCCGCCATGTCATGAACTGGACATAATGCCCGGAAAATTTCATGCATAATCTCCTCAGGTTCAGGCATTCTCCCTTTTCCTGAAACTCCACAGGCCAATGCTCCAGTTGAAGGCTCAATGATTTTTATTCCTGAGAACGCGTGAGAGTTTTTCTGAGTTTGCAGGATATTTTCGTCCTGTGCCGATTGAAGCTGTCGTGTCGCAATAACGCGTAAATTTTCCTGAGTAGCCGGATTATCGTACATGTTTTCGTTCATTGCCGGGAAAATCAGGACTGGACAAGTTGAAGCGATAACGGCAGAAGTCAGCAAATTATCACAAATTCCGTTCGCTATTTTTCCAAGCGTGTTAGCTGAACACGGAGCAATGATAAACGCGTCGGCCCATTGAGATAATTTTATGTGAGGTATCGTGTAATCAAAATCGTCATCCGTGAAAACTTTTCGGCCTGAGAGTGTAGCTAAAGCCATCGGAGCGACGAAATTTTTTGCTGAGTTAGTCATAATGATTTCGACTTCACACTCAGCCTTACGAATTAACCTCACCAAATACGGAATTTTATAGGCCGCAATTCCGCCGGTTATGCCCAGCAGGATTTTACGGCCAATTTTCCAGTTATTCATTTTTCGCGTTAATCGGACTTTTTCCCTCTTCGATTTCGAGCAGGACATTCGAGATATAGCGTTCATTGCCGGGATTATTTTTGTCGTTCAGGCTTTCTTCGCTTTCTCGTCGTGCTTCCGCCGCAATCTTCGCAGTAATCTCATATTTATTGTCAGTTCCACATTTTTCTGCGAGCCATTCGAGATCATAAAATTTCATGCTGAATAATTCCTCCCATTGAAATTGAAAAGCTGTGTATATTTTAGCGCACTTATGAAGAACTCCCAGCATTAAGAGCCTGAAGCCATGCACGGAACGATGACGGGTTTCTTGTCTGGATTAAAACGGGGCCTGGACCTCGAAATCTGCACACTAAGCCTTCACCACTCGTTAAACTTGAGAACCAGCCTGCAGAAGCCTTCTCAACTTTATAGTTCATGTAATCCGGCCAAGCTACTAAATGCCCGTTGTCGATTATTATTTCTTCGCCGTCGGATAAATTAATTGCGTGGATTGCTCCGAAGCTGCTCAAGAAGACTACACCTTTTCCGTGAATGTTGAGCACGAAAAATCCCTCACGAGAGAATAAGCCCTGAGATAGGTTCTGCATTGCCGTATCAACTTCAATACTCTCTTCGGACGCTAAAAATCCGTTTTTCTGAACTCGAAGCCCGTAACTTCCGTCAAGTCCAACGTCAATAATTCCGCCTGGAGCAGGATGACCAAGCAAGACATTTCCCGGACCTCTTGAGGCAGTAATTCTCTGGAAAAAGAAACTTTCTCCGGTCAAAAATTTTCGTGCAAGCCCGCCTAAAAAGCCTTTATCGCCAGTTGTTCCGGTTATGTCGAGATTGGCAGACATTGCGACCATAGCGTCGGATTCAGCCTTTATGCTCTCGCCTCGCGATAATTCGCACTGAACGACGGGAAAAGCGTTTCCGTATAAAATTTCGTATTTCATTTACACGTTAACTCCGAAATTCTCGCATAACGCTTTAAGTCCTCCCTTGAAGCCTGAGCCGATCGCGTTAAATTTCCATTCGCCGGAATTTCTGTATAACTCTGCGACGACTACAGCGGTCTCAATTGAGAAGTCCTCGCCTAAGTCATAGCGTATCAAGTTCTCGCCTTTTTCCTCATCAGCAACACGAATGAAAGCGTTTGAGACTTGGCCGAAGTTTTGTTTGCGGGCTTCAGCGTCATGGATTGTTACGGTGAATGAAATTTTCTCGACTGTTGCCGGAACTTTCGCGAGGTCAATCGTAATTTGTTCGTCGTCGCCTTCTCCTGCTCCTGTTCTGTTGTCGCCTAAATGGATTACTGAGCCTGACGAGTGAGTTTTGTTGTTGTAGAATACGAAGTCAGTATCGCTTGCAACTTTGCCATTAGCACCGAGTAAGAAAGCTGCGGCATCGAGGTCAAATGGAGATTGTCCATCGTATTTATTAACGTCCCAGCCGAGACCGATTAAAACTTTTGAGAGTCCGGGATTATTTTTCGTGAGGTCAACTTTCTGTCCTTTGAACAAACTTATCATGAATAAAACGCCTCCTGTGAAAATTTCTGAAATTATAGCAAAAAACAGTCCGACTTTGAGCGGGGCGGGTGGGTGGGAGCGAAAAGTCGGACTGCAAGAATTTTACATGTGATAATATTCTGAGTATAAAAATTTCATGATAGACAGGAGATTTTACACATGAATTTTCTTCGCAAAGTCAGTGAAGCCTTCGGGCGTTACATGGCCGCAATCGTCGTTGTCGTTACGCTTTTAGCTCTGTTCGTCCCTCAGTCCTCAACATGGATAAAGACCACATGGATTAATCCCCTCTTAATGATCGTAATGTTCGGAATGGGCTTAACTCTTGACTTCAACGATTTCAAACTCGTATTCACTCAACCAAAATATATTTTGCTTGGCTGCTTGGCTCAATTTATCATTATGCCGGCTCTTGCTTACGGTTTGAGTTTAGCGTTTGCTCTTGATGTCGCGTTAATGGCAGGAGTCGTCTTAGTCGGGACATGTCCGGGCGGAACTTCCAGCAACGTAAT
Source organism: uncultured Fretibacterium sp. (assembly GCA_937915835.1). Taxonomy (GTDB): domain Bacteria; phylum Synergistota; class Synergistia; order Synergistales; family Aminobacteriaceae; genus JAFUXM01. The sequence continues at coordinate 2,733 of CALGHA010000023.1, read as the reverse complement.
AACTTATCTTTCAAAAGGTGATGTTGCTTTAAGCGTAGGCATGACGAGCGTAAATACCCTTCTTGCTCCGTTCTTAACGCCAGCGATTACGTATCTTCTTCTCAACACGACAATCAAAGTTGATATAGTTGCAATGTTCATGTCAATCGTTCAGGTCGTAATTGTCCCAATAGTTTTAGGCTTCATCATCAACAAACTCTTCACGAAATTAACCCGAAGCCTCGTTGACGTTCTACCTGCTGTGAGTGTTACGGCAATATGCTTAATCGTTGCTTGCGTTGTCTCACATAATGCCGCCAGAATTTTATCAACCGGTTGGCTCGTGTTCGTCGTCGTCTTTCTTCATAACATGCTGGGATATTTATGCGGTTTTATTTTGGGAAAAGTTTTAGGGTTAAGCGTTGCGAGGACAAAAGCAATTTCGATTGAGGTCGGAATGCAGAACTCAGGACTTGCGACGAGTTTAGCGGGCTCAACGTTCCCGGATTTGGCGATGGCGACAGTTCCCGGAGCACTATTCAGCGTCTGGCATAACATTTCAGGAGCTTTACTCGCGAGCGTTTATCGGCGATGGAATAACGACTAGAAAAATTTTTCATCACTAAAATAGAACGTGTTATATTTTGATGGCATGTTCTATTTTTTTACTCTCTTGACCCCCCCCAATTTTGCATATAATACTGAAAATAATTCGTACTCAGGAGGAAGATGACAAAATGCAGATTAACGGGATTAATAATAACTCTTCATTGCTCACAAATCAGCCTAGAGTTCATCATAAAACTTTTTCGCTCCCGTCAGTTCATCAATCAGATAAATTTGATATTTCCGAAATCGGCAGCTGAATGAACCTGTGAGAAATATGGATAAGGCAATGAAGAAAGCTCAAAGTATTCTTGAGAACATGCAGAAATTGGCCGAACTCGCAAAAGATAATTCCCTAACTGACAGCGACCGTATAGAAATTCAAGTTGAGATTGAGGACTTACGCGATAATCTCGTCATGATACCTACGGACTTAATGACAGGCAGGACAAATTCACGCGAAAGTTGTGACGAAAAATTTTACAATGACATGGGAATAACTTTCGGAGAAAACGGCCAATTCGGCGACGGAAGCAGCATCTTTGACAGAATGCGTGAGAGAATTTCACGTGGCGAAAACTGGAACGTCCGCGAAGTTTGGAGCCCTGAGACTACAACGATAATTCACACGGACAAAGAAACCGGCGAGAAAATTTACGAGGTAAAAGCACCTGGCTGGTACACTGTTGATGAAGAAGCTAACGTTTATTCCCGTTCAAGAAGTGATGAAGCGTTTATGGAGACAAGCAAGAAAGTTCCGACGGTGAAAGAAACTCTTAAAGCCTGGAGCCCTTATGTAGTCATGGACGCTGAGGGAGCCGAAAAAACTTCGGAGTTATTATCAGAGCAGATTGACTTTGTTAAAACTTGGCGCGAGGAATTTCCTGGAAAAATTGCGGCGGCTCAAGATAACGCTAAAGCAAGAGACGCAATTATGAGTGAAGCATATGATTTTCTCTCAGAACTCGGCGGAGGACTTGAAAACGTTTCACTCACAAACTCAACAATCGCTAGCAATTTTCTCTTCGGCGAAAAAGTTTATGACAATTTCTTAGGACGTCTCGACTTCAACGGAATATTAACGTTCAGCGACGACGGCGAAGAAGTTACACCTTACGGCTCACAAATTGAACTCTCGAACGAAAAAATTATTGATGAGCTTCCGGCCAATTTAAGAATTTCAGCACTTTCACAAAATTTTCTCAGTAGCGCAAACAATATCGGAGAACCTGACAACGGAATTTACGCTTCAATCCCTCCCGACGCAAAAACAATTTACACCGAAGGCCTGAATAAATACAGATTGAGTTGACATTTTTAATTCTGTAGTGTAACATGTCTTTCGCTTTTAATACGGAGGGTTATAGCATATTAAAAAGTTTTATGCGCTAGTCAGTTACTCGTTCAATTTATATTTCTAATCAACAATTATTACTCTACTTAATCTACAAATTTTTTAGCAATATTATTATTATTTCGTGCAAGTGTAAAATTTTTTATGAGGTGAAATATTCTAATGAAAAAGTTTTTGTGTGCAGTTATCGTTATCGTGTTAGTTATGTCGTTATGCAGTGTCGTTAATGCCGCCAGCAAAGATGAGAACGCAAAACTTCAAGTTCAAGTTGATCATGAGAACAAGCAGAACGGCGGATATGCTAATACACCCCAACAAAATGGCCGAAAATGGCAATACGGCTTGGACAAATGGAGAAAAGGCGCAAAATATCAGATCACTAATTGGAGCTTCTCACCAGACAAAGTTACTGCGGAGTTAATCGACAGAAAAGGAAACTTTGTTAAAACACTTGAGCCTGTAAAATTAGCGGACGGAGGCTTTCAGTTACCATCGGGAGGCATTCCGCAGGGAACTCAGCTCATAGTCCCGGAAGGCTGTCTTTTTTGCGGCAATGAAGCGTATGTAGGCAAATCCCAAAAATCAGGAACAGCGGACTTTGAAGGCGGAGAACATGTTTACTATTTCTCAACTGACCCCAAATACGGCTTCACAATTTATCCCTATCATAAGCCTCTCAGTTCTCAGTCTTACACTATGCCTGATTACGAGGAATAAATCAACAGCGTAATCCCTTTATACTTGTCAACGTAAAAATTCGCGCGTATAATTCAAGCAATTTCATGATTACAAAC
>CALGHA010000022.1 GCA_937915835.1 uncultured Fretibacterium sp. | reverse complement strand
TCAGCAGAAGACGCGTATAACAATCCCGTAATCCATATCGTTAAATCCGGAACTTATAGGCTCAAAGGAACTTGGCACGGACAAATCTGGGTTGAAGTCGGCGAAAATGAAGACGACAAAGTTGCTTTAATCCTTGACGGTGTAGAAATCAGCTGTGATGTTGCTCCGGCTATAGTCTTCAAGGAAGTATACGAGTGCGGTCCAACTTCAAACGTTGTTTCTTTCGATGTCGGCGGAATTTTATACTCTGATGACGGCTACGCTAATGCTGGGGCAATAATCAGTATAGCTTCAGGAAGCACGAATAATATTACCGGCTCAAACGTTTACAGAATATTTCAAGCGGACAAGAAAAATTCATCAACAACGAAAATTGACGGTTCAGATATTTCCGCCCAGAAAAAATTATACAAGATGGACGGAGCAGTATATTCTTTTATGTCAATGATAATCGGTGCAGAAGACAATCGAAGCGGCGGAAGTCTCAACATTAAGTCAACGACCTATGAAGGGCTTGGAACTGAGATGCATTTACTCGTTGACAGCGGAATAATAAAAGTTACGGCAGAAGACGACGGAATAAACGTAAACAAGGATAATATTTCCGTGTTCACTATGGACGGAGGAAGCCTCACGGTAATATCAAAATACGGCGACGGCATTGATTCCAACGGAGATATTATCATTAATGCGGGAAATCTTGACATTACGGCCGTTCAGGACAGCGACGAATTTAATGCGCACGGAGACGGTCCTCTTGACGCAGATGGTGATGTTTATATCGGGCAAAACGTAACGTATAATCACAGAGCTTATTCCGGCCAAAACGACGACGATAATAACAATCATGAGGACACACAAACTCACATCAATATTTATGACCAGACATCAGGAGCTGTAATTTTCAGGATAGATTACTCTACTCCTTTCCACGATGAAGAGGAAACACCCAGAGAGGCTGAAGGTGAAAGCGACGTATTTTTGCTTGAGCATAAAGTCAACAATTTCGGTGATGTAAGACTAGTTCGATAAGAAATTTTTTCAGGGGAGTAACGAAAACTTGCTCTCCTGAATTTTTTGGCGTAAACACTAATTTTTAATCATAATTTCCGATAATCATAAAAATTTTCATTTTGGAGGCAGATTGCTTTTATGCGTAAATTTTTCAATGCAATTTATTTTCTCGTAATGGCTTTTCTAGTTTTATCACTCTCAGGTTGTAACGGAAGCTCAAACTCTTTTTCAGGCACAACGTCAAAGCCCGAAGTCAAGCAAGTTGCAGTACTCTCATCACCAGTCTTCCAGCAGGGCAGCAATTACCAAATGTACAAAGGTTCTTCACTCGGAAATATGGACGGCGCGAAATATTACGTAGCTCCGAACATTGGAAGTGAAAGCGGCAAATCAACCCTCAATCTCGGCTTCACGGATGAACTCGATACTTCCCTCGTAATTGTTGACACTTCCACGAATAACATAGTCTTTGCTTATGATCCAACTGGAAGCGGCGATAAGACGACTGGAAGCGTAACATATTCGGGCGGAAAAAGATTGAAGTATGACGGCTTGACGATTACACAGGCTTCATTTGCTTCAATTCCTGTTGAGACATCGAGCAGAAAAATTATCGTTCTTGATTCGAGCACAGGAACAGCGACGATTGACGGCGTAAAAATTCCTGAATACGATTATGTATGGCATGCCGACCCGGACCATAGCGATGAATATTACACTGAGGGGATTAACGGAACTACTGAGATGACGAAGAAAGAAATGCTCGCTAATATCGCTGAGAGTATTTATGTTGCCCATGATGTTCGGTACATGACGAGCGACTTGAATTTTACCGGCACTGTCAAAGACGATGAAGATACGGAATACGCGGCTTATTACTCTACGAAAGTTCAGGAGGAAATTGCAGCAACAATGACTTCTGACAGCATGAAGGGGCCTTATATTTTCGCGACACTTCCTCAAAGTTTAGCAATGGGCGGCAATCCTGGCGGAGATTTTCCTGGAGGAATGAACGGTGATACTCCTCCTAATTTTCCAGAAGGCGGCATGAGCGGAGATAACAGACCGGGATTTCCTGGAGGCAATGGAACTCCTCCGAATTTTAGTCCTTCAGCAATCAGCAATAACAACGTCGAAGCATACTCAACTATGACACATTCAGCTTCAGGTGCGTATGCTAACAGAGTTCTGCATATCACGGAGGCCGGAATTTATGAGCTTCAAGGTACATGGAACGGGCAAATCTGGATTGAGATAGGCGAGGAAAGTACGGACAAAGCGGCAATTATCCTCAACAATGTAACAGTTTCATGCGATGTTGCGCCTGCTTTGGTCTTCAAGGAAGTTTATGAATGCGGCCCGAAAGATGAAGACACTGTAGATTCAGTATGGAAAACTACGCTTGGTGAGACAGTGATAAATAATGCCGGAGCTATGGTAATCATTGCTGACGACTCCACGAATAATTTTACCGGCTCGAATGTCTACAGAATGTTGAAGCCTCAAGAAAAGAACGCAAAAGTTACGACGATTGACGGCACTGACGTATCACAGCAGAAGAAACGTTACAAGATGGACGGAGCTTTTTACTCGTTCATGTCTCTAGCAATGGGCGGAGGAACAAAAGGCAATGGAGTTCTGAACGTTAAATCGACGACTTACGAGGGACTTGACGCTGAAATGCATATGGCACTCGACAGCGGAGTTGTTACGGTTTATGCTCCTGACGACGGAATGAACTTCAACGAGGACGATATCTCAACGTTCGTAATGCTCGGAGGAAGTCTCACGGTTACAGCAACAGGAGGCGACGGAATAGACTCAAACGGTTATATCGCGATAATTGACGCTGATAAACTTTCAGTTACGGCCGCACAAGACAGTAACCAGGACAACGCAGGAGCTGAAGGCCCTCTTGACGCTGATAAAGACGTGTATATTTCTGACTCAGCGAGAGCGAATTACACTCATCAGGCGTATTCTGGCGGCGGAAATTCTCAGCCTGGACCAAATACCGATCCTAACAACGGCGATAATTCTCCTTCTGAAAGAGAACAGGACAACTCAGGCGATACAGACACAAACACTGAGACGATTACGACATCAAACGGAACTACAACAATAACAATTAATCTTGGGAGTTCGACGATTGAGGCCGACACTGATACTTCACCTAGAGGCATAGCGACTTCGGATAATGTCTTCAGGATTAGGCGTAAAGTGAATACGTTCTCAGGCATTACGGAAGAATAAAATTTATAACGCTTTTTAGGAGCCGCGACGGGGTGGGCGGGTGGGAGTCGCGGCTCTTTTTTTGTGAGATAATTGACGTTAAGAAAAGAGATGAAATTATGAACTCATTACCTCACGACCACGATAAAAATATTCAAGTTATTCTTGAGAGTATGCCTGTAGACGAGAAATTTTCAGAGGCCGCCGAGATTTTCCAGCAATTAGGCGACGGAACGAGATTAAAAATTTTGTGGCTAATCTCTCACAGCCGGGAATGTGTCTCGAATATTGCCGCCGCACTCGGTATCAGTAAAGCTCTAGCGTCTCATCATCTGCAAATCTTACGCCGAAGCAATCTTGTTGATGCAGTCAGAGTTGGCAAGGAAATTCATTACTCACTTAATAACACGGACGAAGCTAAATTACTTCACAAAACTATTGATGCACTCTTCAAGATTACATGCCCCGTTGACGATAAATTTTAACGCGTTATAATCCCTTTCATTCAAATCAACTTTTGATTGTTAGGGGGATAAATTATGAATGAGCATGTAAAAGTCTTACTCAGGATAATTTTTGCCGGGTTAATTCTTGCCTGTTTGAATTTCTTTCACGTCGATAATGCGTTGTTATTTCTCGTTCCGTATTTAATCGCCGGCTATGATGTTTTATTTGAGGCCGTCGAAGGGATTATGAAGCGTGAAATTTTCGATGAATGCTTCCTGATGGCTATTGCTACGATTGGGGCGTTATTTCTCGGCGAATACTCTGAGGCTTCGGCTGTAATGATACTTTATCAGCTCGGTGAACTTTTCCAGGATTACGCTTCTGACAAAAGCAGAGACAGTATCACGGAATTAATGAACTTGCGGCCGGATTACGCGAATGTTGAGATTGACGGAATACTTGAGAGAATTTCTCCTGAGGACGTAAAAACGGGAACGATAATAACGATTAAGCCGGGAGAAAAAGTTCCTGTTGACGGCGTAATCATCGAAGGAAGCTCAAGCATTGACACAAGAGCTTTAACCGGAGAAAGTCTGCCGAGAGACGTAAAAGTTGATGATGAAATTCTCAGCGGATGTATAAATCTCTCAGGAGTTCTTAAGGTCAAGACTACCTGCGAATTTTCCCAGTCAACAGCCTCAAAAATTCTTGAACTCGTCGAGAATGCCTCATCAAGAAAATCACACTCCGAAAAATTCATTACACGCTTCGCAAAAATTTATACTCCCGTCGTATGCGTCTTAGCTCTTGCCCTCGTGATAATCCCTTCACTCATAAATCCGGCCAATTTTCACACTTGGCTTTACAGGGCCTTGACGTTTCTTGTTATAAGCTGTCCTTGCGCACTTGTTATCAGCATTCCGTTGACATTTTTTGCAGGAATCGGCGGGGCTGGACGTTCGGGAATACTCGTTAAGGGCTCAAATTTCCTTGAGATGCTCGCGAAAAGTTCATGCTTCGTTTTTGACAAGACAGGAACATTAACTCAGGGAGTATTTGAGGTCGTCGCTGTTCATCCAGACATAATGAAAGAGACTGAACTTTTACACTTAGCTGCTCACGTTGAGAGATATTCAACTCATCCTGCCGCTGAAGCCTTAAGACGAGCATATCCGAATGAAGCTGATGATTGCGAAGTTGAGGAAGTCGAAGAGATTGCGGGCTATGGAGTTCGGGCAAAAGTTAACGGGAAAATTATTCATGTCGGAAGTTCAAAGCTCATGGAGAAGATTAATGCTAAGTGGCATCCGTGTTCAAGAATAAAATCTGGCACAATTATTCATGTTGCGATTAACGGGAATTATGCCGGTCATGTCGTAATCTCTGATGTCATAAAGCCAAACGCTAAGAAAGCTATTGACGAGTTGAGAGCTTTAGACGTGAAGAAAATTATCATGCTTACTGGCGACATGAACACGACGGCTGAAGAGGTTGCGCGTAATTTGGGACTTGAAGAGTTTTATGCTGAGTTATTGCCATCAGAAAAAGTTGCTAAAGTTGAAGAGTTGATTGCGAGTGAAAAAGTTTCTTTCGTTGGCGACGGAATTAATGACGCTCCTGTACTCGCTCGTGCTGATGTCGGGCTTGCAATGGGTGCGCTTGGCTCTGACGCTGCGATTGAGGCGGCTGATGTCGTCTTAATGGACGATGACGTTTTGAAAGTTCCGAAGGCCGTAAAAATCTCGCGTAAGACTATGAAAATTGTACGTGAAAATATTTACTTCTCGGTCGGCGTGAAAATTTTATGCTTAATTCTCGGAGCTTTGGGAATTGCTAATATGTGGCTTGCAATCTTCGCTGATGTCGGTGTTATGATATTGGCCGTTATTAATGCAATTCGTGCGATGTTCATAAAGTAATCTCACAGATAACCGGCAGAATTTATGTTTGCTAATGATATAATTTTGCCGGAATTAAATTTTTATCAGGAGGAGAAATTATGCCAGAAACTAGAGACACTCTCAAACCCTCAAACCCTCAAACCCTCAAACCCTCAAACCCTATAATCTCTTGTCTTAATAATTTTTTTGCTCGTCTTCTCAATCCCAGAGGCAGAAAAAGTTTCCTAAAATCCCTGCCGTCTCACGAAAAAGTTCTCGATGTCGGCTGTGGAAATAACTCGCCCCAAATTGTAAAAAGTGTACGACCTGATGTTTATTATGTGGGGACTTGATATTGGCAATTATAATAATACTGAAACTTCACTGTCATATGCTGATGAATATATTTTGACGACCGGCGAGGAATTTGCGAAGACTATTGCGAGTTTGGGCAGTGATTTTGACGCTGTAATCTCCTCACATAATCTTGAACATTGCAATTACCCAATGGAGACGCTTAATGCAATGTGCAGCTGTTTGAAGCCTGGAGGGAAATTATATTTAGCATTTCCGAGTGAGGCCAGTGTGCTTTTTCCATGCAGGACTGGTGCGCTGAATTTCTATCAGGATGATACGCATATTTATCTTCCCGTATTACGAGACATCATGAAAAAGTTAATCCGTGATAATAAGATGAACGTTGATTTTGTTGACGGTTCATATAAACCTTTTCCTATGCATCAAATTGCAAAATTTATTAACTGGTTCATAGGAGACGGACATCACATATTTTTTGCGTGGCATCATTTTCTTGTGCTATATTTAAGCAATTCGCAAGACAAGGAGAGATAATTTATGCATTACGATTTTGAGACAGTTCATAAACGCTTTAACACAGGTTCAGGAAAATGGGACGAGATGACAAAGTTTGGCGTTAATGAAAGTGATGATATTATCCCGTTTTCAGTTGCTGACATGGAATTTGTTACGGCTCCGGAAATTATCGACGCGATTAAACGAGAGCTTGACGCTTCGATTATGGGTTATGCGAACCCGACGAGCGAATATCTTGAAACTGTCTGTAACTGGATGAAAACTCGTCATAACTGGGACGCTAAACCAGAATGGATTTTGAACACGAGCGGCGTAGTCAACGCTTTCTTCGAGGCTGTTCGAGTTTACACAAAACCAGGCGACGGAATTATGCTCACGACTCCGGTATATTACCCGATGTATATGGCAATTCGTGATTACGGAAGAGTTCTTGTTGACTGCAAGATGATTGATACGGGCAAAAGTTACGAGATTGATTTTGATGATTTCGAGCGTAAAGCGGCTGACCCGAACACGAAGATGTTAATACTTTGCAGTCCTCATAATCCTTGCGGGCGAATTTGGACCCGTGAAGAGTTAATGAAAATCGGAGAAATCTGCTTAAAGCATAATGTTCTCGTTGTCTCTGATGAAATTCACTTTGACTTAGAGATGCCGGGACATAAGCATACAGTTTTTGCGTCGCTAAGTGATGAGATTGCTAATAACTGTCTAGTTCTCACAGCTCCAAGCAAGACTTTCAACATTGCCGGGCTCCAAACGTCGAATATTTTTATTCCCAACCAGAAATTACGCGAAAAATTTTACGCTTCGTTAAAGCTCATGAACCCTAACCCTAAATGCAATATTCTGGGCTATCGTGCTTGTGAAGCAGCATATAAATATTGTGCAAATTGGCTTGATGAATGCTTGCGCGTAATTGACACTAACAGGAAGATTATTTGCGAGTTTGTGAGTAAAGAGTTGCCTCAAATAAAAGTTTATGACCTCGAAGGAACTTATTTGTTATGGCTGGACTTTAACGGCTTAGGCTTGAGCTTTAAGGAGCTTGAACGAGTTAATCAGACTGAAGCAAAATTATTCTTCGATGAAGGTTACGTTTTTGGGCCGCAAGGTGAAGGCTTCGAGAGATGGAATATTGCATGTCCGACGAAATATATTAATGAAGCTCTTGCGAGAATGAAAGAAGCATACAAGAAATAATAAATAAATTCACATGCTGTATAATTCTGAGAAAATTTGATGAAACAGGAGAGAATAAATTTTGCTTTATGGCATTATAGCTTTCGTTATAGTTATAGCCGTGTGTGTGCTTGTTCATGAGTTCGGGCATTACATCACGGCAAAAATTTTAGGCGTTCAGGTTCACGAGTTCGCTTTCGGAATGGGGCCCGCAATTCTTCAGCACCGTAGCAAGAATAATATGCTCTGGTC
>CALGHA010000021.1 GCA_937915835.1 uncultured Fretibacterium sp. | reverse complement strand
GCATGTCAACAATCGGTTATTATGATCCCGAAAATTTCAAGAAAGTTTATCACGCTCAACCCCGTACTACGATTGAGACGCTTTTTTACAGCAACAATGTTCATCACGTTTCAGATTTGAAAGAGGCTTACAATCTCGCGAAAAATTCACCCGGCACAATCGAACTTACAGGAATGCCCGTTTATCAGCCTGAAGCACAAGGTCTTCCTATGGGAGCAAACGTTTTACTCTTCAACGACGGCGGAATTTTTGGACGTACAGCGGCAGCACGAAGAATAGTCGGTTATCCTGATGTCAACGTAGCGAGCTACTGCAAGATTATTCGTGAGGCTATCTTCAACATGCGCTATAGAAAGTTATATCAGGCTGATGCATACGTCGGACTTGATGAGGACTTCATGACCAGCGCACATATAATTGTCCCTGAGGGTTACGAGAACAATTTATACAACTGGATGATTAATTTCCAGTATGCTAACGAAGCCTACAAGCCGCGTTACGAAAAGTCCCGCAGAATTTCTGACCATGACGGTGATATTTTCTTCGTTGCTGATCCTGATTGGCCGCATGGAGACCCGAAATTAGCTGAACAGTTCCCGCTCGGTATAGCTTTCTTCTCACCTGAAGAGAACTGCGCAATAGTTTTAGGCCTTCGTTATTTCGGCGAACTCAAGAAGGGAACATTAACGCTTGCTTGGGGGATTGCGGCTCGTAACGGTTATGCTTCATGTCATGGCGGCTTGAAACGTTACACTCTTAAAGACGGAAGCGGAAAGAAATTTGTTGTTGCGGCATTTGGACTTTCAGGCTCGGGAAAATCGACGATTACCCACGCAAAACATGATGGGAAATATGACGTTATGGTTCTTCATGATGACGCGTTCGTTGTCAACGTTAAGGACAAATACGCAATCGCCCTTGAGCCGACATATTTTGATAAAGTTGCGGATTACCCGATTGGATGCCCGGACAACAAATTTATCTTGACACTCCAGAACTGCGGAGCCGTAAAGACTGCTGACGGAAAATTAATCGCTGTAACTGAGGACGTACGAAACGGCAACGGAAGAGCAATCAAATCACGTTTGTGGTCGCCGAACAGAGTTGACAGAATTGATGAGCCTTTGAACGCTATTTTCTGGCTTATGAGAGATCCGACATTGCCGCCAGTTCTCAAACTTGAAGGCCCATCGCTCGCTTCAGTTCTTGGTGCAACACTCGCCACAAAGAGAACCAGCGCAGAAAATCTTGCTCCTGGCGTTGACCCTGACGCTTTAGTCTGTGAACCTTATGCTAACCCGTTCAGAACTTACCCGCTCGGAATGGACTATGAGAGATTTAAGCAGCTCATTTCTGACGGAGTAGACTGCTACATTCTTAACACCGGCAATTTCATGGGCAAGCCCGTAGGCAAAGAGAACACGTTAATGATTATCGAGCGTATTGTTGAGGGCAAAGCTAACTGGGTACCGTTCGGAAATCTCAGCGGCATTAAGACGATGGAAATTCCGGGATTTGACGCGGATCTCAAGAACGAGGAATATCGCACGCAATTAAAGAAACGTTTCCAGGACAGATTGAACTTCATCAACTCAAGAGACACTGAACGCGGCGGAATTGACAAGCTCCCGGCAGATGCTCA
>CALGHA010000020.1 GCA_937915835.1 uncultured Fretibacterium sp. | reverse complement strand
TCGCCAGTTTAGAATTTAAGAAGAGGGAAGTTGCATTACGCGGCTTCCCCTTTTTGTTGTGCTATAATAAATCGTCAACTTCGTAACCGTAAAGGAGAATTAAGGCATGTCCCATAATTTAAGCGTCGAACAAAAAAATATACTGAAACTTTTTGAGGAAAGAAACACACGTTTTCTAATTCCGGATTATCAAAGACCTTATGCCTGGGACAACGACGAATGCTTAACTTTATGGGAAGATATTACATCCTTTGCTTTCCCTGAAGATGATTTTAATCAAGATGACGAATATTTTTTAGGCCCGATCGTGATATTTAAGAATGACAAGGGAAAACTTGAAGTTATCGACGGTCAGCAGAGATTAATCACAATTTTGCTGATTTTACGAGCTTTCTATGAAGTCATGAAGGATTACGACAATGATGACTGGTGCAGAGAAGTCCGTAAATCTATCGGCAAATGCATTTGGGAGACGAATGAACAGGGGGAACCTTATACAGCTTTGCTCAAGTTAGAGACTGAAGTTGCTACGGATGATGACCGAAAAATTCTCATAAAAATTTTACGTGAAGGCACAACTGATGACAACTCAAGCCGATATTCCAAGAATTATAAATTGTTTCAGGTCCAAATTAATGACTTCATCAATGAAAATATAAATCTTCCGGAGTTTTGCAAAAAATTCACGTCTCTCCCGTTCAGATTACTCAATAATTGCATATTACTTCCCATTGAAGCCGGAAATCAGAACACAGCACTTCGGATATTCTCAACGCTTAATGACAGAGGAAAATCACTTTCTGATTCTGATATCTTCAAAGTTCAGCTTTATAAAGCATTCTCGGCTGACGGCAAAAAAGATTGGTTCATTGAGCGTTGGAAGAAACTTGAGGCTTTATGTGAGAAAATTTTTACTTCTCTTACACATAATATTACGCCGATGGATGAGCTGTTTAATCGTTATATGCATTATGAACGAGCAACTCAGAATATTAAGAGTGAAACAAAACCAGGCTTAAGAGCTTTTTACAGCAGGGAAAATTATAAATTGCTTAGAATTGATTATGAACTCGTCTTCTCGAATTTAATTATGCTCGCTGAGTTTTGGTATAGCGTCTATATTCAGGATGAAGAGAGATTTTCTGAACGCGTATTAAAGAGATTATTTGTCCTGAAATATGCACCTAATGCAGCGTGGACACTGATAACTTCTGTTTATTTTATTCACAATTCTGATTCTCAGGGGGCCCTTGAAGAGGAGAAATTCTATAACTTTCTAGGCAAAATCACAGCTTTTGTCTGGGCTTCTACAATTGTAAAAAAAGCTACGATGCATAATCTTTTAGGCCCAATTTACAAAGAAATGATAAATATTGTAAGCAATCAAGAAGTTACATTTGCCAACAATAAATTTGATATGGACGAACTCACGGATGCTCTAAGAAGATACAAATTTTCAGGCAAAACGAAAATTACCCGCTCAATGCTGGCATGGTGGATGATGAGCTTTCGTGAACAAACTCTCTGGGAAATTACTCCTAAACTTGAGACTGAACATATTCACAAGATGGACAGGAATATAACTTTGGAAAATTATAATTCACTTGGAAATCAGACATTATTGGAGGAAAAAGTCAGAAATTCCCTATCATCAACTCAAGACTTTTCGGTCAAGAGAAGTTATTATTCCGGAATTGCCAGTGTCAGAAAACCCGGCACACAAATTTTCGAAATTCAGGAGATTTCACGTAAAAGCAGTTTCAATGTTAAAGATATTAACCAGCGCAACAAAAAAATTCTTGACAGTTTTATAGCCTTCATTGAACAGAATAATCTTACGAAATAAGGCATTTCCACTCCAAAGGCTGATATAATTTCAGCTTAAAAATTCACACTTTCGGAGATGATTTATTTCATGGCTAATCCCTTCCTCAATGACCCCATTGCTCAAGTTTTAGGTTCCTGGTCAACAGGCTTTAATATTTACTCAGTCTTATTCAGAATTTTCATCGTGTTCATTATCGCGTCAATTATCGGCTGTGAACGTTCAAGCAAAAGACACTCCGCAGGACTAAGAACTTTCATAATCGTGTCAATGGCTTCGGCTGTCTCTGCAATGATTGATGTCTGTATTCTAAATGTCACCTCTCAAGGTTTCGCGTTAATCTCGGCAGCTTCGGTCGTTTCTGTCGCAATGATAAGTGGAAATTCTATATTATTCAGCTCACGAAGTCAGATTAAAGGATTAACAACTTCTGCGGGATTATGGGCTTGCTGCATTGTCGGGCTTGCTGTCGGCGGAGGACTTTACACAATCGCATTAATCTCGTTCATCGCGTTGTTATTATGCATATCTCAGCTCCCCAGAATTGAACGAATACTTAAAGACAGGTCCAATCACTTTGAAGTTCATCTTGAGTTGAAAAATAGCTATAACCTTCAAGACTTTGTTACGACAATCCGAAGGCTTGACATGAAAATTGACGATATAGAATCTAATCCAGCTTATACAAATTCGGGCTTAAGCGTCTATTCAGTGTCGATTACGATTAGAGAGCGAGACCGTGAGCAGTATAAAAAGCATCGTGATATTATAGAGGCGTTACGGTCACTTGATTATATTCACTATATCGAGGAAATGAATTAAAATATAGTATTTACAAATTATGAATGAAGGAGAAAAATTTTTCATGCAAATCAGTATCACCAAAAATCCCAATCCCGGAAAAATGCCCCCTGAGGATAAATTAGGCTTCGGAAAAATCTTCAGCGATCACATGTTCTTGATGGATTACGACGACGCTGAAAAATGGCATAATCCCCGCATAGTTCCTTACGGTCCGTTATCGCTCATGCCTTCCGGTGATGGCATTCAATATGCAAATACCGTGTTCGAGGGAATGAAGGCTTATCGATGGGCTGACGGCTCAATTCATTTCTTCCGTCCGATTGAGAACGCAAAACGTATTAATATTTCAGCCGAGAGAATTGGCCTGCCTCTTGTTCCGAATGAAATTTTCCTTGAGGCTGTTCATGAACTCGTTAAAGTTGACGCTTCTTGGGTGCCTTCAAGTGAGGGAACTTCGCTTTATATTCGCCCGTTCATCTTCGCAACTGATGAGGAGCTCGCTTTACATGGCATTCATCAGGCTATATTCTGCATAATTCTTTCACCGAGCGCAAGTTACTTTGCTGAAGGGATTAAACCCGTAAAGATTATGCTTGAGACTGAGGACGTAAGAGCAGTTCGCGGCGGAACAGGTTACACGAAATGCGGAGGGAATTACGCGGCTTCTAACAGAGCAGGAGACCGAGCACTCGCAAAAGGTTATTCACAGGTTTTATGGCTTGACGGCGTTCACAGAAAATATATCGAGGAAGTAGGCGCTATGAACGTTATGTTTAAGATTAACGGTGTTGTCGTAACTCCTTCGCTCGAAAACGGTTCAATCTTGGGCGGAATTACCCGTAAATCCTGCATCGAAGTCTTAAAACACTGGGGAATGCCCGTAGAAGAAAGATTATTGAGCGTTGATGAGCTTATCGGAGCTGCTGAGACTGGAAAACTTGAAGAAGCCTTCGGAACAGGAACTGCCGCTGTAATCTCGCCGATTGGTGAATTGTTCTATAACGACAAGAAATATACGGTCAATGATTTCATGATTGGCCCGGTTGCACAGAAATTATATAATGAACTTACGGGCATTCAGTGGGGCAAAACAACTGACCCGTTCGGATGGACGGAATGCGTTTAATTCTACCGACTTTCGCAAAACTTAATTTAACTCTTCGTGTTATGGGCAAGAGGCAGGACGGTTATCATAATCTTGTCTCGACGTTCCTGAAAATACCTTCCGGAGATGTGCTTTATCTTTCGGACTCGACGGCAGGAATTGACATAGTAAACGCGAATATCCCGATCACTGGTGAAAATATCGTTGCTAAGGCTCTCAGAATTGCTCGTGCTGAAGGCTATAAAATTCCGCCGTTAAACGTAAAAATTCATAAGAGCGTCCCGCCCGGTTCAGGACTTGGAGCAGGATCCGGGAATGCTGCGGCTGTGCTTGCACTTTTCGGAGCTGAGAAAGTTGCGGCAAAAGTTGGTGCAGATGTTCCGTTTCTGTGTTCAGGCCTGAATATGGCTTTAGTGTCCGGAATTGGAGATCATATTGAGAAGGTACCGTCTCAAAAAGTTCACGGAGTTATAGCAATTCCAGACTGGGAAACTGAGACGAAAAAGGCTTATGATGCGCTTGATGCTATGGGCTATGGAATAGGTATTATGCTTGCACGCACTGAGTTTCGAGATATTTATCAGGCTAATGCCGGCAAAAGAGTGGGTTTGCTTCCGAATGACTTCTTGAAAGTTTTGCTTCCTAAGCACCCGAAATATAATGAGTTATTCTCGATGTTTGATAAAGGCGGCGCTGACGCTTGGGGAGTTTCAGGTTCAGGCTCGGCGGCTTTTGCTGTATTGAATAAGTCCGTAAAATTCAAGTGGCCTGATTATGTGAAGCATGTGTTGTATTTCTAGATAATTATTCCCCCTTTGAGCTTCGAGGGGGATTTATTTTTGCTTTAACGTTCGAATAATCTCTTAAGCAATCCTCGAAAACTGAAATTAAGTATACTTAACGCGATTTCAACTTTACAATATGACCAGCAGCGGCGTAAACGTTTTAAAATATTCGATGGAGGTTCTGACTTTTCGCCGTAAAAATACATGTTGAAAGTCTTTATTTTCATCCTGTGTTTGTGTACGTATACATGTAAAAGCCGCTCACTCATAAATAAACGTCTCTGCCATGCGCTATAATTCCTGTTCGTATAAGGTTCAATCAATGCAAGGGCCTCAAATATCCATTCACAATATTTCGTAAAATCCTCGTATTTCATGATGAACATGTTATAGGCATGAAGTTTATTGTTTTTCTCCATTACTTCAATAAAAGCATCGTAATAATCAGGGAATTTTTCACGTATAATTTCTTTCACGGATCTATAATCTTCACTGAATGCGAATGAAAAATATTGCATGGCGACAGAAAAAGGGAAGGCGTGAGCTTTTGAGAGAATAACTTTTCCCGACTCGAGAATTTTTATGACCTTAGCAGAGTTAACTTTGTAATTTTTTATCTCGCTTTCTAACTTGAGGATAAACGGGGCAAAAGATTTGCTCTCGTCAAAGGCAAAAAATCTTCGGTAATGAAATAATCCCACATATTGGACATCGGGATATATTTTTCTCAAATTTTTCCATGCCCAATATATAGCAGTGAGTTCGGCATAGCTCGCATTTTTATCGCTGATATTGTCACACGGTTCGCCGTTTACTTCGTTGTCTGATTGAATATGAAG